>NZ_JASATG010000040.1:0-47772 GCF_038440195.1 Pseudoduganella sp. OTU4001 | reverse complement strand
ACCATGGTCAACGTGACCGATGGTGCCAACGTTCACGTGCGGCTTAGTCCGCTCGAACTTTTCTTTTGCCATTTTAGACTCCTAACAATGTTTGAGTTGCTGGGCACGCGCCCGACTATCAGATGGATACTGCAGAATTCTGGTGCCCTTGACGTGGATTGAACACGTGGCCTCTCCCTTACCAAGGGAGTGCTCTACCACTGAGCTACAAGGGCTTATTTTTACTACTGTGCTGCATGGAGCGGGTGAAGGGAATCGAACCCTCGTCTTAAGCTTGGAAGGCTTCAGCTCTACCATTGAGCTACACCCGCGAGGTTCCGACTACATTCGACTACAACTTCACTCAGCTTCCTGCAAGCTTTGGTGGAGGGGACTGGATTCGAACCAGTGTACTCATAAGAGGGCAGATTTACAGTCTGCTGCCTTTAACCACTCGGCCACCCCTCCGCGAAGGAACCGCAGAGTATGAAGCAACTTCTCAACACTGTCAATACTGTTATTTGCTTATTTCGCAAACGCTGCATGACCGTGCGCTTCGGGGCGAGATTGTAAGGGCTAGTCCTGCAAAAATGCAAGTGTTGTTTTTACGTTGCACGTTTTGCTTTAAAATCGGTCAACTTATCCCGCATACCCGGAGCCTTCTTTCCGTGACCCATCCCGCCTCCGGCTGGCAGCGTACGCTGGCCGCCAACCTGATCCTGCTGGCGGTCTACGCCATTGTTGGCCGCTTCTGTCTCTACCTGTCGCTGGCGCCTGGTTACGCCAGCCCGCTGTTCCTGCCGGCCGGCTTCGCGCTGGCTGCGGTGGTCACTTTCGGTCCGCGCCTGCTGCCCGGTGTCGCGATCGGCGCCCTGCTGATCAACTTCCTGCCTTTGCCAGGCGCGCCTAACCCGCTCGCGCTGCCGCCGCTGCCGCAGGGACTGGCCGCACTGGCCGCTGCCGCCGGTTCGGCACTGCAGGCCTGGCTGGGCATGCTGTACTTCCGCCGCGCGATCCGTCCGGAAATCGGCGCCGGCCGCGACGTGCTGCGCTTCCTGTTGCTGGCGGTGTTTGTGACCCTGGCCAGCAGCACGCTGTCGAACGGCGTCGCCGTCGCGGTGGGAGCGATCCCGCGCCATGGCTGGCTGACCAGCTGGCTGACCTGGTGGATTGGCGACGCCATCGGCGTGCTGCTGGCGGCGCCGCTGTGCTGGGTACTGATCGGCCAGCCCCGCAGCCTGTGGCAGCGCCGCCGCTTGCTGGTGGGCGTGCCGCAGCTATTGCTGGTGACGCTGTGCGTACTGCTCTACGTGCTGGTGGCGCGCTGGGAAACCCGCCAGCACCTGGAAGGTTTCCGCCTCAAGGCGCAGCAGGTGGGCGACTTGCTGCAAGCCCGCTTCAGCGAACACGAGCGCTATCTGCTGGCAATGGCGCGCGCCATCAACCGCTACGGGCGCGGCATGAATGCACAGGGCTTCGACAAGATTGCGCACGGCTATCTCGACCAGCGCCCCGAACTGCTGTCGATGGCCTGGCTGCGCCCGGTCAGCGCCGCCGAACGTCCGGAATTCGACGCCTGGGCGCGCGACAAGATCGATCCTGAGTTCAGCATTATTGCGCCCTCTTCCACGCCCGGCCACTCGCACAGCCATGCCCCGCACGGACATGCCACGCTGGCGCCCGGCGAGCATATGGTGACCCTGTTCATCGAACCGGCCTCGCGCCGTCATTACCAGGGCCTGGACTGGCTGGCCGAGCCGGTGCGCGCGCAAGCGGTGCGCGCGGCGCTGTCGGGCGGACGGCCGGTGGCCAGCGCGCCGGTCCTGCTGTCGCAGCCGGGCGAAGGCAGCGGCGTGGTGCTGCTGCAGGCGGTCGAGCCGGGCGATGGCCAGCCGGCCGTCGGCATGCTGATGCTGGCGATGCAGATCGATTCCTATGTGCGCGGCGCGCTGGCCGGCGCCGACTTCCCGCATATGCAGGCGCGCCTGGTGGATCGCGGCACGCCGGGCCCGACCACGCTGGTCGATGAGCTGTCGCGCGCCCCGGGCAGCGACGACTACTGGCGCAAGCTCAGCTTTGGCGGGCGCGAATACGAGCTGGTGCTGGAACCATCGCCGGCCTATATGGCGCAGCAGCATGGCTGGCAAAGCTGGCTGGTGCTGAGCGCAGGCCTGCTGCTGACTGGCCTGCTGGGGGCGCTGATGCTGCTGACCAGCGGCGAGCGGGCCCAGATCCAGCAGCAGGTCAAGGAATCCACGGCGCGCCTGCGCGAACGCGAAGCGCGCCTGCAAGCCATCCTCGACAAGGCGGCCGACGCCATCCTGACCATCGGCGCCGATGGTTTGCTGGTGTCGGCCAACGCGGCGGCCGGCCGCCTGTTCGGCTACGCGCCCGACGCGCTGGCCGGGGTGCCGCTGGCGCGCCTGCTGCCGGAAGCGGAGAGCGACAGCGCGGCCCGCCTGCTGCGCAATATCGCCAATGGCGACACGCACGAACACGAATCGAGCGGCCGCCGTTCGGATGGCAGCACGCTGCCGATCGCGATCTCGGTGAGCGAAGTCGAGCTACCGGACGGCAACATCTTCGTCGCCATCCTGCACGACCTGACCGAACAGCAGCGCGCCCAGGAACGCATCTACCGCCTGGCCCACCACGATCCGCTGACCGGGCTGGACAACCGTCTCTCGCTCAACCTGCGCCTGGACCAGTTGCTGGCGCAGACGCGCCGCTTGCAAGGCACGGCCGCGCTGATGTTCCTCGACCTCGACCACTTCAAGAAAATCAACGACACCCATGGCCACGCCACCGGCGACCAGCTGCTGGTGGCGGTGGCCGAACGCCTGCGCGAACTGCTGCGCGAGGTCGATACCATTGCACGCCTGGGCGGCGACGAATTCATCGTGGTGACGTGCGGCACGGTGACGCCGGCCGACGCGACCCATATCGCGATGCGCATCGTCAATGCGCTGGCCGAGCCGTTCCAGCTGGCGGGCAAGACCATCCACACCGGCACCAGCGTCGGCGTGGCGATGTTCCCGCAGGATGGCGGCGACAGCCCGACCCTGCTCAAGCATGCCGACACGGCGATGTATGCCGCCAAGAGCCACGGGCGCGGCAATTTCCAGTTCTTCTCGGCGGCCATGAATGCCGCGACGCATGAGCGGCTGTTGATGGAAAACCGGCTGTGGCAGGCGCTCGAGCGCAAGGAATTTGAGCTTTACCTGCAGCCGCAGGTGGAACTGGGCAGCCGGCGCGTGATCGGGGCTGAGGTGCTGCTGCGCTGGCACCATCCGGAGCTGGGCATGGTGGGGCCGGACCGCTTTATCCCGATTGCGGAAGAGTCGGGGCTGATCCTGCCGCTGGGCGAGTGGGTGCTGACGCAGGCAGTCAGCCTGCTGCAGCGCTGGAAAGGCCGCCAGCGCCTGGCCGTCAACCTGTCGGCGCGCCAGTGCCATGGCGGGGCCTTGCTGCCGCTACTGGACCGGCTGGTGGACGAAAGCGGGATCGATCCGGCGCTGCTGGAACTGGAGATTACCGAGTCGGCGGCGATGCAGGATCCGGAACGTTCGCGCCACCTGCTGCGCGAGCTGCGGGCGCGCGGCTTTACCGTGGCGATTGACGATTTCGGCACCGGGTATTCATCGCTCAGCTACCTGAAGCTGTTCGAGATCGACCGGATCAAGATCGACCGCGGCTTTGTGAAGGATATCGAGAGCGATCCGAACGATGCGGTGATCGTCACCGCCACCATTGGGCTGGCGCATTCCCTGGGCCTGGGCGTGGTGGCCGAGGGCGTGGAGACGGAGGCGCAGGTGGAGTTCCTGCGCAGCAAATACTGCAATGAAGCGCAGGGCTATCTGTTTGCGCGGCCGATGCCGGTGGCGGAGTTCGAGGCGCTGGCTGGGCGGCTGCCGGAACCGGTTTAAGGCGACAGCGCCGCCAGCACCTGCGCCTTCAGCGCCCGGATCAGCGAAGTCTCATCCGGCGGCACCCCTTCCGGCGCCGGCTGTGAGCGGTCCGCGTAGAACAAGCCCAGCTGCACGCCCTGCACCACCAGCGGCAGCACGATAAAACTGCGCGTATCCGGCAGCAAATCGAGGTGCCACTGCGGCAGCAGGTCGCGGATCTTGGGCGCACTCGCATCGGCGATCATCAGGTCCGCGTCGTTATCCAACGCCAGGTGGAACAAATCCTTCCCCTGCAGCGGGAACACAAAGCCCTCCTGGCGCGGCCCGCTCCGGTCCCCCAGCGAAATCCGGGCCCGGAACTGCCCCGCCTTGGTATCCTTCAAGCACACCGTCGCAAAGCGGAAGCCCATGCTGCGGTACAAGGTCTCCAGCACCTGCTGGATCAGCTCATTGACGCGCGCCTTGCCCTGCACCCGCATCTCGGTCAGTTCCTGCACGCCCGCCAGCAGCTGCTCGCGCGCGTCGTACGGTTTGCCGCTTGGATAAGCGCCCTCCTGCGCCCCGGCATCCAGGCTGGCCAGCGCCAGCACGCTGGGCAAGGTGCCCGCCGCGCCGGCACCGCCTGTCTCGGCGTAGGGATCGCCGGGCTCGCTGGCCACGCCGCCGCTGCTGCCATCCATTTGCATACTGTTGAGCAGCGCATCCATGCTGCTGCGCGCCCCGGTCAGCACCTTGGTGACCTGCTCGCGCTCCAGCCCCAGCGCATTGCCGAAACGCTGGTGCAGCATGCGCACATCGTCGGCACTGGCGCCGCCGGCCCGGGTCAGGGCGCGCGCCGCCTCCATGCCGAAGGTCACCACCTGGCGCACCCATTCGTTGCGGTCCGGCGGCGGGCGCAGCGTCCCGGCCGGCAGCGGCACCAGCGAACGCACGATCACATCCGGGATTTTCCATTCGCGCAGCACGGCCGCCGTCAGCGTGTCATACGTGCTGCCCAGGATCATCTGCGAGGCCTGCGCCTGCGAATGCTGGCCGGCCGCGATCAGCGCATTGATTTCACGGAATCGCTCATGCTCGCGCGAAGCGATCAGCAGCGGCCCCAGGTTCTTGAACAGCGCCCCGATGGCCGCCTCCTCCGCCTTCTGGTAAGGGCTGTAGCGCGCCAGTTCGCGCCCCACCAGGCTGGCGCACAGCGCCGCCTCCAGCTCGACCCGCACGCTCTGCGCATGCTTGCTGTTGGACAAGGTATCGACCAGCAGCATGGCCAGCGCCGTGGTCTTCACATTATCGAAACCCAGCAGCGAAATCGCGTGGGAAATGGTGGTCACCGGCGCGCCCGAGGCTTGCCGGTATTGCGGGGTATTCGCCAGGCGCAGGATTTTCTGGGTCAGTGCCACGTCTGACAGCACGTGGTAGGCCAGGCTTTGCGTGCCCTGGTCGTCGGAATCGGCCATCTGCACCACGCGCGCGATCGATACGCCGAGTGCAAACAAGCCCTCGTCATCGCTGCAAAGCTTTTTCAGCAGGTAGGCGCGGACCGGGCGGTCTTCTGGATTGGGGTTGGTGCTGGAGCTCATAGCCCATTGTAGCCCCAGCAGCTATCAGATCGCGACGCGCACTCCAGCTTCGCGCCGCGCCGCCGGGCGAATGTTGTATTTCTTCAATATATCCTGATGCAATCCTGCCAAGGCATTCAGCTTGTTGTTGGCCGGGTCCAGGCGCCGCACGGTGGCCACCAGCGCCAGCGCATGGCGGCCCAGGGCGTCGTCCCAGCCCTCGTTTTCCAGGCATTTCAGGATCGCCACCGCCGCATTGAAGGCCACCTGCGCATTGTCCGGCAGCTTGGCGACCGCTTCCAGCATCAGGTCGACCGCGCCGCGGAAGTCGCCGCGTTTTGCCAGCGCCGCGCCGGCCGCCACCATTTCGCCGACCTCGTTGCGGCTCTCGTCCGCCAGGCGCTGCGCCAGTTCGGCATGGCCGCTCTGCTCCATCATGCGCATGGCGCGCGCCATGGCGACCGGCGAAGCGGAGTTGCGCATCACGTCGCGCATGACCTCGGTGGCCTGCTCCTCCTTGCCCGCATCCAGGCAGGTGCGCGCCAGCTCCATCTTCATTTCATTGGACAAGCCGCTGGCGATGCGGGCGCCGTTGACGGCGTAATCGAGCGAAGCATTCATGCGCGCCGTGTTGCCGGTGAATTCATGCAGCGCGGCCGAGGCGATGGCGCTGCAGACGTCGGTATTGCGGGTGCCGGCCAGCGACTTGTCGAGGTCGCGGATCACGGCCGCTGCCGCCACCGGGTCGCCCTTCTTGACCAGGGTTTGCGCCAATTTGGCATGGTCTTCCGGCGTGCGGAATTCCGAATAGCGGGTCTTGCTGACCACCTGCTTCAGGGCCCGTTCGGCCGCCTCGATATCGCCCGCCTCCAGCGCCACCTCGCCCAGCCGGCGCAGGCGCCGCACCGCATGGGGCGACAGCTCCACCGCGCGGTTCAGCACGGCCTGGGCCGCCGCCAGGTCGCCATTGGCTTCATGGGTGCGCGCCAGCCAGTCGTAGGCGTCGAGGAAGCGGCTGTTTTTTCCCAACAAGTCTTCCAGCATGCCGCGCGCCTCGTCGTAGCGGCCACGCAGGTACAGGGTTTTGGCCTGGCCCAGGCGCGCCCAGTGGATGTGCCGGGACTCCCACAATGCAGCGTAAATCGGCTCCGCCAGCTCCGGCTCGCCGGTCTGGATATGCAGCTCCGCCCGCATGCGGCGGAATTCGGTGGCAAAACGCGGCTGCGCGGCTTCGCCGTCCTCGCAGGCTTCGATCGCGGCGCGCAAGTCACCCATGTCCACCAGCTGGTGGATCGGCACCAGGGCGTTGCGCCGGTCCTGGGCGCGCCAGATGCGCTCCAGCATGCAGTCGGCGGCAAAGGGCTTGAGGATGTAATCGTTGGGCATCAGCTCGGCGGCGCTGACGACTTTGCTGAACTGGCCTTCCCCCGTGACCATGAAAAACATGGTGCCGGCATTGATCAGGCGGTGATGGCGCAAGTCCTCCAGCATCTGCTGGCCATCCTGGCCGCCTTCCAGCGCGTACTCGCACAGGATCAGGTCGTAAGTCTTCGTTTCCAGGGCGCGGACCGCCTGGTTGGAGCTGGCTGCGTCTTCGATGCGGTCCAGCCCGCACAGGCTCAGCATATTATGCAAGCTGGCGCGCATGCTGGGATTGGGCTCGATGACCAGCGCTGTCAGGCCCTTCAATTCATTCATGGCATTCGGCGTGGGGCAAGGGCTGCCCCTATTCTAATGCGCGCCGTGAATTTGCGTGAGAATGAAGGGTGGCAGCGCGGCGCGGCTGCCACAGTTGGGCTTGTCAGGCCTGGCCCAGGCCGGGATTGCGTTCCACCACATCGATCAGGGCCGCCACCACTTCCGGATCGAACTGGCTGCCGGCACGGTCGCGGATATAGGTCATCACTTCCGGATACGGCCATGGTTCCTTGTAGGGGCGCTCGTGCAGCAGGGAGTCGAACACATCGACCACCGCCACGATGCGCGCCGACAGCGGGATGTTCTTGCCCTTGAGCTGGTTCGGGTAACCGCCGCCGTCCCAATGCTCATGGTGGCCGCCTGCAATTTCCGCGCCGTAAGTCAGGTAGCTGACGCCGTCGACCATATTGGCCGCCCGCTCCAGCACGCTGCGCCCGACTGCCGCATGGGTTTGCATCAAGGCCCGTTCCTCGTCGGTATGGGCGCCCGGTTTCAGCAGGATATGGTCCGGCGTCGCCACCTTGCCCACGTCGTGCAGGATGGATGCCAGGCCGATCATGTCCACCAGCTGCGGCGTCAGCTCGTCGTCGTAGATGCCGCGCTCCTTCATGCGCGCGGCAATGGCCGAGGACAGCTGCTGCACGCGGCGCACATGGCCGCCGGTGCAGCCGTCGCGGAATTCCGCCAGGTCGGCCAGCGCCACCACGGTGGCTTCCTGCGCCTTGCGCAGCTGGCCGAACATGTACAGGTTGTCGAATGCAGCGGCGATGCGCTCGCAGAACACTTCCAGCAGGTCGCGCTGGATCTGGGCCAGCGGCCACGGCGGCGTGACCGAGATCAGCACGTCGCGGTTTTCCTGCGTGTGGATGTACAGCACATTGGCCGGATGCTCGAACTGGCTTTTCTTTTCCTCGAAGGCTTTGCGGATGGTCGGCCACAGCGGGTGTCCGGGCGGCATCTGCTCGTTCTCCGCCAACGGCGCATAGCCGCCGGTCGCCGCCACCACGGTGGTGTCGCCGGTATCGACTTGCATCAGGCACAGCACGCCGTCCGCGCCAACGTCGAGGATGGCCGATACCTGGTTCAGCACGCCGGATGCGAACTCGCGCAGCGAATGGATCTGGTACAGGTTGGTGGCGCCGGCCAGGATCTTGCCCAGGCCGATGCGCGAGCGCTCCAGCATGTTCAGGCTCTCGTACGCGCGCAGCGCCGAGATCACGGTGGTGAACAGCTTTTGCGTAGTGAGTTCGGTCTTGGCCTTGTAGTCGTTGATATCGTATTCGATGATCACGCGCTGTTCCGGCGCCTGTCCCGGCTGACCGGTCCGCAGCACCACGCGCACGATGGAGTTGTGCAGCTCTTCGCGGATACGGCGCGCCAACAGCAGGCCGGCATCGTCGGTTTCCATCACGACGTCCAGCAGCACCAGGGCGATGTCGGGCGTATCGCGCAGGATTTCAAAAGCCTCACGGCCGCTATAGGCCGAGTACAATTCCAGCTCACGTCCCTTGAAGCTGACGTTGCGCAGCGCCAGGCGGGTCACCGCATGCACGTCCTGGTCGTCGTCCACAATCAGCACGCGCCACAAGCGCTGTTCAGGGGAGCCCGCCGATGGCGGTTGCTTATCTTCTTCGTCTTCTTCCAGCAACCAGTTGTCATCGACGGCGTGTGGATCCGCCATGAAATCTCCTTGATCTAAATAGACTAATCTTTACATCCAGCATAATCAGATTTGACTTACGTAGCAATTAAAACTTGCCTACTCGTAAATCGCTTTACTCTCTGATACGCTTTGACAACACCGACCTTTGCTAAAGGAAAAGACCATGCAAGTAAGCACTGCGCAAGAAGACGCTAGCCAAGGCAAGGAATTCCTCGCATTCAAGCTGGGCGCCGAAGAGTACGGAATTGACATACTGAAAGTGCAGGAAATCCGCGGCTACGAAGCGGTGACCCGCATCGCCAATGCTCCCGAGTTTATCAAGGGTGTGATCAACCTGCGCGGCATCATCATTCCGGTGGTGGACATGCGCATCAAGTTCAAGCTGGGCGAGCCGGTGTATGACCAGTTCACGGTGGTGATCATCCTGAACATCAACGGGCGCGTGGTGGGGATGGTGGTTGATTCGGTGTCGGATGTGACGACGCTGATGCCGGAGCAGATCAAGCCGGCGCCGGACATGGGCACGGCCTTCAGCTCCGAATACATGATCGGGCTCGGCACGATCGATGAGCGCATGCTGATCCTGGTGGACATCTACCGCCTGATGTCCAGCCCGGACATGGGATTGAGCGAGTCGCTGGCTGCCGGGGCTGGATAAAAGTCTAACCGCCTTTGCTTCGCGCGCAGCCGTTCTGGCCGGCGAAGTTCAGGTTCTGGTAGCGGATCTCATATTTGCCGTTCGACAGCTGGTCGACCACCAGCTTGTCGTGCGGCTGCACGTAGGCATAGCGCACGTTTGAGCGGCGCTCCAGGTCATACACCTTGATGAACACCGGCGCGGCGTTGGAGCTGTTATCCAGCGTCAGCTGCATGTCCTCGCCCTTGTTGGCGACCGGGAAGCCTTCCACATAACCCGACTGGTTTGGCCATGGTTCGCCATTGGGCGCGACCGGCGGCGCCACATCGGCCTCGCAATCGACAGCGGCGCTTGGCAGCACCACCTGCGACAGGGCCAGCACCTTGATCGGCGGCGGCACGTTGGCAGCGCTCGGTTCAGGCGAATACGGTTTGGCGACGGCCCAGCCATCGTCCGGGGTGACTTTTTCCACACGCGGAGGGTGGATCTTCGGGGTGGCGGCAGCGGTCGCCGTCAGTTCGGCGGGCGGCTTGCCGCCCCAGGCGCCGGCCAGCACGCTGGACACGGCACGCGGCTCGGTAATCGTCAGCACGCCGCCCAGCCAGCCGGCCGCGGCGGCGCCGCCGACCGTGCCCCAGAAACGCCAGGATGTCAGCACCCGGCGCCGGCGCGGCACGTCGAGCTGGTCGGACCAGCCCGGCTCGGCATGCGCCGGCTCATGCTTGGTGCTTTCCAGCCATTCGATTTCCCATTCTTCCTGGGTGATCCACTCATCGTGCTCCTTGCGCCGCTGCGGATCGGACAAAGTGCCATAGGCCGTGTTGACGATCGCCATGATGCGGGCCGCCTTTTCATCCCCCGGATTCTTGTCAGGATGATATTTTTGGCTCAGGGCCTTGTAAGCAGCACGTATGACTTCCTGCGGCGCTCCACGCGCCACTTTCAGGTTGTCATAGTGAGTATGTATCTTTCCCATCTCTCAATCATATTACAAACGGTGGCTGCGGTCGCTAGCCAGTAATTGCTGGGGCAGCTCGATGCCATGGCCAATCACCAGGACTTTGAACAATTCTCCCATTTCGGCGGGAGAAAGCAATTTCTGCAGTGCGCTAGCGTGCGGCAGGTAGTTGAGGGCGTCGGCCGGGTCGAAACGCTGCATCAATTCGCCGATGCCGGCGCCGATCAGGAAGCCGGCCTGGCTGTTGTAGGCCAGCACGTCGGCACCCGCGTCCTGCGCCGCCAGCGCCATGGCGGTGAAGTCGACGTGGGCCGTGATGTCCTGCAGGCCGGGCAGGTAGAACGGTTCGGGGTGGGCGTGGTGGCGGTAGTGGCACATCAGGGTGCCGGTGGCACGGTCGCCCAGGTAGTACTCGCGCGCCGGAAAGCCGTAGTCGAACAGGAAGGCGGCGCCCTTGCCTTTGGCCAGCATGGCGGCCAGGGTGGCCATGAAGCCGCAGCCGGCGCCGTGCACCTCGGTCACGTAGCCGACCGGCAGCTGCTCGGGCACCGGGATCTGGCGCCCGATCTGGGCGGCCAGGGCCGAGCCGGCGGCGGCGGGGCCGGCCGGCAGCCAGGCGAAATGCGCGCCGCCCGCGCCGTCCTCTGCGGCGGCTACGTCCAGCGATTCCCAGCCGGCCTCGGTGCGCGTCACCACGTCCACCGGCATCGCATCCAGCACCTCATTGCCGAACACCGCCCCTTCGAACGATTCCGGCAGCGCATCCAGCCAGCGCACTTGCGGGAAGCCGCGCAGCAGTTCCTGCTGGCGCGCGCGCAGCTCGCCGGACAGTTCGACGATGGAATAGCTTTCGACTGTCACGCCGGCGGCGGCCAGTTCGGTCAGGATATCCTTGGCCAGCTTGCCGGTGCCCGCCCCGAATTCGAGGATGTGCGGGGCGCTTTGGTCCATAATAGCGGCTGCGACGTGCGCCAGCGTTTGCCCGAACAGGGCGCTCAGCTCGGGCGCAGTTGTAAAATCGCCATCCTTGCCCAGCTTGGCGGCGCCGCCGCTGTAATAACCCAGGCCCGGCGCGTACAGCGCCAGTTCCATGAAGCGGGAGAACGGGATGGCGCCCCCTTGCCGGATAATTTCATCGGCGATCAGGCGCTGCAGGGCTTGGGACGCGGCCAGCGCGTCGGGAGAAGGTGCTGGTAAAGACATGCCGGCATTGTAGCGGTTCAGCGCCGCCCGGCGCTATTTTGCTCACTTTGACTATGACTGACACAACTTCACGCGTAGCACTGGTCACCGGCGCCGGCCGCCGCCTGGGGCGCGAGATCGCCCTCGGCCTGGCGCGCGCCGGCTGGGACATCGCGGTCCACTACCGCAACTCGCACGACGAAGCGCGCACTGTGGCGCAGGAGATTGCCGCGCTGGGCCGACGCGCCGTCACGCTGCAATGCGAGCTGGCCGATGAGGAGGCCGTGGGCGGCCTGCTGCCGGCAGCGCTGGCAGCACTGGGGCGCATCGACTGCGTGGTCAATAACGCTTCGCTGTTCGACTACGACACCGACCTGAATTTCAGCCACGCCCGCCTGGACGCACATATGCACGCCAATGTGGCGGCGCCGATCCAGCTGGCGCGCGCCCTATATGACGCCACGCCGGAAGGCGGCCAGGCCGTGGTTGTGAACTTGCTGGACCAGAAGCTTTATAATCTCAACCCTGATTTCCTGTCCTATACCCTGTCCAAGGCGGCGCTGCAGGCCGCCAACACGATGCTGGCGCAGTCGCTGGCGCCGCGCGTCCGGGTGGTAGGCGTGGCGCCCGGCATCACCATGGTGTCCGGCGACCAGAGCGAGGAAGGCTTCGCCAAGGCGCATACCCAGACGCCGCTGGGCCGTTCCAGTACTCCCGAGGACATTGCCGACGCCGTGGTGTATGCGGCCGGTGCGCGTGCGGTGACCGGCACTACCCTGCTGGTTGATGGCGGCCAGCATTTGCTGCCGTCGCCGCGCGATGTGATGTTCCTGGCCAAATAAATATTTTTGAAATTTTGAAAGAATAGCACCATGCTGTCCGCCCTGATTCACCCGCAACTGCAAGACTGCCGCCGGCTGTTCCTGCGCAACTATGAAGTGCTGATCAACATCGGCGTGCACGATTTCGAGAAGAAAGGCGAGCAGCGCGTCCTGATCAATGTCGACCTGTACATTCCGCTGGCCGATTCGACCCCGAAAGCCGACGAGCTGCACGAAGTGGTCGACTACGACTTCATGCGCGAGACCATCGCGCGCCGCATGGCGGAAGGCCACGTGCACCTGCAGGAAACCCTGGTGGACGATGTGGTGCAGGCCATGCTGGCCCACCCGAAGGTGCGCGCAGCACGCGTGTCGACCATGAAGCCTGACGTGTATCCGGATTGCGAAGGCGTGGGCGTGGAAGTATTCAAGATCAAGGAAGCAGCATGAACGCCGTTGTAGACACCAAGGCCGAAGACAAGATCGCCTACGAGAACAACAAGCTGCACAAGCGCCTGTGCCGCCTGGTGGGCCAGGCTATCGGCGACTTCAACATGATCGAAGACGGCGACAAGGTGATGGTGTGCCTGTCCGGCGGCAAGGACTCGTACGCCCTGCTGGATATCCTGATGACGCTGCGCGAACGCGCGCCGATCAACTTCGAGATCGTGGCCGTCAACCTGGACCAGAAGCAGCCCAACTTCCCGGCCGACGTGCTGCCGGCCTACCTGGAAAAACTGGGCGTGCCGTTCCACATCGAGAACCAGGACACCTACTCGATCGTCAAGCGCCTGATCCCGGAAGGGAAAACCACCTGCTCCCTGTGCTCGCGCCTGCGCCGTGGCATCCTGTACCGCGTGGCCGATGAACTGGGCTGCAACAAGATCGCCCTGGGCCACCACCGCGACGACATCCTCGAGACCTTCTTCCTGAACATGTTCTTCGGCGGGAAGATCAAGGGCATGCCGGCCAAACTGGTGTCGGACGATGGCAAGCATATGGTGATCCGCCCGCTGGCCTATGTGAAGGAAGAAGACACCGAGCGCTATGCGGCAGTGAAGAACTTCCCGATCATCCCGTGCGACCTGTGCGGCTCGCAGGAAAACCTGCAGCGCAAGCAGATCAAGGCCATGCTGCGCGACTGGGAGAAGAAGCACCCGGGCCGCGTGGAGAACACCTTCTCCGCCCTGTCCACCGTGGTGCCATCGCACCTGATGGACCGCGACCTGTTCGGCTTCGTTGACCTGAAGACCGACGGCATCGCCAACCCACTGGGCGACATCGCCTTCGACGAAGAGCCCTGCTCCACCCCAGCCTCCATGCCGGGCGTGATTCCGCTGCAGCCGGAATAAGCATCAAACGGACGCGGCGCAAATCGCATTTGCGCCGCACGTCCCGACATATTATTTAATTCGCAACACACTGCCTCTACCGGGGTAGAATTATTTCCTTCCAATTATCGAAGGGAGTTCCCCAATGCGTCGTCCAATTGGCTTATGCATCGCTGCGCTAATGCCATTCATCGCGATCACCGCGCATGCGGCCGAGCCGTCTGGCGCGATGGCTTCGATTGAGGTGCGTCATGTGGCGCCGGAGACCTGGCGGGTGGAGTACCGCTTCCCTAAAGCGGTAAAGGAGATCCGGCTGGATGCGGTGGGCGATTTCAGGCAGAAGGCATGGAGGGTGCGTTCGCCGGGGCTGAAGCTGGCGGCCGGGGAGAAGGTCGATGTGATTTCGGCGGGCGGCAAACCGTTCAAGGCGGCCAGCATCGAGATCACGCGCTACGACGGGCGGCCGGAGAAGAACTATGCGCCATTCAACCGCTTCAGCGATGGCGGTACGGCGATGTATCTTGGGCACTTGCAGGGCGAAGCCATGCGCGCCGATATCCGGCTGGCGGGCCTGCAGCAAGAGAACGTGATTGCGCCGCCGCAGAACCGGCAGAAGCCAGGCGGTGAGCGCGGCTATGCCTACTTCGGCCCGGCGCAGGCGGTGCAGGCGGACGCAGTGCAAGTCCTGGTCGATCCGAAGACGCCTGACTGGGCACGCGAGACGCTGCTGGATGCGGGCGCAAAAGTGGCGCAGTACTACGAGAAAGCTTACCAGCGGCCGTTGCAGGAGAAACTGTTCATCACCGTGTCGATCGGCGGCTTCGAAGGTCCAGGCATTTCAATGAATGGCGGCGCGGTGCTGGGGCAGCTGGCTTACCACTTCTCCGGCGCGCAAATGATCGGCGACCATCCGAAGAAGCGCGAGATGCTGGCGCGCCTGGTGGCGCATGAGATGGCGCACATCTGGCAGATGAGCACCACGCGCGGCGGCGTCGGCGAGAGCGACCCGTGGATTCACGAGGGCGGTGCTGAAGCCATGGCGCTCGATGCGGTGGCGCAAACCGGCATCGCGAGTGCGGAGTCGGTGGCAGCCTACCGCGCAGCGCAGACTGCAACCTGCGACAAGCTGGGCGACAAGGTCGATTCCTATGCCGGCATCTACGCCTGCGGCCTGGCGCGCTTCGAACGGCTCGGCGTCGGCATCGTGCCGCTGTGGCGCGCGATGATGGCGGCCACCGAAGCGACGGGCGACACCTACTCCGAGCAGATGATCAGGAATATCGCCGCCGGCACAGGCAGCGGCGGTTAAGCCCCGCTGCGCAGCATGCGCAGGATGTCGTAACAGGCGCCCATGGTGTGGTAATCCACCTTGCCGGCCGGGCTCTTCTCGTCGGAGTACTTGCGGTTGTCGGCGGTGAGGATGCGGTACCAGGCGCCGTATTTATGGTCGACGAAGTGTGTCCAGCAATAGCGCCATAGCTCCTGGTACAACTCGCTGTACTGCGCGTCGCCGGTGCGCTCGGCCAGCATGGCGGCGGCGGCCAGGGTTTCGGCCTGCACCCAGAAGTATTTGTCGGCATCGCAGATCGCGCCGTCCGGGGCGAACCCGTAGTGGATACCGCCATTCTCAACATCCCAGGCGCGCTCCACCGCCAGCGTGAACAGCTTTTCGGCGGCGGGCAGCAGCCAGCTGCTGCTGCGCTGCAAAGGTGCGCCCTGGCGCCCCATCTGCTCCAGTTGCAGCAGCAGCTTGGACCACTCGGTGAAGTGGCCGGGCTGGTAGCCCCAGGGACGGAACAGGTTTGCCTTGTCGTGCAGGTTGAATTCCCAGTCCACCGACCAGTCGCTGCGATAGTGCTCCCACACCATGCCATTGGCGCGTTCCGCCTGGCGCTGCGTGATGTTCCACGACAGCTCCTCGGCACGCCGAAGGAAGCGCGCGTCGCGCGTGGCCTGGTAGGCGGCCAGCATCGCCTCGCAGGCATGCATATTGGCGTTCTGGCCGCGATACGCGTCAAGTTCGCTCCAGTCGGCGCTGGCCTGGTCGGCGTACAGCCCGTGCTGCGGCTCCCAGAAACGCTGCTCCATCAGCTCGAAGGTTTCGTCGATATAGGCGCGTGCATCGCCCAGGCCCGCCATCAGCGCGTGCGAATAGGCCAGCAGCACAAAGGCCAGGCCATAGCAGTGATTGGCGCCGTCGAGCACCTTGGCCTCGCCATCGCGCCACTCCAGCAGCCAGGCATAGCCGCCGGTGCCGGGATTGCGATGCGCATTGCGCAGGAAGTCGACGCCGTGGCGTACCTGATGGATGTAAGCCGGGTGGCCGTGGCGCGCGGCCATGGCGTAGGTGAAGACGAAGCGCGTGCTCGACACCAGGTGCCGCGTGGCCGTGTCGTACACCGTGCCGTCATCCTTGAAGAAGTGGTAAAAGCCGCCACTCGGATCGATGCAGCGCGGATGGTAAAAACCCATCGTGTGCGCGATGTGGCGCTCCAGCGTAGCGGGCTCGAAGAAATCCGGGTAGTGCATCTTACTTGCCATCGCGCGAGAAGGAATACGGTGCATCGGCCGGGGCAATGCCGCGCTTCTCGTTTGGCGTGGCAGACATCTCGACGTCGAAGGTAGCCCCGCGCAGCAGTTCGTCGTGTCCCAGCCAGTTGCGTTCGAGCGCCTTGCCGTTCAGGCGTGCGGCGCGGATGTAACGCTTGTCGGCGCCATTGCCCGGCGCGTTGATGCGCACCTGCTTGCCGTTCTCCAGGTGCAGCGTGGCGCGCTGGAACAGCGGCGCACCCACCACGTACTGGCCGACCGCCGGCGTGACCGGGTAGAAGCCCAGCGCGGAGAACACATACCAGGCCGAGGTCTGGCCGTTATCCTCGTCGCCGCAATAGCCGTCCGGCGTCGGCATGTACATGCGGTTCAGCGTTTCGCGGATCCAGTACTGCGACTTCCACGGCGCACCGGCGTAGTTGTACAGGTAGAGCATGTGCTGGATCGGCTGGTTGCCGTGCGCATACTGGCCCATATTCGCCACCTGCATCTCGCGGATCTCGTGGATCACCGAGCCGTAATAGCTTTCGTCGAACGACGGCGGCAGGGTCATGACCGTATCCAGCTTGTTGACGAAGGCGGCGCGGCCGCCCATCAGCTTGACCAGGCCGTCGATGTCGTGGAACACCGACCAGCTGTAATGCCAGCTATTGCCTTCAGTGAAGGCATCGCCCCACTTAAGTGGATTGAACGGCGACTGGAAGCTGCCATCCTGGTTGCGGCCGCGCATCAGGCCGGTCTCCGGGTCGAACAGCTTCTGGTAGTTCATGGCGCGCTTGGCGTAGATGCCGATTTCCGATTCCGGCTTGCCGAGCGCCTTGCCCAGCTGGTAGATCGCGAAGTCGTCGTAGGCGTATTCCAGCGTGCGCGCGGCGTTCTCGTTGATCTTGACGTCGTAAGGCACGTAGCCAAGCTCGTTGTAGTACTTGACGCCCTTGCGGCCGACGGCGCTCATCGGGCCTTCGTTGTTGGCGCCGTTCTTCAGCGCGGCCCACAGGGTCTCGATATCGGCGCTGCTGCGCGAGCCTTTGATCCAGGCGTCGGCCACCACCGAGGCGGAGTTATTGCCGACCATGATGTCGGCATAGCCGGGGCTCGACCACTCGGGCAGCCAGCCGCCTTCGCGGTAGGCGTTGGCCAGGCCGGCCTGCATCTCGCGGTTGACCGATGGGTAGAGCAGGTTCAGGAACGGGTACAGGGCGCGGAAGGTGTCCCAGAAGCCGGTGCCGGCATACAGGTAGCCGGGCAGCACCTTGCCGTTGTAGGGGCTCCAGTGCACCGGCTTGCCGGCGGCATCGAGCTCGTACATCTTGTTCGGGAACTGCACCATGCGGTACAGGCTGGAATAGAAGGTGCGCATCTGGTCGATGCTGCCGCCCTCCACTTCCACCTTGGACAGCACCTGGTTCCAGGCCGCCTTGGCGCGGGCGCGGGTAGTGTCGAAATCGTCGCTGGCCAGCTCGCGCTGCAGGTTCAACTCGGCCTGTTCGGGGCTGATGAAGGACGAGGCGACCCTCATATGCACCTTCTCGCCGCGCGCGGTCTTGAAGCCGACGATGGCGCCGCTATGCTGGCTTTCCATCTCCAGCGCGCCGGCCACCAGCTCCTTGCCGCGCCATACGTCGGTCGAGGTGAACGGCTTGTCGAACACCATCACGAAGTAGTTGCGGAAGTTGGCCGGCAGCGGGCCGCGCGCGTAGCGCGTGCTGTAGCCGATCACCTTGCGCTGCTCGGGGATGATCTTGATGTAGGAGCCTTTGTCGAAGGCGTCCACCACGATGTAGCTCTGTTCCGACTGCGGGAAGGTAAAGCGGAACTGCGCGGCGCGTTCGGTCGGTGTGATTTCGGCGGTGACATTGGCGTCCGCCAGGTAAACGCTGTAGTAGTAAGGCTTGGAGGTTTCCGCCTTGTGCGAGAACCAGCTGGCGCGTTCATCTTCGCTGAAGCGCTTGGCGCCCACCACCGGCATCACGGCGAACTGGCCGTAGTCGTTCATCCATGGCGAGGGCTGGTGCGTCTGCTTCAGGCCGCGCATCTTGTCGGCGTCGTACTGGTAGGTCCAGCCGTTGCCCATCTTGCCGGTCTGCGGGGTCCACATATTCATGGCCCATGGCACCGTGATCGCCGGGTAGGTATTCCCGTTCGACATTTCAGGCTTGCTGGCGGTGCCCATCAGGGGATTGACCCACTCGACCGGGTCGCTGATCTTGCCGACGAATTGCGCCGATGCCAGCGGCGCGACGGCGGCCAGGGCGAGCGCGGTGAAGGTAGCGCGGATGATGCTCATTATTTGTACTCCGTCTGGCTGTATGGACGGGCGCTGCGTTCGCGGCCCCACTCTTTGTTTGGCGTGGCCTGCATGCGGAACAGCAGCTCGCCGCCAGCCATGATGTCTTCGTGGCGCAGGAAGCTGCGTGCCAGCGGTTTGCCGTTCAGCGCGACGCTGCCGACAAAGCCGTTGGCGGCCGACAGGCCTTCGGCGCGGATGGTGAAGCGTTTGCCGTTCGGCAGATTCAGCACGGCCTTATCGACGAAGGGGCGGCCGATCACGTACTCGTTGCTGCCGGGCGCCACCGGGTAGAAGCCCAGCGCGGTAAAGGTCAGCCAGGCCGACATCTGTCCCAGATCGTCATTGCCCGCCAGGCCGTCCGGCTTGTTGTGGTACTGGCTGGCGACGATCTGGCCCAGGCGCGCCTGGGTCTTCCACGGTGCGCCGGCATAGTTGTACAGGTAGGCCACGTGGTGCGATGGCTCGTTGCCGTGGGCGTAGTGGCCGATCAGGCCGGAGATGTCCTCCATATGGGCATACACGTTGTCTTCCACCTTGGCGTCGAACACCTGGTCGATCTTGTCGGCCATGCCGGCGTCGCCGCCCAGCATGGACACCAGGCCGGCGTTATCGTGCGGCATATACCAGGAGTACTGCCAGGCGCTGCCCTCGGTGTAGTCGCTGCCGAAGTTGGATTGCACCGGGTTGAACGGCTCGCGGAATTCGCCGCTGGTCTTACGGGCGCGGATAAAGCCGGTCCTGGTGTCGAATACGTTGCGGTAGTTCTGGGCGCGCTTGAAGTAGCGCGCGGCGATGTCCTTCTTGCCCATCTTTTCGGCCATGCGCGCGATGGTCCAGTCATCAAAGGCGTATTCCACGGTCTTCGACGCCGCTTCCGGCTCCAGGTCGATCGGCACATAGCCCAGCTTCATATAGTGTTCCAGGCCGCCGTAAGGGCCGTATTCGGCGCTGGCGGTCATGGCGGCCAGCGCTTCCTCGGCGTTGATGCCCTTGATGCCTTTCATATAGGCGTCGGCGATTACTGGCACCGCGTGGTAGCCGATCATGCACCAGGTTTCCAGGCCGTGGAAAGCCCATACCGGCAGGATGCCGTGCGGGCTATGCTGGCGCGAGGCCACCAGCGAATTGACGAAGTCGGCGTTGCGCTGCTCCGGCTGCACCAGCGTCAGCAAAGGATGCAGGGCGCGGTAGGTGTCCCACAGCGAGAAGGTGGAGTGGTAGCGGAAGTTCTTGGCCTGGTGCACCTGGTTGTCCGGGCCGCGGTACTTGCCGTCGCGGTCCATGAACAGGCTTGGCGCCAGCATGGCGTGGTACAGGCTTGTATACACCATGGTGCGCATATCGGCCGGTGCCTCAATCGCCACGGCGGACAAGGCGTCGTTCCAGGCGGTGCCGGCGCGCTGGCGTTCGGCGTCGAAGTCCCAGCCCGGCATTTCTTCCAGGTTGGCCAGGGCGCCGTCTTCGCTGACGCCGGACAGCGCCACCTTCACCAGCAGGGTGCCGTCATCCGGCGTACCGAAATCGAGGGCGCCAACCAGGGCCTTGCCTTCCAGGTGGATCTTGTCGGCCGCACTCTTGCCGGGGCCGGCAAAACCTTTGTACTCGACGCCGTCTTCGCGGTTCAGCAAGGTGCGGCCGACGATCGGGCGCGAGAACTTCATCGCGAAGTAGACCGGGCGGCCGGGCGCCCAGCCGCGCGTGATGCGCATGCCGGTGATGGTGCTTTTGTCGCGCACGCGCAGCGAGGACCACAGGTTCTTGTTCGAGTAATCGTAAATGCTCTGGCGCAGGTCGAGGATCACCTTGGCGCTGGCGCCCTTGGCGTAGCGGTAGCGGTGCAGGCCGACACGCTCGCTGGCGGTCAGTTCGACATCGACTTCGTGGTCCTGCAGCTTGACCGCGTAGTAGCCCGGCTCCGCGCGCTCGTCGGCGTGGCTGAAGCGCGAGCGGTAGCCGCTGAAGGGGCGCTCAGGATAGCCCGGTTCCAGCTTGGTCTCGCCGCTGTACGGCATGAGCAGGATGTCGCCCAGGTCCGAGTGGCCGCTGCCGGAGAAATGGGTATGGGAGAAGCCGAGGATGGAGTTGTCCTCGTAGCGGTAGCCGGCCGCCCATGGGTAGCTTTGGCGGAAGTGGCGCACCTGGGTATCCGGGCTTAACTGCACCATGCCGAAGGGGCGGCTGGCGCCGGGGAAGGTGTGGCCATCGCCACCGGTGCCGATAAACACGTTGACGGCGGCGGCCGGACTGCCCGGTGCGGCCGCCTGCGCGGCGCCGCCCGATGCGGCCAGCAATGCGGCGGAAGCAGCACACAGCGCCACGAAAGGTCGAATACCCATGGTGTCTCCTTTTATAGTGCTGCTTTTATAGCGCTACTGCATTTTCCCCCGCAATCAAAAATTACTAAAACACCCCTAATTTAGGCCAGTTTAGTAAACAACATCGCTACGGTACACCGGATACAGGTTGTGGCGCTCGTCCCAGGTGGCGTGGCGGCGGGCGAAGAAGTCGAGGCGTGCGCGCGGGCTCTTGGCGAAGGCCGGGTCGCTTTCCAGGCGTGCCTTGAAGGCGGCGGCCAGCGCCGGATCGGCCGCCAGCATCTCGCGCGCGGCCTCCTCGGCCACGTATTCCTCCATATACTCCTTGCGCTCCAGGTAGTTGTTGAAGATGCCCCATGCCGCCAGCGAATCGGCGTTGTGCGGCTCCAGCATGGTCATCACCAGGCGCGCTTTCGGCTGGGCGATCGGCACGAACAGGGCATTCTTGCCCACTTCGCGCTGCTCGGCCTTCCAGGCGCCCTTCCAGGTGGCCAGCTGGTGGCCTTCGAAGGAGGTGGCGGTCAGCCTGGCTTCATCGGCGCGGAAGGTCTCGACTGCGACTTTACCGGGCGCCCTGGACAGCAGCTTGTAGCTGATGCCGTGCAGTTTCAGCTTCGGCTCGACCAGCACGGCCTGCGCCGCCGGGATCAGGTAGCCGCCGGCTGGCGCCTTGGCGATCACGTCCGGCACCACTTCGTCGCGCAGCGGGACAGTCCACTTTTGCGGCTTGCTCTCGTCGTATCTGGTCCAGGTGCCGCCGGAGATGTCGGACGGGGTGCGGGTGAATTCGTAGCCCGGGAAATCGATCATCTCGGTGCGCCCGGTGGTCTTGTAGCTGATCGGCATGTCGGCCAGCTTCAGCGCGCGCGCATCGGCTTCGGCGGCGGCCTTGGCCCAGGCGGCGCCGTGCTGCGCCATCTGGTCCATCAGCGAAACGATGGTGTTGCGGGTCACCTTCACGCGGTGCGGGTAGTCGCGCCAGGAGTGGGTTTCCACCAGCATGGCGAAGCGGTTGCGCAGCAGGAAGTAGCCGGTCGAGAAGCGCGGCGTGGACATGCTGTCGACAAAGCCGGAATCCGGCTGGTCGGTCTTGTCGAAGGAGATGTAGAAGTGGCGCGGGTCGGAGCCCTGCTTGCGCAGGTCGGCCATCACGTTGTCGCGCAGCTGCTTGCCCAGCGGCTGCAGCGCCGCATCGCCGCCGTGCACCGGTTCGACCTGGATCGACACATCGGGCTGGAACTTGGCGCCGTCCGTCACGTGCAGGTCGATATAGGCCAGCGGGTCCCACTCGTTGACCAGCCGCAGCATGGCCTGCATTTCCGGCGCATCGGCTTTGACGTAGTCGCGGTTCAAGTTGTAGTTCTGGGCGGTGACGCGCCAGCCCATCTCCTCCGGGCCGCGCTGGTTGGGACGGTGGTTCTTGCCGAAGCGCTCGTGGCCGTCGACATTAAAGACCGGCACGAACAGCACCACCTGCTTTTCCAGCGCGCCTGGCGCCGCCTTGCCGTCCAGCGCCTCGCGCAGCGCCCAGAACCCGGCGTCCTTGCCGTCGATCTCGCCGGCGTGGATGCCGCCCTGCACCAGCAGCACCGGCAGCTTGCGCTGCTGCGCCGCTTTGGCGGTCAGGGCGCCGCTGCGCGACACCGCCATGGCCAGCATCGGGCGGCCTTCCGGCGTTTCGCCAAAGCTGAAGCAGCGCACCGCTTTCGGGTAGGCCTTCTGGTAATCCGCGCACAGGCGCTGCACCTCGTCGTAGCGGCCCGTGGCCTGGTAGCCGGAACGCTCGGCGACGGTGCTGAGGTCAGGCGCGGCGTGGGCGAAAGGAACGGTGACGGACAGGGCGAACAGCAAGGCGCTACGATTCATGCATATGCTCCAGCGGGCAATTGGGGTTAAATGGATGGTGCGGCATTACGGCCGCGAGTAGATCGCAATTTCGCTGACCGCCGGCCGCACCGGTGTCATCTCCGGTTCCGGCACGGCGCCGCCGGCGCGCGCACGCGTTCCCGGCGCCGCAGCCGGGCAGGTCCCGGTGGCGCGGTAGTGCAGCGCCGCTGCCAGCAGTGCTTCTTGCGGATCGCCCGGCAGGCGGGTGAAGTCGTCCGCCACCTGGCAAGTCGGCGCAAAGCCGTCGCTAAAGTCGCCAAAGCCCTTGTGGTTCACGCCCTGGAACTGGATGGTGAAATAGGTAGTGCCGCAGTTCGGAGTGGGAGTAAAGGCGTAAGGCTTGCCGCAGGTCTGGCCGCCGATCAGGTTGACTTCCACGTCCACGCCGCGCAGGCCGTTGATGATGGATTCGCTGGCGGAACAGGTGCCCGGCCCGGTCAGGATGGTGACGCGTTTCAGGTCCAGCTTCGGCAACGGTTTCAGGTAAGGCGCGGGCTTGGGTGCGCGCAGGGCGAGCGACAACGGCAGGAAGATCAGCGGCGTTTCCTGCGGGCGTTTGTCATTGACCAGGGTATGCTCGAAGGTCTTGCCCGAGGTCGGGCCGGGCCCGGCGATCATGTACGCGACCTGGCTGGCGATCACCAGCAGGCCGCCGCCGTTATAGCGCAGGTCCAGCACCAGGTCGTTCACCTTGGCCTCTTCCAGCGAGCGGAACGCTTCGATCAGTTGCAGCTCGGAGACCGCGTTGTGGTTGGTAAAGCTCATGTAGCCTACCTTGCCGGTAGGGGTTTCGATGACCTTGGTGTTCTGCACCGGCGCCACGTCGATCTTGGCGGCCGCCAGGGTCACCAGGCGTCGCTGGAAGCCGCGCGACATCAGCAGCTGGTGCTTTTCGCCGGCTTTGGTCGGGAACAAGCCGGCGTTCAGCTTGGCCACAGTGGCGGCGTCACCGCCCCAAATGAAGCTATTGGAATCGACCCATTCCAGTTTGTCGCCACGGCGCACGCCCGCCAGGTCGGCCGGCGAGCCCGGGACCACGGAGCTGACGCGCCAGGTGCGCGGAATGTTGGGGCCCGTGTTGCGCACCCAGGACAGGCCATAGCCCAGTTCCACGCCGCGCGACAACTCATCGTAGACCGCCGTGTCGTAGGTAAAGTGGTAGCGGTCCTTGGGCTTGCCGCTAGCGGTCAGCAACGGCGTCTTGAGCTGGTTGAAATAGTCCACCGCCGTGCTGAATTTGTCGGGGTCTTGCGGCGGCACTTCCCGATACCAAAGGTAAGTTTCATCGGTCCAGGTGCGCAGGAAAGCCTTTTCGTCGTCCAGCGTGCCTTGCTGGTCCGGATACCAGTTCGATCCGCCCGACTGGCGCGGCGCAGCGCACAGGTTCTGCAAGGCGGTGTAGGTCGGGAGCGCGGCCGCTGCCCGCGGCTGGATCAGGGCGCCCTGCCGCGCGCGCTGCGCAGTGGTGGCAGTTGCATTGGCGGCGCTGGTGCCGGTGCCGGCATCGCCGCCACCGCCGCAACCGGCGAGTAAAGCCAGCAATATGGCTGGAACGATAAGGGAACGGAATTTCATAGCCTGCCATTCTAACGCGGCATGTGCGAAAAAAAACGGCGCCCCGGGGCGCCGTTTTGTAACAGGCTATTTCAAGCTTAGGCTGCGTGCGAGGCGACTTTCGGCTTGTTGAACTCAGCCAGCAGCGCTGCTTCCTTCTGCTTGGCCGCTTTCAGGTGGCGCTCCTTCACGTGGCCGTAGCCGCGGATATCTTCCGGAATGCGGGCGATCGCCACGGCGGTTGCCAGGTTGTCAGCATCCAGCTTGCCCAGCAGGCCGGCCACGGTGTTGCGGTATTCGCCGATCAGGGCGCGTTCCATCTTGCGCTCCGCGGTGTAGCCGAACACGTCGAGGGCGGTGCCGCGCAGGCCCTTGAACTTGGCCAGCACGCCGAAGGCCTTCATCATCCACGGACCGAATTCCTGCTTGACCAGGTGGCCTTCCTTGTCCTTCTTCGCCAGCAGCGGCGGGGCCAGGTGGAACTTCACCGTGTAATCGCCTTCGAACATATTGGCGATCTTTTCGCGGAAGGCCGGGTCGCTGTGCAGGCGCGCCACTTCGTACTCGTCCTTGTAGGCCATCAGCTTGTACATATAGCGGGCCACGGCTTCGGTCAGCTTCTTGCTGCCGAGGGCGCCTTCCGCTGCCTGTACTTGCGCCACGAAGTCGCTGTACTGCTTGGCGTAAGCGGCGTTCTGGTAGGTGGTCAGCAGCTCCACGCGCTTGGCGATCACTTCTTCCAGCGACTGGGTACGCTTGAATTCGATCACGGTAGCCGGGGTGGCCAGCTTGGTCACGGCGGCAGTGTCGTGCGCGCAGTAGCGGCCCCAGTTGAAGGCCGACTTGTTGAAGCCAACCTGCACGCCATTCAGCTCGATCGCCTTCATCAGCGCCTCTTCCGACAGCGGCACTTTGCCCTTCTGGAAGGAGTAGCCCAGCATGAACATATTGGTGGCGATGGAGTCGCCCATCAGCGCGGTCGCGATCTTGCCGGCGTCGACGAATTCCACATTGGCTTCGCCGCAGGCGCGCTTGATTTCGCCCTGCGAAGAGGCGCCAGGGAATTGCCAGTCCGGGTTCTTCACGAAGGCTGCGGTGGTGGCGCCGGTCGAGTTGATGGCGGCCCAGGTGCGGCCTTCGCCCATGCGCGACAGCGCGTCTTTCGATGCGGTCACGATCTGGTCGCAGCCCACCACCAGGTCGGCGCTGCCGGTGCCCACGCGGGTCGAGTGCAGGTCGGACTGCTTGTTGGCCAGGCGTACGTGCGACATCACCGGGCCGCCCTTCTGGGCCAGGCCGGACATGTCCAGCACGATGGCGCCCTTGCCTTCAACGTGGGCAGCCATGGCCAGGATCTGGCCGACGGTCACCACGCCGGTGCCGCCGATGCCGGTGATCAGGATGCCGTACGGGTTCTCGGTCGACGGCAGTACCGGCGCCGGCAGGGCCGGCACTTCGCCGCCGCCCGCAGCTGCCTTCTTCGGTTTCTTCAGGTCGCCGCCTTCCACCGTCACGAAGGACGGGCAGAAGCCGTTGACGCAGGAGAAGTCCTTGTTGCAGCTGGACTGGTTGATCTGGCGCTTGCGGCCCAGTTCAGTTTCCAGCGGCTCCACCGACAGGCAGTTGGACTGCACCGAGCAGTCGCCGCAGCCTTCGCACACGGCTTCGTTGATCACGGCGCGCTTGGCCGGGTCAGGGTATTCGCCCTTCTTGCGGCGGCGGCGCTTCTCGGAGGCGCAGGTCTGGTCGTAGATCATGGCCGACACGCCCGGCTTGTCGCGCAGTTCCTTCTGCACGTCCATCAGCTCGGAGCGGTGGCGCACGGTGACGCCTGGCGCCCAGTTGTAGTCGTCCGGGTACTTCTCAGGATCGTCGGTCACCACGATGATCGGGGTCACGCCTTCCGCCGCGATCTGGCGCGAAATCATGCCAGGATCGAGCGGGCCGTCCACGTTCTGGCCGCCGGTCATCGCCACCGCGTCGTTGTACAGGATCTTGTAGGTGATGTTCACCTTCGCCGCCACGGCAGCGCGGATCGCCAGGATGCCGGAGTGGAAGTAGGTACCGTCGCCCAGGTTGGTGAAGACGTGCTTCTCGTTGGTGAACGGCGCCTGGCCGACCCAGGTCACGCCTTCCGCGCCCATATGGGTGAAGGTGGACGTTTCGCGGTCCATCCACAGCACCATGTAGTGGCAACCGATACCGGCCAGGGCGCGCGAACCTTCCGGCACCTTGGTCGAGGAGTTGTGCGGGCAGCCGGAGCAGAAGTACGGGATACGGTCGGTTTCCGGGTTGGCCTTGGCCGGCAGGTTTTTCAGCGCGGCTTCCTTGGCTTCCAGGAAGGCGATACGTTCCTTCACGCGCGCCGCCACCGGATGGTCCTTGCAATAGTGCTCGATACGGGAAGCGATGGCGCGCGCGATCTGGGCCGGGTTCAGCTCATAGGTCGCCGGCAGCAGCCAGTCGCCGTGGCCGGTCTTGCCCTTGTTGTGCCATTCGCCGGTGTCGTCGAACTTGCCGACCACGCGTGGACGCTCGGAGTCCGGCAGGTTGTACAGCTCTTCCTTCAGCGCGTATTCCAGGATCTGGCGCTTCTCCTCCACCACCAGGATCTCGTCCAGGCCCTTGGCGAATTCGTGCACGCCGTCCGCTTCCAACGGCCAGGTCATGCCGATCTTGTACAGGCGGATGCCGATATCGGCCGCGGCTTGCTCGTCGATGCCCAGGTCGGCCAGCGCCTGGCGGGTGTCCAGGTAGGACTTGCCGGCGGTGATGATGCCGATCTTCGGCTTCGGCGCATCCCAGATGATCTTGTTCAGCTTATTGGCGCGGCAGTAGGCCAGCGCGGCGTACCACTTGTAGCTGTTCATGCGGACTTCCATGTCCAGCACGGTGTCCGGCCAGCGGATATTCAGGCCGCCCGGCGGCAGCTCGAAGTCTTCCGGCATCTGGATCTGCACGCGGTCCGGGTCGAAATCGACCACGGCGCCCGATTCGATGATGTCGGTCACGCACTTCATGGAGACCCACAGGCCGGTGTAACGGCTCATAGCCCAGGCGTGCAGGCCGTAGTCGATGTATTCCTGCACCGACGATGGATACAGCACCGGAATGCCGCAGGCGTTCAGGATGTGGTCCGACTGGTGGGCGGTGGAGGAGGACTTGGCCGCGTGGTCGTCGCCGGCCAGCACCAGCACGCCGCCATGCTTGGCGGAGCCGGCGTTGTTGCCGTGCTTGAAGACGTCGCCGCAACGGTCAACGCCCGGGCCCTTGCCGTACCACATGGCGAACACGCCGTCGTACTTGGCGTCTTCGAACAGGTTGGTCTGCTGGGTGCCCCAGACGGCGGTCGCCGCCAGGTCTTCGTTCATGCCCGGATGGAATTTGACGTGGTGCGCATCCAGGTGCTTCTTGGTCTTCATCGCGGTCTGGTCGATCGAGGTGACCGGGGAACCGCGGTAGCCGGTGATGTAGCCGGCGGTGTTCAGGCCTGCTTTCAGGTCGCGCTCGCGCTGCAGCATAGGCAGGCGGATCAGCGCTTGCGTGCCGGTCATGAAGGCGCGGCCGCGCTCAAGGGTCCACTTGTCGTCGAGGGTGATTTCGTGCGCTGGCGATAGCTCGCCACTCTTGACGGGTGCGTTCATCAGGTGTGTCTCCAAAAACTTCTAAATTGTGGACGGCGCCCCGTCTTGAGTGCGGGGCTGCCGGTGATTCTGTTTAAGCTGCGGACTTGGAAGGATCTTCCAGCACGCCGCGGCGGATTTGGTCCAGCTCAATCGATTCGAACAGCGCGCGGAAGTTGCCTTCGCCGAAGCCCTGGTCGCCCTTGCGCTGGATGATCTCGAAGAAGATCGGTCCGATCACGTTCTGCGTAAAGATCTGCAGCAGCAGTTCGCGCTCGTTCTCGTTCGAGTGGCCGTCGATCAGGATGCGCAGACGGCGCAGTTCCTCAACGTTCTCGCCGTGGTTCGGCAGGCGGCGGTTGACCAGCTCATAGTAGGTCTCGATCGTGTCCTGGAACACGATACCCTGGTCGCGCAGCCCCTGCACCGATGCGTAAATACCATCAGTACCCAGCGCAATGTGCTGGATGCCTTCGCCATGGTACTCATTCAGGTACTCGGCGATCTGCGACTTGTCGTCCGACGATTCATTGATCGGGATGCGGATCTTGCCGCAAGGCGAAGTCATGGCCTTCGACTTCAGGCCGGTCAGCTTGCCTTCGATATCGAAGTAGCGCACTTCGCGGAAGTTGAACAGGCGCTCGTAGAAGTCCGCCCATTCCTTCATGCGGCCACGGTGCACATTGTGGGTCAGGTGGTCGATATAGGTCAGGCCATTGCCGACCGGGTTCGGGTTCGCGCCCTCGATCGCCACGAAGTCCGCGTCGTAAATCGAGATATCGCCAATCGCGCCGGTCGGTTTGCCGTCGGCCGAATTCTTGCCGCGCCAGCGGTCCACCAGGTACAGCAGGGAGTCGCCCACGCCCTTGATGGCAGGGATATTCAGCTCCATCGGACCGGTTTTGTTGTCAAAACCCCACGCACCGAGTTCCAGCGCGCGCTGGTAGGCATAGGCCGCATCGTTGACGCGGATCGCAATCGCGCACACGGAAGGACCGTGCTGGCGCGCGAAACGCTGGGCGAAGGAATCCTGCTCGGCGTTGATGATGAAATTGATATCGCCCTGGCGGTACAGGGTCACGTCCTTGTGGCGGTGACGGGCGATGGCAGTGAAGCCCATGTCTTCGAACAGCTTACCCAGGGCTTTTGGATCAGGTGCGGCGAACTCGACAAACTCGAAGCCGTCGGTGCCCATTGGGTTTTCCCAGGGGGTGAATTTCATGGTGCGTCTCCCATTTAGAATTGCGCACAGTATAGTCCCGGGGCGGCGACATTAAATTGCAAACATTTCCCAACATTGATCAGATTGAGCAATAATATTGCCAGAACATCGATTGAACGAGGAATTTATGACCAAGATTGCGCTGGATAAAACTGACCGCAAGATTTTGTCCATCTTGCAAACGGACGGCAGGCTGTCCAACCAGGATGTCGCAGAGCAAGTCAACCTCTCCCCTTCCCCTTGCCTGCGCCGCATCAAGCGCCTGGAAGAGGAAGGCGTGATCCGCCAGTACGTGGCGCTGCTGGACCCGGACAAGATCGGCCTCGGCCTGCTGGCCTACGTCAACGTGAGGCTGGAGAAGCACAGCGACGCCGCCGCCCACAGCAACGCCCGCGCCCTGGGCGTGAACCCGACCGGCACCTCGCCGCGCGCCGACTTCGCCGTGGCGGTGGAACAGTGGCCGGAAGTGGTGGCCTGTTACGCCATGACCGGCGAAATGGACTACCTGCTGCGCGTGCACGTGGAAGACATGGACCACTTCTCGCGCTTCATGATGGCGACCCTGCTGCGCCACCCGGCCGTGCTGGACGTGAAATCCTCGTTCGCCCTGCAGCGCATCAAGGACACCACCGCCTTGCCGCTGGTCTGAGCCTTACTGCTTATTGGACTGCAGCGTAAAGCCGATCAGGCGCGACACCACGGCGGCCAGGTACATCAGGCCGACCAGCATTTCCACACTGGCGATAGCGCGGGCATGGGGCGTGAGCGGGATCACGTCGCCGATGCCCGTGCTCGATAGCAGGGCAAAGCTCAAATAGTTCAACTCCGTCCAGGTGCGCGGGTCGGCCGGATTGACCGCCGATCCGAACGTGCCGGGCTGCACGGCCTGCAACAGCACGAAGACGTGGGTGAAGGCCCAGGCCAGCAAGGTAAAGGCGGCGCCGGCGGCAAACAGCTCGTCGGTCGTCGCTTCCCTGTCCTCCATCATGTACGCCACCAGGCTATACGCCGCATAGAAATAGAACAGCGCCTCCAGCGCGGATGTCCAGCGCAGCAAGTCCGGCATATCAAACAGCATCTGCAGGCATAGCAGGAGGATCACCGGACCCGCGATACTCGCACTGATCCAGGCATGCCCCGGCGTGCGCCGCACCATGCGCGTCGCCACCAGCAGCACCACAATGCCGAACACGTTAAAGACGATTTGCCCGCCACGCATGGCGTCGAGGAAGGGGTACAGCAGCATGCCCGCCAGCTGTGTCATCAGCAGCACAGCCGAGGGGTGGCGCTTGGTACTGCGCACTAAGAAAAATGGCTTCATCCGTGAAGTTTGATGTATGGTGTAAATCGCAAGACTACTACAACATACAGGAGACCCCGCAATGCAAGGCGACATCGTTTCATCCCTGCTGCTGCCGGCCGCACTGGCGTTCATCATGTTTTCCCTCGGGCTGGGCCTGACGCCGGCCGATTTCGGCCGCATCGTGAAACAGCCGCGCGCCCTGCTGGTGGGTGTACTGTGCCACTTCGTGCTGCTGCCGCTGGCCTGCTTCGCCATGCTGAAGGTGGCCGGCATTGGCGGCGCCTTCGCCGTCGGCTTCATGATCCTGGCGGCCTGCCCGACCGGCACCACCTCCAACCTGCTGACCTATATCGCGCGCGGCGACGTGGCGCTGGCGTTAAGCTTCACCGCCGTGGCCAGCGTGCTGACCATCTTCACCCTGCCGATGATCGTCTCGTTCGCGCTGGAAGTCTTCGCCGGCAGCGAGCAGGCGGTGCAGGCGCCGGTCGGCGCGATGATGAAACAGATGGTGCTGATGCTCGGCCTGCCGGTCGCCATCGGCATGACGCTGCGCCACCTGAAACCTGCTTTCGGCCAGCGCATCGAAGGCGCGTGCACCAAGGTCGCCTCGATCCTGTTCATCCTGATCGTGCTGGCTGCCGTCGCCAAGAACTGGGTTCTGCTGCGCGATAACTTCCACACCCTGGCGCCGTTCGCCCTGGCGCTGAACGTGACCATGCTGGCCTGCGGCTTTGGCGTAGCCTGGCTGGCCCGCCTGTCGCGCCAGCAGTCGGTCACGCTGGGGATCGAAACCGCGATCCAGAACGGCACCCTGGCGATGGTGATCGGCAGCAGTGTGCTGAAACAGGATGCTTATGCGATCCCTGGCGCGCTGTACGGGGTGCTGATGTATGTGAGCGGGCTGGCCTTTGCCTACGGCATGCGCTCCGTGATCAATCGTGGTCGTGCTGGCGCACCTGCGACTGCTCCAGGCGCTGGTACTCCGCAGTAGCGCGCACTTTGGCGATCGCGTTCCAGATCGCCTCGAAACGCTTGGGGTCCTTGTCGTAGGATTTGCGGCCCACCATCAAGTGGAAGTCGAAGCTGGCGAAGGGCTGCTTCGCCAGCACGATGCGGCCCAGGTAGCGCGGGTCGTCGCGCAGCAGGTTCTCCGCATCGCGCCCCATCAGCACCGCCACGTCGGCGCTGCCGGACGCCAGCAGCCTTAGGCCGTCCTCGGCCGACTTGGGCGTGTCGATCACAGTCTGGCCCAGCGCCTGCAGCATCTCCACGATGTAGTAGCCGCGCTGCGCCACCGCGATCTTGCGCGGGTTAACCAGGTGCTTGCCATCCCAGCTGGCGCCGCTGTCGGCGCGCAGGTACAGGTCCACATGGTCACGGTACATGGCACGCTCCGGGTCCTGCGTGCCATCGGCCTTCTGCGGCGGCCGGCTATAGGAACGGCGGCGCGGATTGTCTGAGGGACCGATCATGGCGTCCATGATGCCGTTACGCGTCTCCTCCTCGCAGCGGCGCCAGGGCCTTGCGACATAGTTGAACTGCTCGCCGGTCAGTTTCGCGACCCGCTTCAGGAGCTCGATATTCAGCCCGCTGCCATCCGGCATAGTCCATGGCGCCTGCGGCGCATCTTCAAAGCAGAAATTCAGCGGGGCACGTGTTTCGGCTCCAGCTGACCCTGGGCACAGGCTGACTATCAGCATGAGAAGAAATCGGTGCATGACGCCTCCAGTTCGCAATGGCAGTATAATCGCCTCAACCGTTATTATCAAATAAACAACGATATGAACGACGACTACAGCGCCAGCGAAAACACGACCGGCCGTCTCAAGATTGACGGCTCCATGACGGGATGGATTGAAACCTATCGCGACGCGGACTGGATTGCCGTCACGCTGGAGGCTGGGGTGACCTACCAGTTCGCTCTCACGGCGGCGCTGGCGGGCGCATGGCCGAACATGTGGGACACGCCACGCCTGGACGTCTGGGATCCCACCGGTTCCAGCTTCTACAGCAAATACGATCTGGGCCAATATGGTTTTGATCCCATACTGTGGCTGAAGCCGATACAAGCCGGCACCTATTACCTGATGGTGCAAGGCTCCTACCAGATCGGACAATACCGCTTGAGCGGCACGCTGCTGGCGGCGGACGACGTGGCCGATAACTACGCCCACGCCAAGCCAATTGCGCTCGGCCAGCAAATAAACGGCAACCTCGAACTGGCCCGCGACAGGGACATGTTCAAGGTAGAGCTGAAAGCGGGCGTGACCTACACTTTCGTCGCCAACAACGATCCCTTGCAAGCTGACGCGGCCACGCCCGATATCATCATCTATCGGGTTGACGGAGCCGGCCTCTCCGAGCGCGTAAATGCGTACTCCGCCGCCGGCGAGGCAACCAATGTGACGCCTGAGATGGAGGGCAGCTACTACGTGGATGTGTTCAATACGGACCAGGTCAAGGCCAACGCCCCTTATACACTGCGCGTGGAAGCGGCAGCGGACGACTTTGGCGCCAACAGCGATACCAGCGGCCACATTGCCCCTGGCGCAACAGTCATCGGCAATACGGAATTCAACAGCGACCGGGACTGGCTGAAGTTCAGTGCCCAGGCCGGCACCACCTACCGCTTCATCCTGCGGGATGCCGACCAGATAGCCAACCTCGCCATCCGCGATGTCAACGGCAAGTATCTCGGCTCGAATTCCCAATACTTCGAAGGCCAAAATGTCCTCCAGTGGACCGCTGGTTCAACTGGGGATTACTTTGCCCAGGTCCAGGATCTCGCCCGGGGAAAAAGCGGCGCCTGGAGTTTGAGCATGGTCGCAGGTCAAGCCGACGATTACTCCGCCGATGCCAGTACCAGCGGCCTGCTGCGTGAAAACGCCACCGTGACCGGGCGCCTGGAACTGCCACGTGACGAAGACTGGATCAAAGTCCAGCTGCAAGAAGGTACGGCGTATACCTTCACCCTGGCCGCAGGCGGCAAGTCGCTGGAGTCCCTGCGCCTGGTGGATGCCAGCGGCATGCCTGTCACCGCCGCCACGATCCGTACCGCCGAGGCAAACCAGCTTGCGTTCCAGGCGACGCGCGCGGGGGACTACTTTCTCGCCATCAGGGACAGCAGCGTGGCGCAGGCGGAGTACACGGTCACTTCAAGCTCGTCGATAGCCGATACCATTGCCGGCTCCAGTGGCACCAATGCCACGCTGGCGCCGGGCCAGGTGGTACGCAGCGCAATCGACTTCTACGGCGACCGGGACTGGTTCAAAGTGGAACTGGCAGCCAACGTGAGTTACACCTTCGCGCTCGACGGCGCCCTGTCCGATGGCGGCACACTGGGCAGCAATGGCACGCATCCGGCCATGGAATTATTGGATGGCAGCGGCAACCAGGTGGCCTTCGGCAGCAGCAGTACCAATTTCGAGGATCCATCCATGTCCTTCCGTGTTTCCACGGCAGGCACTTACTACGTGCAGGTCTATTCAGACAGCAGTGGCGGCGCCAGCGCCACTTATACCTTGAAAATGGCTGACGACCAGACACCAATGGTCGACACCCGCCCGCCGAAGCTGAATTATGTGCTGGCGCCCAGCCGCTATACCGACCAGCTCGACCAGAATATCCAGGTACTGTTCAGCGAATACATCGTTTTGGGAACCGGCAGCGTCGTCCTGCGCACCAAGGATGGCACGGTTGTCGAGACCTTCAACCTCGGCGGCCCCCGCACAAAGGTGGAGTTGGCGGCCCTGTGGCTCGATCCCACTGCACCGCTGGAATACGGCACGGAATATGTGCTGACATTGCCAGCCGGCGCGATCAAGGACGCAGCCGGCCTGCCGCTGAAGAACGACACCGTCGCAGCTTTCCGAACGGTCGACGCGCCGCAAATGCTGCACGGGACGGCTGGCAACGATGTATTTCGCAATGGCAGCAACCGTGACCAGATCGACGGCGGCGAAGGTATCGACACCATCATTTACCAGGGCAGCTCCAGCTTCTACAAAGTAAGCATCAACCTACAGGGAACATTCGTCCGCCCGATGTCATCCAGCGGCCCGGTCGACATGCTGAATTCAATTGAACGGCTACATTTCGAGTCCGATAGCGGTTCGCTCATCCTGGCTTTCGATGTCGATGGCAATGCCGGCAAAGCCTATCGCCTCTACAAGGCAGCGTTTGCACGCGCCCCTGACCAGACTGGGCTGGGCTTCTGGGTCAACGCGCTCGACAATGGCATCAGCCTGCCGGAAGTGGCGCGCAATTTCGTGGACAGCGCCGAGTTCCGCAGTTTGTATGGTACGGCGAACAGCGATACCAATTTCCTGACCGCGCTGTACAAAAACGTGCTCCAGCGCGCGCCGGATGCGGATGGATTGGCGTTCTGGTCGAATGCCATGCACAGTGGCTATGGGCGCGACCAGGTTCTGGCCCACTTCAGCGAGAGTGCCGAGAACCAGGCGGCAGTCATCGGCTCGATCCAGGACGGCATCTATTACGTGCCATTTGGCTGACTTCAATCGTCCGACTTCACGCCCGGGATCTTGTCGAATAGCTTGCTGGCGGCGCGCACGTTGGCTTTCAGTGCGTAGTCGAGGGAGGCCAGTTGTTCTTCCATGGCTTCCTGCAACACGCTAGCCGGGTCGGCCGGGCCGAGTTTGAGGTAGGCGTCGGCTTCGCCGTAGTCGCGGTGGATTTCCATGCCGGCCTTTTTGGCGATGTGCATCATGGTCGCGTTGGAGGACAGGCAGTGCATGTAGAGCGTGTCCACGTCGTTGTTGCGGCAGGCGACGTTGGCGCGCTCGAACAGCTTGGAGCCGATGCCCAGGCCGCGCGCGGACTTCGAGACGGAAACGCCGAATTCCGCTACCTGGTCCTTCTCGGTGGACTTGTGCTTGTCCTTGTCTCGCTCAGCGAAGGCCAGGTGGCCGACCGCTACCAGCTTGAACACGCGGTTGTACACGCCAAACACCAGGTCGCGGTCGAAGTCAATGCTGTTCACGTAGCGCGTGATCTGCTCGTCGTTGACCGGCGTGCCGAAGCGCAGCAGCCGGTCATGCCGTTCCAGCCCAAGGAAGTGCTTCAGCATGCGGCGCCGGTCGCGCTCGCGCAGCTCCTTCACCGGGACGGTTGGCCTGTCCTTGCCGCCGAACAGGCCGCGCAGAGGATTTCGGAAAAAGTTCAGGCTGGTCATTTCGTCACTTCCTGCACGGCCGCCACGCGGGCGGCGCGCACGAGTTCGGGAATCCTTTGCGGCTGGCCGGCGGAGCGCTGGGCGATCTCGCCGGCATTGACGCCGTGTGCGGCGTCCAACGCTTTGGCGAGCAGTTCGCGCTGCGGCGCAAGGCCGGGACCGGCGCATTCGGCGGCCGCCAGGAACTGGGCGAAGCGGGCTGGCTTGCGATAGGCGTCGCAGCGTTCAAACAGGGCGACCATGGCGGCTGGATCCAGCGCCAGCGCCTGGGCCACACTGGCGTGGTCGCGCGCGGTCATGACGGCGAGGTCGCGGCACTCGGTCGGGACTTTCAGGCGCTTGCTGGCCTGCTCGACCTGCGCAAGAGGCTGGTCGTGCAGCAGGACGGCGTAGCGTACCGGCAGCTCAAGCTCCCGAGCCGCGGCCCGGTCGATGATAGGCGCAATGGCTGTGCCGTCGCCGACTTCGGGAATGATGTGCGACAGCGCGCCGCATTCGCGCAGCACTTGCAGCATGCGCGAAGGCTTCTGCTCCATCAGGCCGCGCGCCACTTCTTGCCACACGCGTTCCGGCACCAGGGCATCGACCTCGCCCTGCTCCACCATGTGCTGCATCAGCGCATTGGTTTCGGGAGCGACCCGGAAGTCGGGGAAGCGTGCCGCGAAACGCGCCAGGCGCAGGATGCGCACCGGATCTTCGGCAAAGGCGTCGGAGACGTGGCGGAAGATGCGGTCCTTGATGTCCTGCTGGCCGTTGTAGGGGTCGACCAGCACGCCGTCGTCGCCACGCGCAATGGCATTGATGGTGAGGTCGCGCCGCACCAGGTCTTCTTCCAGCGTGACGTCGCTGGAGGTGTGGAACACAAAGCCTTTGTAGCCGGGCGCGGTCTTGCGTTCGGTGCGCGCCAGCGCATATTCCTCATGCGTCTGCGGATGCAGGAAAACGGGGAAATCCTTGCCAACCGGGCGGTAGCCGGCAGCCACCATTTCTTCCGGAGTGGCGCCCACTACGACGTGGTCGTGGTCCTGGACCGGCAAGCCAAGCAAGGCATCGCGTACCGCACCGCCGACCACATAAGTCTTCATACCCATCAATCGTCCGGCATCTCCGCGTCGTGCAGTGGCGCGGTTTCGGTTTCGGCCAGCGCGCCGGCGATCCAGGCGTCGACGGCCGGATGGTTGCGCATGCGCTCGCAGTAGGCCGCCAGGGCGGGCGGCAACACCACGCCGTAAGTCTTGAAGCGAGTGACCACCGGCGCGAAGAAGGCATCGGCAATCGAGAACTCGCCGAACAGGTATTCGTTGTGGCCGAAGCGGCTCAGGCACTCTTCCCACATTTCGCTGATGCGGCCGATGTCGGCCTGGGTGGCCGGGGTGCGGCCCTTGCCGGGATAGCTGCCCTTGATATTCATCGACATGGTGGTGCGCAGGCTGCTGAAGGAGCTATGCATCTCGGCGCACACCGAGCGCGCCAGCGCGCGGGCGGCGACATCGCGCGGCCACATCGGCTTGTCGGGGAATTGCTCGGCCAGGTATTCGCAGATCGCCAGGCTGTCCCAGATCGCCATCTCGCCCGCCAGCAGCACCGGCACGCGGCCACTGGCGCTGTACTTGGCGATGTTGTTGGAGGTGTCGGGCTGGTCGAGCAGCACGCGCACTTCGGTAAACGGGATATTGAAGGCTTTCATTGCCACCCACGGGCGCATCGACCACGAGGAATAGTTCTTGTTGCCGATGACCAGGGTCAGGCCGGGTTCACGCGCGGCGGCCAGGGTCTCTGCCAGTTTCGGGTCAAGTTCTGTGGTCTGCATGGTTCCTTCCGTCTCCTTTAGCGGCTGCCGTAGGCAGCTTCCTGTTGTTCCTGTTCGGTGTAGCCTTTCGGCGTGATGGTGCCGCCCAGGCGCGCCTTCAGCGATTGCGGCTTGCCTTCAAACAGCGCAGCGTAATAGGTGGCGTTGACCATCACGTTTTTCACGTAGCCGCGCGTTTCGAAGAATGGGATCGATTCGATGAAGATGGTGCTGTCCATCGGCTTGGTCAGCTGCGTGCGCCAGGAACGCAGGCGGCCCGGCCCCGCGTTGTAGGCGGCCGTCGCCAGCACCTGCGAACCGTCCATGCTGCCCAACACCATATTCATGTAATTCGCGCCGAGCAGGATATTGGTCTTCACGTCGCTCAGCATGCCCTGCACGAAATCGCTCAAGCCGATCTTGCGCGCCACCCAGCGGCCGGTGGAAGGCATCACCTGCATCAGGCCGGACGCGCCGGCGGTCGACTGCGCATCCATGATGAAGCGCGATTCCTGGCGGATCAGGCCATACACCCAGGCCCGGTCCAGGCCCAGGGTGCTGGTGGTGGGCTGCATGATGTCGTCGTGCGGCACCGGGTAGCGGTGGGTGTAGTCGGCCTGCACGCGGGTCTTCTCGGAGGTGTACACCATGCGGTCCAGCACATGCTTCTCGCGCGCGAATTCGGCGGCGGCCATCAGCTGGCGCTCATTCAGGCTGCGCGTTTCCCAGTTCCACTCGCGCGTGCCTTCGAAGCGCAGGCGCATCTCGAAGAATTTGAGCGCGCGCTGCAGGCCGGGATTGGCGGCGATGGCGGCCATTTCGGCAGGGGTCGGCGCGGCGCCGGGCACCGGGATGGTGACTTGCTGCCCCAGCTCTTCCCCGGCCAGGATGCCGTAGTAGCTGGACTGGTCGGCGATGCTGCGGTAAGCCGCCAGCACTTCCGGCGTATTGCTGCCGGCTTCGGCGGCGGTGGCGCGCGCATTCCAGTAGATCCAGGTCGGGTCCTTGCGCAAATGCGGCGGCATGGCGGCGATGGTGGCCTTGACGGTTTTCCAGTCGCGGTCGCGCAAGGCGTAGCGCGTCTTCCACTGCATCTGGTCCGGGGTCAGCGGCGCACCGGCGGACTTGGCCCAGTAACTCGAAGTTTCAGGCGCCACGGAATAGCCGGCCACCAGGGCCAGGTTGGCCCAGCCGATGGCGCGTTCCTGCGGCGTCAGTTTGGGCAAAGCTTTTTCCAGCGCCATCTTGGCCAGCTTCATGCTGGTGCGGGCGCCACGGCCCACCGCCACCAGGAAGGTTTCGTGGTCGGCGCGCGTAGCGCCCGGGCCCTTGGCCAACGCCAGCGTTGGCAGGTCGACCGCCTGGCCCATCTTCTTGTCGGAGCCGTTCAGCAGGATGACGGTGCGCTTGGCGGGACCGGTGGCATTCGTCTCGCCGGCCAGGCGCACCTGGTGCCACAAGTCTTCCTGCGTGAACTGGCCGGTCTGGGACAGCGATGCGATCAGGGCGCCGCAGGCCTCGCCGTAATACGGCGGATAGACCAGCAGCACGCGCGCTTCGGCGGCGACGTTCTGGCCTTTGGTCAGCTTGGACAGCAGGTTATAGCATTTGACCTGGGTGTCGTCCTGCAGCACGAACAATGGATACTGCTCGTCGAAGGTGGTCCAGTCGCGCTTGCGGCCCAGCTCCAGCAGCCAGTCGTTGCGCATGCGGTCGGCGATGGCGTTACCTTCATACTTCTTCAGGAAGGCGCGCACTTCGGCGTTCGAGACATCCTTGAAGCGGGCCTTCAGGCGGTAGTAATCTACGTAGGAAGGAATCGAGTAATCTGCAAGGCGGGCGGCGTAGAACTCGGCCTTGGCGGCGTCGTCGCGCCGCACTGCATCGCGCAGCAGGAGGAAGGCGTCATCTTCCTTGCGGCTGTCGCTTGCGTTATCCTGCGCGCAGGCCAGTGGCGAGGCGGCGCAAGCAGCGACCATCAGTGCGCCGGCTATCCATTTCGAGGTGGAAATCAATGTACGACTCTCAAGGTAATTCACGATATGTCCAGCCCAACTAGCATACCACGCAACCCCGACGGCCAGCCAGCCTCCGGCAAGGCGGAATTGCGCAAACATATGCTCGCAACACGGCGTGCGCTGGCGCCGGAAACACGTGCGCAATGGGACCGGGAAATTGGCGCGAAAGTGGTCCAGTGGTGGCGCGAAACTGGTGTCGGGTCGGTGGGGGTTTATTGGCCGCTGCGCGATGAGCCCAACTTGCATGCCTGCTATGCGGAGCTGGCGGAACTGGGCGTGAAGCTGCTGCTGCCGGTCGTGCTGGAGAAAAATGCGCCGCTGGCGTTCGCGGAGTGGACAATCGGCGAGCCGATGGTGAAAGATTCAATGGGGGTGGCGGTGCCGGCCGTCCTGCGGCTGGTGGAGGAATATCCGCCGGCTTTACTGATTCCCTGCCTGGGGTATAACCCGCAGGGTTATCGGCTGGGGTATGGCGGCGGATTCTACGACCGCACGCTGGCGCGCGAACCGCGGCCGGCGACGGTGGGGGTGGCGTATCGTTGCTTAGCTGCGGAGTTTGGCAGCGATGGGCATGATGTGCCGCTGGATAGGATTCTTACCGAAGACTAAAACCGGCAACCCAGTGTCTGACCCGCAGGGTCAGACACTGATACGCGACGGCCGCGTAGCCGGCTTAAACCAGGCGATTCCACAAGGCCGTCGTGGCGGCGGCCTGGTTCATGGAGTAGAAGTGCAGGCCCGGCGCACCGCCGGCCAGCAGGCGCTCGCACAGCGCCGACACCACGTCGAGACCGAAGGCCTTGATCGAGGCCGAGTCGTCGCCAAACGACGCCAGCTTCAAACGCACCCAGCGCGGGATCTCCGCGCCGCACATATCCGAGAAACGCATCAGCTGCGTGTAATTGGTGATCGGCATAATGCCCGGCACGATCGGCACGTTAACACCCGCCTTCTGCGCCGCGTCGACGAAATGGAAATATGCGTCGGCGTTGTAGAAGTACTGGGTGATGGCCGCATCCGCGCCCGCATTCACCTTGCGCACGAAGGCATTCAGGTCGTCCTGCGAAGAACGCGCCTGCGGGTGCACTTCAGGATAGGCCGCCACTTCGATATGGAACCAGTCGCCGGTTTCGGCGCGCACGAATTCCACCAGCTCATTGGCATAGCGGAACTCGCCCGACATGCCATAGCCCGAAGGCAGGTCGCCGCGCAGCGCCACCAGGCGCTTGATGCCGTGCGATTTGTACTGCTGCAGGATGGCGCGGATCGATTCGCGCGAACCGCCCACGCAGGACAGGTGCGGCGCGGCGTCTTCGCCAGCGGCCATGATCTCGAGCACGGTATCCAGGGTGCCCTGCTGGGTCGAACCGCCGGCGCCGAAGGTCACGGAAAAATATTTGGGATGCAGCTCGGACAGTTTGGCGCGCGTGGTGCGCAGCTTCTCTGCCCCTTCCGCCGTCTTGGGCGGGAAGAACTCGATACTGAAATTATGGTTAGCCATCTTTGTCTTTCAACAGGAGGGTAGACAAGGCCCAGGAAATCACGCTGTACAGCAGCGCGCCGAGGATGGCAGAGCCAAAACTGTCCACATGGAAGCCGTCCACCACTTTCGCCACCAGCCAGAACATGAAGCCGTTGATGATGAAGATGAACAGGCCGAGTGACAGCACGGTAACGGGCAATGTCAGCAACAGCAGCAGCGGGCGCACCAGGGTGTTGACCAGGCCAAGCACGAGGGCAGCAACCAAAGCGGCGCCGATGCTTGTGACATCGACGGAATGCATCAGGTAAGGCACCGCGAACAGCGCGGCGGCATTGATTATCCAGGTAAGGACCAAACGCATAGAAAGTAACCTTGGCAGACATGGCCCCGCCGCCACGCGGGCGGCGGGGCCGAGTGCTAAATTAATAGCGGTAGTGTTCAGGCTTGTAAGGGCCTTCAACCTTCACGTTGATGTACGCGGCCTGCTCTTCGGTCAGGGTGGTCAGCTGCGCGTTCAGCTTCTTCAGCTGCAGGCGGGCGACCTTCTCGTCCAGGTGCTTCGGCAGGGTGTACACGCCGACCGGGTAGGCCTTGGTGTTGGCGAACAGTTCGATCTGCGCGATGGTCTGGTTGGCGAACGAGGACGACATCACGTACGAAGGGTGGCCGGTGCCGCAACCCAGGTTCACCAGGCGGCCTTCGGCCAGCAGGATGATGCGCTTACCGTCCGGGAAGATCACGTGGTCCACCTGCGGCTTGATGTTCTCCCACTGGTACTTCTTCAGGGAAGCCACGTCGATTTCGTTGTCGAAGTGGCCGATGTTGCAGACGATGGCCTGGTCCTTCATGCGCAGCATGTGCTGTTCGGTCAGGATGTGGTAGTTGCCGGTGCAGGTCACGAAGATGTCGCCGTGTTCAGCGGCGTAATCCATGGTCACCACGCGGTAGCCTTCCATTGCAGCCTGCAGGGCGCAGATCGGGTCGATCTCGGTCACCCACACTTGCGCCGACAGGGCGCGCATCGCTTGTGCGGAGCCCTTGCCCACGTCGCCGTAGCCGGCGATGACGGCGATCTTACCGGCCACCATCACGTCGGTCGCGCGCTTGATGCCGTCCACCAGCGATTCGCGGCAGCCGTACAGGTTGTCGAACTTGGACTTGGTGACGGAGTCGTTCACGTTGATGGCCGGGAAGGCCAGCTTGCCGTCCTTGTGCATCTGGTACAGGCGGTGCACGCCGGTGGTGGTTTCTTCGGTCACGCCCAGGATGTGCGGCAGGCGCTTGGAGTACCAGGTCGCGTCCTTGGCCAGGTGGGCCTTGATGGAATTGAACAGGCAGATTTCTTCTTCCGAACCTGGGTTGTTCAGCACGGAGATGTCTTTTTCAGCGCGGGCGCCCAGGTGCAGCAGCAGGGTGGCGTCGCCGCCGTCGTCCAGGATCATGTTGGAGTACACGCCTTCACCTGGCCATTCGAAGATGCGGTGGGTGTAGTCCCAGTATTCGTCCAGGGTTTCACCCTTTACGGCGAAGACCGGGGTGCCGGCAGCGGCGATGGCGGCGGCGGCGTGGTCCTGGGTCGAGTAGATGTTGCAGGAGGCCCAGCGGACTTGCGCGCCCAGTGCTTCCAGGGTGCGGATCAGCACTGCGGTCTGGATGGTCATGTGCAGCGAACCGGTGATGCGGGCGCCCTTCAGCGGCTGGGCAGCGGCGAATTCTTCGCGGATTGCCATCAGGCCTGGCATTTCCGTTTCGGCGATCTTGATCTCTTTTTCGCCCCATGCGGCCAGGCCGATGTCAGCGATGATGTAGTCTTGGGAATCTTTGAGTACGGCGTTCATCACGCCCTCCTTTCATGATGTTGAAAAAAGTAACGTGAGCGCGGTGTTGATGTTCCGAGCCTGGCCAGGCTAGCTGGTCGCAGCGCTCCTCGGAGAGGGGGAATTGTAGCACTACTGGCCGAGCCCGTGTCCCCCTTGGGGTGTGACCCCAGGGCGGGACACGGGCTCGGCTGTGGGAATTACAGGCCGGCAGCGGCGCGCAGGATCGCGGCCTTGTCGGTACGCTCCCAGGTGAATTCCGGCTCTTCGCGGCCGAAGTGGCCGTAAGCGGCGGTCTTGGCGTAGATCGGGCGCAGCAGGTCCAGCATCTGCACGATGCCTTTCGGGCGCAGGTCGAAGTGCTCAGCTACCAGCGCTGCGATCTTGTCGTCCGAAATCACGCCGGTGCCTTCGGTGTACACGGTGATGTTGATTGGGCGTGCCACGCCGATGGCGTAGGACACCTGCACCTGGCACTGGCGCGCCAGGCCGGCGGCCACCACGTTCTTGGCCACGTAGCGTGCAGCGTAGGCTGCCGAACGGTCGACCTTGGAAGGGTCCTTGCCGGAGAACGCGCCGCCGCCGTGCGGTGCTGCGCCGCCGTAGGTGTCGACGATGATCTTGCGGCCGGTCAGGCCGCAGTCGCCCTGCGGGCCGCCGATGACGAAACGGCCGGTCGGGTTGACCAGGAACTTGGTGTCCTTGATCCATTCGGTCGGCAGTACCGGCTTGATGATCTCTTCGATCACGGCTTCTTCGATCTGCGAGTGGCTCATCTCAGGCGCGTGCTGGGTCGACAGCACCACGGTGTCCACCGACACCGGGCGGCCATCGACGTAGCGCAAGGTGACCTGGGACTTGGCGTCCGGCCGCAGCCATGGCAGGCGGCCATCCTTGCGCAGCTGCGACTGGCGCTCGACCAGGCGGTGCGAATAGTAAATCGGCGCCGGCATCAGTTCCGGGGTTTCGTCGCAGGCGTAGCCGAACATCAGGCCCTGGTCGCCGGCGCCCTGGTCCAGGTCGATACCTGCACCTTCGTCCACGCCCTGGGCGATGTCCGGCGATTGCTTGTCGTAAGCAACCAGCACGGCGCAACCCTTGTAATCGATACCGTATTCGGTGTTGTCGTAGCCGATACGCTTGATGGTATCGCGGGCTACTTGAATATAATCCACGTTGGCAAACGTGGTGATTTCACCTGCCAGCACCACCAGACCGGTGTTGCACAGCGTTTCCGCGGCAACGCGGGCACGTGGGTCCTGGGTGAGGATGGCATCCAGAATCGCGTCGGAAATCTGGTCGGCTACCTTGTCCGGGTGGCCTTCCGAGACGGATTCAGAGGTGAAGAGGAAATCGTTGGACATCGCAAGCTCCTGACTTTGGTTCTAAAAAATATTGTCGCAAAACCAATGCAGCTTGCGACGCTTTAGCGATTTTTATATCCCGCTTCGCAAGTTGTCTGTTAACTCAGCGGCTACTGCTAATGGTATTTTACGCTTCTTAAAAAATTTTTGTGCAGGGCAACGTATAAATTGCTCTTATAAACTTATACATGCTGTTAAGAATATTCCGCTTTTTCTCCGTATTTCCATTGCCAATTTTGCATGCGCTTGGCGTAGCACTCGGCTGGACCGTTTATTTTCTGTCGCCTTCTTACCGCCGCCGCATGCGCGAAAATATGGCGCAGGCTGGCTTTGGCGCCCATCTGAACGCTGCGGTTGGCGAGGCCGGCAAGGCAATTGCCGAGCTGCCCTTCATCTGGTGTGCCGATCCGCAACGCGTGACCGAACGTGCAACAGTTGAGAATTGGGAACTGGTCCAGCAATACCTGGATAACGGCAAAGGGATTGTTTTCTTGACGCCACACCTTGGTTGTTTTGAGATCACCGCCCAGGAAATTGCCCACCGCACCGAGCTGATGGTCATGTACCGCCCGCCGCGCAAGGAGGCGATGAAGCCCCTGATCGAGGGCGCCCGCGCGCGCAAGAACCTGCTGCTGGCGCCGGCCAATATGGGCGGCGTGCGGATGCTGGCCAAGTTCCTGAAGAAAGGCCAGCCGATCGGCCTGCTGCCCGACCAGGTGCCGCAGGAAGGCGAAGGCGTGTGGGCCGACTTCTTCGGCCGCACCGCCTACACCATGACCCTGCCGGCCAAGATGGCCCAGCTGGGCGATGCGGTGATCCTGATCGTCTACGCTGAGCGCCTGGCGGGTGGCAAGGGCTATGTGGTGCGCTTTGTGCCGTTCGAAGCGTCGCTGGAAGGCGATAGCGCGGCCCAGGCGCGCGCCATCAACAGCGAAATGGAAAAGCTGATCGCGCGCTGCCCGGCCCAGTACTACTGGAGCTATAACCGCTACAAGGTGCCGCCCGGCGTGGCCGCACCAGGCGCCGGCGCGCAGGAGGCGGCATGAGGTTCCTGCTTGGGATGATGTGGCTGCTGCATTGGCTGCCGCTGCCGGTGCTTGGCCGTATCGGCAATGGCGTGGGCAGCCTGCTGTTCGCGGTGATGGGCCCGCGCCGCGAAATTGCGCTGACCAACCTGCGCCTGACCATGCCGGAACTCAGCGAAGAGCAGCGCCGCGCGCTGGCGCGCCAGCATTTCCAGGCGTATTCGCGCAGCGTGCTGGAACGCTCGATCCTGTGGTGGGCGCCGGAAGCGCGCCTGCGCAAGCTGATCAAAGTGGAGAGCGCCGTCGCCGGCACGGCGCCGGACCAGGTGCCGGTGGCGGAGCTGGCCGGCCAGCCGACCATCCTGCTGTGCCCGCATTTTGTCTGCCTGGACGTGGGCGGCGTCGCCGTGGCGCTGGAAGCTTCGGCTTCCTCGATGTATGTGGCGCAAAAGAACAAGGCGTTTGACGCAGTGCTGCGTGCCGGCCGTTCGCGTTTCAAGCCGGTCAGGCTGTTCACGCGCCAGGACGGCATCAAGCCCATCATGCGCGCGCTGAAAGAGAACATGCCCTACTTCATGCTGCCGGATATGGATTTCGGCGCCAAGGATGCGGAATTCGTGCCTTTCTTCGGCGTACCGGCGGCCACCCTGACCGCCACCGCGCGCATCGCGGCGGCCACCGGCGGCCAGGTCATGCCGGTGATTGCCACCTTCCTGCCCGGTTACCAGGGTTATCGTGTGAAGTTTTATCCGGTGTGGGAGAATTACCCGGGAACCGATATGGTGGCTGCAACCCGCCGTATGAATGAATTTATTGAAGAACGCGTCAAAGAAGCGCCGTCCGAATATTTCTGGACCCATAAGCGGTTTAAAACCCGTCCGGAAGGCGAACCTTCCTTCTATTCCAATAAACGATGAAACTCAAATTCACCAAGATGCACGGCGCCGGCAATGATTTCGTGGTCATTGACGCCATCAACCAGAAAATCGACTTCACCCCGGCGCAATGGAAGGCGCTGGCCGACCGCCGTTTCGGCGTGGGTGCGGACCAGATGCTGGTAGTGGAAAAGTCCAGCGTGCCGGGCTGCGATTTCCGCTACCGCATCTATAACAACGACGGCGGCGAAGTCGAGCAGTGCGGCAACGGTTCCCGCGCCTTCGTCAAGTTCGTGGTGGAGAAAGGCCTGACCACGGCGCGCCAGATCACGGTGGAAACCCTGGCCGGCATCATTTCGCCGCGCCTGGAAGACGATGGCAGCATCACGGTCGATATGGGTGCGCCGGTGCTGGAACCGGCGCAGGTGCCGTTCGTAACGGAAGGCTTGACCGGCCAGCCGGAAGGCCGCGAAACCCTGTGGCCCCTGCTGCTGGAACTGGGCGGCCAGCGCGAGACGGTGCAAGTTTCGGTGGTGTCGATGGGCAACCCGCACGCGGTGCAGGTGGTGGCCGATGTCGATAGCGCACCGGTGGAACTGCACGGCCCGCTGATCGAGAACCATGTGCGCTTCCCCAAGCGCGTCAATGCCGGCTTCATGCAGCTGGTAAACCGCCACCACATCAAGCTGCGCGTGTTCGAGCGCGGCGCGGGCGAAACTTTGGCGTGCGGCACCGGCTCCTGCGCAGCGGTGGTGGCAGGCATCCGCCGCGGCCTGCTGGACTCGCCGGTGCGCGTCAATGCGCGCGGCGGCCAGCTGTCGATTGCGTGGGCGGGCGAAGGCCAGCCGGTCTACCTGACCGGGCCGGCCGTCACCGTGTTCGAAGGCGAAATGACGATTTAAGCCGCCGCCATCAGGCCAGCGCCCAGCCAGCTTTTCAGGCGGTACAGGCGCTGGCGGTAGTTCCCCTCCATATCCGCATCCACCTGTTCGAACAGGCGCACGATGCGGTCCAGTTTTTGCCGCTCGGCCGCCGTGCGCACCAGCACCAGGCGGCGCTTGCTGCGCCCGTAGCTGGCGCGGATATCGACCACCAGGCAGTGGCCCTGGTCGGCGGCCTTCAGGTCCAATAGCAATGCTTCGGCGCGCGTCAGGCGGAACAGTGCCGCCAGCTCGATGCGCGCGGCCAGCAAGGGCTGGCTGCCGAGCAATTCGCGCGTCAGCAGCGGCAGCAGGGGGTCGGCCCAGCCGGCGCGCGGCGGCGGCGGCGCGATACGGTCCAGCGCCTGGCGTGCTTCCTCACTGCCCTGGGCGGCGGCCTTCTGCAGCCAGTACACGGCGCGCACGTCATTGTCCTCGGCGCCGCGGCGGGCGCGCCAGGCCTGGATGCCGCACTCGAGCTGCGCTGCGCTATGTCCCATGTCGGCGGCGCGCTCCAGGCAGGCATGCGCCTCGCTTGCGCTGCGCTGGGAAAATTCGGGACGGATGTAAATACGCGACATGGCAAACCAGGCATCGGCCAGGCCCTGCTCGCCAGCCTGCGCCAGCCAGCGCAGCGCGCGCTTGAAGTTCACGGTGCCGTTGGCCGATTCGACGCGGTCGCCTTCGCTGTTCATGCGGGCCAGGTGCAGGCCCAGCGCCAGCTGGGCGTCGCGGTCGCCGGCTTGCGCCGCCACGGTGCGCTGGCGCAGCAACTCGGACGGATCTTCGGCTTCAGGCGCGTCGGCCGGC
>NZ_JASATG010000039.1:0-54894 GCF_038440195.1 Pseudoduganella sp. OTU4001 | reverse complement strand
GGGGGGGGGGTGCGGCCCCCCCCCCCCCCACATTGGCCGGAAAAAAAAATGGGGTGGGGGGCGGCGCCCCCCGGGGGGGGTTGGCCGGGGCCAGGCCGCGGGGGGCGGCCGGCGCCAGCCAGCGCCGCAGCATGTCGCCCAGCTGGTCCTGGGTGAAGGGCTTGGACAGGTATTCGTCCATGCCGACCGCCAGGCAGCGCTGGCGGTCGCCGGCCACCGCGTTGGCGGTCAGCGCCACGATCGGGATGTGGCGCTGGCTGCCCTCGCGCGCGCGGATCGCGGCGGTGGCCTGGAAGCCGTCCATCACCGGCATCTGGCAATCCATCAGGATCAGGTCGAACTGCTGGCGCTCCAGCAGCGCGATCACGTCCATGCCGTTGGCCGCCACTTCGACCGACACGCCCAGGTTGTGCAGCATGGCCAGCGCCACTTCCTGGTTGGCCAGGTTGTCCTCGGCCAGCAGCACCGTGCCGGCCAGGCGCAGGCGGCGCGCGCGCCGGCGCACCGGGCCGCTGCCGCCGGGCGTCTTGCGCAGCGCCTGGCACAGCGCGTTGTACAGCTCGGACTGGCGCACCGGCTTGGTCAGCACCTGCGGCGCATTGGCTTCGCCGCTGCCATGCCACTGCATGCCGGCGGAACTGAGCATGATCACCGGCGTGGCCGCGAGCTGCGGCTGCTGCTGCATATAGCTCACCAGGCTGGCGCCGTCCTCGTCCGGCATCATCATGTCGGTGATCACCAGTTCGAACGGCTGCACGCTGCGCGCCAGGGCCTGGCGCGCAGCCTGCACATCCTGCACCTGCACCACGCGGCAACCCCAGGAGTGCAGCTGCTCGGCCAGGATTTCCAGGTTGACGACATTGTCGTCCACCACCAGCACGCGCATCGGCTGCAGCATGGCGTCGTGTTCGTCGGGGACGGCGGCGCGCGGCAAGTCCAGGGTGAAGGCGAAGGTGCTGCCGGCGCCTTCCTCGCTCTGCACCGTGATCAGGCCGCCCATCAGGCCCACCAGGCGCTGCGAAATCGCCAGGCCAAGGCCGGTGCCGCCGAAGCGGCGCGTGGTGGAGCTGTCGGCCTGGGTGAAGGCCTCGAACAGGATCGGCAGCTTGTCGGCGGCGATGCCGATGCCGGTGTCGGTGACGCTGAAGTGGATGCGGGCCCGCTCGCCCGCCAGCTCCTCGGTTTCGGCGCGCAGCACCACCTGCCCGCGTTCGGTGAACTTGATGGCGTTGGCCAGCAGGTTGGTCAGCACCTGGCCCAGGCGCTTGCTGTCGCCGCGCAGCATCTGGGCCCGCGTCGGCGTGGCGCAGCTCAGTTCCAGGCCCTTGCCGTGGGCCACCGGGGCAAAGCGTTCGGCCACGTTTTCCATCAGCACGGTCAGGTTGAAGGCGGCGTCGTCCAGCTCGAAGCGGCCGGCTTCGATCTTGGAAAAGTCCAGCAAGTCGTTGAGGATGGCCAGCAAGTCGTCGCCTGAGCGGCGCACGATGCGCACGAAGCGGCGCTGGCGCTCGTCGAGTTCGGTATTGCCCAGCAGGTCGGTCATGCCCAGCACCCCGTTCAGCGGAGTGCGGATCTCGTGGCTCATCATGGCCAGGAATTCGCTTTTGGCGCGGCTGGCCGCCTCGGCCGCGTCGCGCGCGCGCACCAGGTCGGCGGTGCGGCGCGCGATTTCCTGTTCCAGGTGGCCGCGGTGGCGCGCCAGTTCGGCGTCGCGCGCCTCGATCTGCGCCAGCATCTCGTTGAAGCGCTGCGCCAGCTGGGCCGCCTCGTCCTGTTCGCGGCCCGGATCGGCGCGCAGGCTGTAGTCGCCATGCTGGCCGACCTCGTTGGCCAGGCGCGACAGGCGCAACAGCGGCGCACTGAGACGCCCGCCGGTGAACCAGGCCAGCAATGCCACGCCCAGCAGCCCGGCCAGGCCGTGGATGCCGGCCGTCAGCATGGCGTCCAGCATGGCCTGTTCGACAAAGCGCAGCGAGCCGCGCAGCTCGACCTGGCCGATCACGCTGTCTTTTTGCCGCACCGGAGCGCGCGCCAGCAGCATGGCGCCCGCCGCGCCGGCGCCGGGGGCGGCCTCGAAACGCACGAATACCTTGCCGCCCGGGTGGCTGACGGTGGCCTGCACCACTTCCGGCACGCTGGCCAGGGCGGCCAGGGTCTGGCGGCCGGCGTCGGGGTCGTCGAAGGTGAGGGCGGCGGCGCTGCTGAAGGCGATCATTTCCGCCAGGCCGTCCAGCGAGCGCTGGGCCTGGGCGGTCAGGGTGGCTTGCTGGGTGCGCAGGAAAATCAGTTCGAACACCAGCAGCATCACGGCGCACAGGGCCAGCACCAGCCAGGTGATTTTCTGTTTGAGCATGAGCCTGCGCCACATTTGCCCGTCCTCGCCTTCAGCGCAAATTGATGGCCAGTTTCAGCAACTGCGAACTGACCTTGTAGTTGCCCTTCCTGAGCATATCCATGTTCACCTTGAAGTGGACACGGCCATTTTGTTCCACCAGCCCGATCGCGCCGCCCGCCTCGGTGAAATCGTCCTGGTCGCCCACCGTCAGCACCCGCGGATAGCTGGCGGCGACGCGTTCCAGCAGTTCGTGCGCGGTGCTGTCCTGGATGAAGAGCAGGTGGCAGGCGCCCACGTCGGCTCCCGGCGCTGGCCGCACCTGGATCACGCGGCTGTCGATGGTGCGGCCGTTGACCTGGCCGAACGCCGCTTCCATGCGGCGGTCGGCGTTGGCCAGGCATAGCACCAGCGGGCCATTGGCTTGCTCAGCGGGCCATTCGGTAAATTTCATGAAATTGAACACCAGCGCGGCCTTGATCTGCTCCTTGGAGACAGCCGCCTGCGCGGTCAGGGTGGACGGCCAGCAGGCCGCCAGCAGCAGGGCGTAGCGGAACGTCACTGAAACAAGGTCAGGCTGCATCCCAGCAAGTATAAACTTTGCCCGTGCCGGCGTTTGACTATTTGAAAGAATGTTGTACGCAAGCCAAAAGCGGTTCGCTGCGATGCAAAATCGGTCTACTATGGCGCGGTCACCCTTGCGGAGGTCGCCACCTTGGATACGGACCTGTTCAACGTCAGTGTCGAAGCCCTGCTGGACATGCCCTTCAGTACCGCCAGCCGGCAGACCCTGTCGGCGCGCGATGCGCCGGCCGTGATTTCCGTCATTACCGCCGAGGATATCCGCCAGTTCGGCTACCGCTCGGTGGCCGAGGCGCTGGTGCAGGTGCCCGGCATGTACGCCATTTCCGACCGGGTCGCGCCCAATGTCGGGGTGCGCGGCATCAATGCCGGCGTGCGCGCCTGGTCGCGCATACTGAAAGTCATGATCGACGGCCAGCCGCTGGCCTTCCGCAGCGACGCCAGCAACTTCCTCGGCCCCAGCCTGCTGAATATGGAAGCGGTCGAGCGCATCGAGGTGGTGCGCGGTCCCGCCTCGGCCCTGTACGGGGCCGATGCCTTCCTTGGGGTGGTGAATATCATCACCCGGCCGGGCGACCAGCGCCACCACGCCGTAACCGCAAGTTACAGCGGCGGTGGCGAGCAGGGCGCGGCACTGGCGCTGCACGGCCAGGCCCAGCGCGGTCCCTGGCAATTCATGGTTGCGCTGGCGGGCGCCAACCTGGAACGCGAGGACGCGGCCTTGCCCGCCAGTTCGCCGCTGTACCGGCGGGTGACGGCGGCCGCCGGCCGCAGCGCCGCGGGCGACGACGACACGCGTCCGCGCAACGCGCTGCTGCGCCTGGCCTATGCCGCGCCGGCGCACGACACCACCCTGATGGCGCATGCCTACCGCCTGGACAGCGACGCGCAGTTCCTCGACTTCGGCATCCTGAGCCGCGACAACCGGGTGGCGCTGTACCAGCGCACCGCCCGCCTGCAGCACGAGTACCGCGGCTGGGAGGGCTGGACCCTGCGCGCCAGTGCGGCGCATACGCAGGGCGAGCCGGATGGGCGCGAACGGCTGTCGCTGGGCGCGGCGGCCAGCTATCCGCAGCGCGAAATCGGCTTTTCGGAGCAGGCTTACAACCTGGAGGTGCAGCACCGCATCGGCGAGATGCACAGCGTGGTGCTGGGCCTGGACCGCAGCCGCGACCGCGAGGAGCGCATGCGCGTCTACAGTGTGGACGCGGCCAGCGGCAAGCGCACCCTGGTCTCGGGGACGCCGGCCAGCGAGCGCATTACCAATAGCGGCGCCTACCTGCAGTACAGCATCCGCCCCTGGAGCTGGCTGGGGCTGACCGCCAACCTGCGGCGCGACCGCCACAGCGTGTTCGGCGCCGATAACAACTACCGCCTGGCCCTGGTCGGCAGCCTGTCGCCCACCCTGCATTACAAACTGCTGCATGGCACCTCCTACAAGGCGCCCACGGCGGCCCAGTTGTATGCCCAGCCGCTGTATGCGGGCGAGGTGCTGGGCAACCGCGCGCTGCGGCCGGAGACCTCGGTCAGCACGGAGGCCAGCGTGAGCTGGCAGGCGACGCCGGCGCTGGCCTTGTCGGCCAACGCCTACCAGCTGACGGTGCGCGACAAGACCGAGCTGCTGCCGCTGGGCGCCAACCTGCAGCCGCAGAACAGCGGGCGGCACGAGGGCAAGGGCTGGGAAGGCGAGGCCTTGTGGCAGACCGGCGCCCAGCGCTGGCGCGCGCAGCTGGCCTGGGCCGATACCGAGGACCATTTCCAGCCACGCCTGCAGCCGGTGCAGGTCACGCCCACGGCCAGCTATCCGCGCCTGGTGGCGCGCGTCAGCTGGCAGTATTTGCACGCCGCGCTGGGCCAGGTCGCCGTGTCGGCGCGCCACGTGTCGCCGCGCCGCGCCAGCAAGGTGAATAGCCAGGAAAACCTGCTGCGGCCGTACCAGCTGGCGTCGTATGCGCTGGCGGACGTCAACTGGCAGCGCAGCCTGGGGCGGCACACCCTGGCCCTGCGCGTCAGCAACCTGTTCGATCGGCAGTACGCGGAACCCGGCTACGGCGGCATCGACCTGCCGGGCGAGGGGCGCACGGCGACTATCAGCTACAGCTACCGTTTCTAGGGTGGAGGACAGCATGGAGAAGTGGAGCAGGATGCGGGTGGCAGCGCTCGGCGCGGCGCTGGCCCTGGCGCTGGCCAGCTGCGGCGGCGGCACCTCGGTCGACAGCAACCCGGCCGCCAGCACGGCGCCCGGCACCCTGAAGCTTGGCCTGCTGACCACGCGCACCGGCTCGGCGGCCAACCAGGGCCAGTTCGTGGAATACGCGGCGCGCCTGGCGGTGCAGGAGATCAATGCGGCGGGCGGCGTCAACGGCCAGCAGGTCGAGCTGATCCTGCGCGACGATAAACTCGATGCCGACACCGGCGTGGCCAGCGCGCGCGAGCTGCTGGCGCTCGAGGTGCCGGCGATTTTCGGCCCGTTTTCCAGCCGCGTGGCGGTGCCGGTGGCGCAGCAGGCCACCATTCCCGCCGGCGTGCCGTTCGTGGTCAGTGGATCGTCGCCGCAGATTACCACCCTGGCCGACAACGGCACCGTGTGGCGCACGGTCGCCTCCGACGCCTTGCAGGGCGCGGCGGTGGCCGACCATATGCTATCCCAGGGCAATACCCGCGTCGCGATCCTGCACGTGGACGACCTGTTCGGCATGGGCGCCAGCGAAGCGGTGCGCGCCAGGCTGACCGCGCGCGGCTATCCGCCGCTGACGCGGGTGCAGTACCCGGTCAACAAGACGGTCGGCTTCGATGCCGAGCTGACGGCGCTGCTGGCCAATGGCGTACCGGACGCGGTCTTCATCGTCGGCTTCGCGCTGGACGGCGCCAGCATCGCGCGCGGCCTGAAAGAGCGCCTGGGCGCGCGCATGCCGCGCCTGTACGGCGCCGGCAATTTCGGCACCGCCTTTATCAGCAACGCCGGCGAGGCGGGCGTCGGCATGCAGGCCGTTGCGCCGACCGCGCCGCGCGATTCGCCCGACTACGTGGCTTACCGCACGGCCTTCGTCAAAGCCGCCGGCATTGAACCGGAAGGTACTTCCTTCACCGGCTACGACGCGGTGTACCTGATCGCCCTGGCCATGGCGCAGGGCGGCGCCAACACGCGCGCCGCGGTGCTGGCCAATATCGGCTCGGTGTCGCGCGCCGAGGGCGCCGGCGCGCTGCAGGTGCATCCGGGCCAGTTCGCGCAGGCGCTGTCCGCCATCAAGGCCGGCCGCGATATCGATTACCAGGGCGTGGGCAGCGTGATCGATTTCGATGCGGCCGGCGACCCCACGGCCGGCACCTACCTGATCCTGGAAGCGGTCAAGGCGGCCGACGGCAGCGTGGGTTTTGTCGAACGCAAGGTCATTTCATTCCCGTAGCATCGCCCTTGCCTAGCCATCTGCTAGTCCGGATGGCCCGCCACTGCGGGCTTCGCGGCCCCCCATTGCCGATTCTCCCGCCAGCCCCGATACTGGAGCGCCATACTAAAGGCAGGGCTGGCCATGAGCAAATTTCAACACATTACGCACTATGGTGAACTCGTCATGCCGGGCACCACCGCCCGCGGCGAGCTGCCGGAAGACTTCACCATGAATTCCCCGGTCGGCATTGCGCGCGACCATTACGACCATGTATGGGTGTGCGACACCGGCAATAGCCGCGTGCTCGTATTCAGCGCCGACCTGGACCGGCTGCTGCATGTGATCGACACGCCGGGCGAGGGCAGCGAGCAGGCGCGCCGCCTGCTGATGCCCTTCCACCTGTGCCCGCACCCCGAGCAGGACCTGATGTACTGCACCGACATGGGCAACGGCCGCGTGGTGGTGTTCGAGTACGACGAGCATTCGGTGGACTTCCAGTTCGCCTTCGGCGATGCGGCGGACGGCATCAACGGCAAGGGCTTCACCCCGCTCAGCGACCCGAATGGCATCGCCTTCGTGCGCGAGGCGAGCGGCCAGCATTTCGTCTACGTCTGCGATGAATTCTTCCATACCAAGGGCGATGACCGCAGCCGCTGCGTCAAGTTCACGCCGGAGGGCAAGTTCGTACTGCAGTTCCGCACCGTGGACGATGCCAACAGCGTGCACGACCTGCTCTGGCCGCAGGGCCTGGCGGCCGACTCGCACGGCAACCTGTACCTGGCCAACACCGGCCACTACGAGGTGCTGAAGATCGATACCGCCTGGCCGATCAAGGACGAACGCGTGCAGTGCCCGGGCGAGACCTCGCTGCTGCACAGTTTTGGCAACCCGGCCGGCATCGGCAAGTTCAACGTCATGCGCTCGGTCTGCGTGATCGACGACCGCATCTTCGTGCCGGGCCAGGTGGAAGACTCGATCACCGTCTACGATACCGACGGCAAGCTGCTGACGGTGGTGGAGGGCATGCTGCCGCTGTGGAACCACAAGCCGCAAGCCGTGCATTCGATGTCGGACCTGGTGTATGGCGCGCTGGAAGACGCGGTGTTCGTCGGCCCGTACCAGATTTGCGCGGCGGCCGACGCCAATGTGTATTACGTGACCGAGCCGTTCGCCTCCACCGTGCTGAAGATGCGCATTGCGCCCGACCGCGACGGCGGCGACCAGGACGCCATCCTGCTGGACGCGGTCGGGCATCGCCGCGACAACCAGGGCGCCAAGGCCGCCACCTCGCAGTTCAACTGCATGACGTCGGTGATCGGCGTCGATCCCAAGCGCCAGGGCAGCGGCACCTTGCCGCAGGCGAACTGGCTGGATAACTGGGCCGGCGCCACCGCCAGGATCTACAAATACTGGTACGACCAGCTCAAGCACCACGCGCGCCTGGACCCGCTGGCCCATGCCGCCACCTCGTCCTTCAACATCGATTCCGGCAACTGGTGCATGAAGACCTTCGACACCGCCGCCGACCCGATCGCCCAGCTGCAGGACATGATGCGCGGCTTCTTCATGCCGGGCGGGCTGGCGATGGCCGTGTATTACCCGTCGCAGGGGCAGCCGCTGCTGGGGCAGATCTGTCCCGGCACGCCGCTGGTTTTCGTCACCAATTTCAACGCCTGCACGGTGTCGATGTTCCAGTTCGGGCCCGGCGGGCACTTGTTGAACTACGGCCTGCCGTTCGGCCGCGAAGGGCTGGGCGGCAATGGCACGCTGAAGGCGCCGCAGGGACTGGAGGTGAACAGCCACGGCGAAATCTATATCGCCGATTCGCTCAACAACCGCATCTCGATGTGGCAGCTGCAGCCGACCGGCCTGGTGTCCTTCGTCAAGAACTTCCAGTGGGTGGAGGACGGCGCACCGCTGGCCAGCTTTGCCCCGTGCGACGTGACCATCGACGCCCAGGACCGGGTCTTTGTATGCGACCAGTTCAACAACTGCATCCGCGTGTTCGACCGCCAGGGCAATAGCTTGTGGAGCTATGGCCAGGCTGGCTATTGCGACGACCTGGAGCAGGACGCCGACAAGTTCTACCTGCCGGCCAGCCTGTGTGTGGACCAGGAGGGACACCTGATCGTCAACGACCTGGTAAACCGGGCGCTGAAGATCTTCCGCATCGGCGCGGACACGCTAGAATACGTAACTGGAGAGCTTGTATTTAAAAAGTATCCCGAGGTAGGCGGCGTGTGGATGCCGTTCTTCATTTATGCGCGCGACCGGCGCGTGTACGTGCCCGACACCACCTTCAACGTCGTTAACATCTACGCTTACCAGCTCGAATGACGGAGGGGTGAAATGGTGCGTGTCCTGTTGGCCAGCCTGCTGATCCTGGTGTCCAGCCTGACCCAGGCTGCCGACAAGAAGACCTTCACGGTAGGCGTTGAGGACTACAAGAACTGGCTGCCCTATTCTGAGGTACGGAATGGCGTCTATGGCGGCCTGGGAAAGGACATTCTCGATGCCTTTGCCCGCAGCATGGGCTACACCTTTATTTATGAAATTTATCCGTTGAAACGGCGCGACCGCCTGTTCGTCGATGGCCAGGTCGACCTGGCATTCCCGGACAATCCCAACTGGGTGGTCGACATGAAGCGCGAACTGAAAATCAGCTATGCGCCGATGCTGGAATTTACCGACGGCGTGCTGGTGCGGCCGGAAAATGTGGGCAAGGGCGTGGGGCGCTTGAAGACGCTCGGCATTCCGCTCGGCTTTACGCCTTATCCCTACCAGCAGCTGATGTCGGCCGGCGCCCTGCGCATCGAGGAAACCGGCGACTACGACGCGCTCTACGAAAAGCTGATTATGCGCCGGGTCGACGGCGCCTACATGAACACGCGTATCGCCCGCCATTACTGGACTCGGATCCGCAAGCTGCCGCAGGTGCCGGTGGTGTACGACCCGAACCTGCCGCATGCCTCGGGCCAGTGGTACCTGTCTTCGCACAAATACCCGAAGGTGGTGGAGGAGTTCCGGCGTTTCATGCAAAGCAATAAGGCTGAGGTGGAGGAGCTGAAAAGGAAGTACAACTTTGATTCTTCCGAGGACCAGTAAGGCCGATGCTGAATATTGACGGCGTCGACGTGCTGGTCGAGGGCAGCGGGCAGGAAACCCTGCTGATGATCCATGGCTGGCCCGACACCCACCATCTATGGGATGGGCTGGTCGCCGAACTGCGCGAGCGCTATCTGTGCGTGCGCTTCACCTTGCCCGGCTACGACCTGGCGCAACCGGCGCGCGCCATGTCGATGGATGGCTTGCTGGACTTCTTCCACGCGGTGGCGCAGCGGGTCAGCCCGGAGCGGCCGGTGACGCTGGTGCTGCACGACTGGGGCTGCGTCTTCGGCTACGAGTTCGCGGCGCGCTACCCTGGGCGCGTGGCGCGCATCGTCGGCGCCGATATCGGCGACTATAATTCCGGCGCCTTGCGCAGGGCGCTGCCGTTGCGGGCCAAGCTCGGTATCTTTTACTACCAGATCGGGCTGGCGCTGGCGTGGTTCGTGCGCGGCGGCGCCGGCAACGCCATCGCGCGCCACATGGCGCGCGTGTGCCGCTGCCCGGGCCAGCAGGCGCTGGTGCGCTGGCAGCAGTGCTACCCGTACGCGATGCTGTGGTTCGGCAGCAATGGCGGCTTGCGCGGCCTGGCGCGGGTCGCGCCGCGCTGCCCCATGCTTTACCTGTATGGCGAACATAAACCCTTCATGTTCCATTCGCCGGAGTGGCTGGCGCGCATCGCCGCGGCGCCCGGCTGCCAGGTGATCGGCCTGCCGGCGGGGCATTGGCTGATGCTGCGCCGCCCGGATGAATTCAACCGGGCGGTTGCTGACTGGCTGGCGCGGACCGCTTAGGCCGACTTCAGGCCCAGCACCTCGATCGGTTCGATGCTTGGCGGGGTGGCAAACAGCTCCGGTGCTTGCGCCATCAGGGCTTGCGCGATCGGGCAGTTCAGGTGGCCCTGGCGCGCTGCTTCCGTTTCAAAGGCATCGAATACGCCGAAAACACGCTCGGACGGGCGCAGGGCGAACCAGTATTTGGTGCCTGGTTCCTGTTTTGCCAGCGCCAGTCCGGTGTGCAGGAAATCGGCGACGGCGGCTTCCTTGCCTGGTTTGGCTTCGAAACGGGCGAACAGTGCGTACATGATCCAGTGCGCGGCAAACCCCGTCGTTCACGGCGGGGTCAAGAGCGCGGACGGCGTAGCCGTCCTGTGAGCGTTAATGCGGCGTTTGCTGCGGCTCTATGTATTGCCGAATCACGGCAATTGGAGCGCCACCGCAGCTGCCAGCGAAATAGGAGGGCGACCACAGTGCGCCGCCCCATAATTTCTGCCGGATGCTTGGGTAGTTTTTCTTCCGGATCACCCGGCTGGAGGCGCCTTTCAAGCTGTTTACCAGACGCGACACGGCAACTTTGGGAGTGTAATTCACCAAGAGGTGAACATGGTCGTCCTCGCCATCAAACTCGATCAGCTCCGCCTCGAAGTCAATGCAGACATCGGAGAAGATCAGGCGCAAATCGTCAAGTATCTCCCGGGTGAATACGTTGCGGCGGTGCTTGGTGACAAAGACCAAATGCACATGCATCATAAAGACGCAATGCCTGCCGTGGAGGAGCTCGCTTGAAGTGCTCATAGGCCAAACTATACTGAAGGGATGCTACGTCTTCAAGCCTTTCGATTTGAATTGACTCCCAATGGCCAGCAGCGACGCGCCATGTGCCGCTTCGCCGGTGCATGCCGCTACGTTTACAACAAGGCATTGGCGCTACTCAAGGAAAATCACGCTGCCGGCAAGCCCTATATTGCTTACGTGGCGATGGCGAAGCAATTGACGGCCTGGCGGAATGGGCCGGAGACGCCTTGGCTGCGGCAGGCACCATGCCACCCATTGCAGCACGCGCTGAAACATCTGGATCAAGCGTTCAAGAATTTTTTCGCCAAGCGTGCGGCGTATCCGCGCTTCAAGCGCAAAGGGTGCGGTGATGCGTTCCGCTTCCCGGATGCGAAACAGATCAAGCTGGACCAGGCGAATAGCCGGATTTTCCTGCCCAAGCTAGGCTGGTTGCGCTACAGGAACAGCCGCACGGTACCCGGCAAGGTGCGGAATGTGACGGTGAGCCGTGTGGCGGGCAAATGGTTCGTAGCAATCCAGACGCAGCGGGAGGCCGAGAGCGCGCCCACGGCATCGGTATCGGCAGTTGGCATCGATGTGGGCATCGTCCGTTTTGCGACATTGAGCGACGGCACGCCGATCGAACCGGTGAACTGCCTGAAACGCCACCAATTGCGCCTGGCCAGATATCAACGGCAAATGAGCCGGAAGGTGAAATTCAGTAAGAACTGGCGCAAGGCGAAAGCTCGTGTGCAGCGCCTACATGCGCGGATCGCCAATATGCGTAAGGACTTTCTGCATAAGGCCAGCTCGGCCATCAGTGCCGGGCATGCGGTGGTTTGTATCGAGGAGTTGCAGATACGGAATATGACGAAATCGAGCAGGGGCACGGTGCAGCAGCCGGGCAGGATGGTCAGCCAGAAACGTGGCCTGAATCGAAGTATCCTGGACCAAGGATGGGGCGAGTTCAGGCGTCAACTCGCCTACAAGATTGCCTGGCGTGGCGGCACACTGATCACTGTGCCGCCGCAATATACAAGCCAGACTTGCCCGGATTGCGGCTTGGTATCGCCAGCGAATCGCCGCAGTCAGGCGGCATTCGAATGCATTGCATGTGGCTACCGAAACCATGCGGACATGGTAGGCGCCATCAATATACGAGAGCGGGGGCTCCGCTCGCTAGCCCGTGGAGAGCCGGTGCAGTCAGGCCGCTCTGTGAAGCAGGAACCCGCCGATGCGGCTGGGCGCGTTTGTCCAGCGCAGTAGGAATCCTCGTCCTTTCCGCGTTAGCGGCGGCCGAAGGCCAAGGGCGGGGAGGAGGTCAACATGGCTATCTCCTTGTTGGATACATCGCGAAACTGCGATGGAGGCACGTTACAGAGCGCCGTCGGCCTGCGACACTGGCGCGATTGACATCTTTTATATCGATCGCGCCATGAATATCACCGTGCTCGCACTCGACAGCGTGTTCGATACCGGCCTGGCTGCCGTGCTGGATGCCTTCACCACCGCCAACGAGCTGGCGCCCATGCTGGAGACGCCGCAGCCGTCATTCCGGGTGACGCTGGCCGGCGTGCGGCCCACGGTGCGCAGCGCCCAGGGCATGCAGGTGCCGGTGGTGCCGCTGGCGCAGGCGCCGGTGCCGGACCTGGTGATCCTGCCCGCCATCGGCCACAAGATGCCGGCGCCGCTGGAAGCCGCGCTGGCCACGCCGGAAATCGCCGATGCGGCGGATGTGCTGCGCAGCTGGGCCGGGCAGGGCGTGCGGATCGCCGCCGCCTGCATCGGCACCTTCGTGCTGGCGGAAAGCGGTTTGCTGGATGGGGAGGAGGCGACGACGACGCGGTGGCTGACGCCGATGTTCCGCCAGCGCTACCCGCAGGTGCGGCTGGATGCGCAGCGCATGGTGGTGGCGTCGGGCCAGTTCGTGACGGCGGGGGCGGCGCTGAGCCACCTGGATATGTCGCTCAGCCTGATCCGCCAGGCCAGCCCGGAGCTGGCGGCCATGGTGGCGCGCTATCTGGTGGTGGATACGCGGCCGGCGCAATCGGCCTATGTGATTTCCGACCACCTGGCGCATGCCGACCCGCTGGTGGCGGCTTTCGACCGCTGGGTAAGGCAGCACCTGGCGCAAGGCTTCAGCCTGGAAGCCGCGGCGGCGGCGCTGGCCACCAGCAAGCGCACGCTGGCGCGCCGCTTACAGGAGGTGCTGGGCAAGACCCCGGTCAACCATGTGCAGGATTTGCGCATCGAACGCGCCGTCCACCTGCTGAAGGCCAGCGGCCAGAATATCGACCGCATCGCCGAGCAGGTGGGGTATCGCGACGGCGTGACCTTGCAGACGCTGTTGCGGCGCAAGCTGGGCAAGGGCTTGCGCGAGATTCGCAACTAGTTATTGCACGTTGACGGTGACGTCGTCCACGATGAAGGACGTGGCGACAGCCGAACCCTCGATGCCTTCAAAGTAGACGCGCACGGTCTGGCCCTTGTAGGCGCTCAGGTCGAAGGTACGCTGCACAAAGCTCGAACCCTTGTTCAGGTTGGAGTAGGTCGCCAGCGTGGCCAATACCGCGCCGCTGCTGCTGCGCACCTGCACCTTCAGCGTGTCGTATGCCTGGCTGGTAGTGGTTTCGTCGGAGACGATCTTCAGCCAGAAACCAAGGGTGGCGCTGGCGACACCGGCCGGGATGCTGACTTGCTGGTACAGCGTGTCGGTGTGGGCGCTGCCGTAGCCGTTCATCCACGCTTTCCAGCTGCCGGTGCGGGCCGCCACCGAGCTGTCGTTGGTGATCACGCCGCTGCTGGCGCTCCAGCTGGTGCTACCGGATTCGAAGCCGTTGTTCAGCAGCAGCTGCTGCGCGATGACGTTGCTGACGCTGAAGTTCAGCGGCGCCGACACGGTGCTGTTGCCGGCAGCGTCGAAGGCCTTGGCGGTCAGCGCGTGGCTGCCGTTGGCGGTGCCGCTGGAGTTGAAGGCGTAGGACCACGGCGCGCTGGTGTCCGTGCCTTTCAGCACACCGTCCACATAAAACTCGACCTTGGTCACGCCGACGTTGTCGCTGGCGTTGGCGCTGAAAGTGATGGTGCCGCTGCTGCCGCTGCTGGATGCGCTGACTGCCGGCGCCACGGTATCGGCGCCGCCGCCTGCTTCCTGCGTGACCCAGACCGGCGCCGACCACAGGATGTTGCCGTCGTTCTGGGTCACCTTGGCGTAGTAGAAGTGGGCGCCGTCGGCAGGCGTGGTGGTGGTATTGGCGCTGCTGGAGAGCAGGGTCACGGTGCCGTTGCGGCCCGGGACGCCTTCGAAGATCTCCACGGTCGACACGGTCTTGCCGCTGGTGCTGCTGAAATTTGCCACCAGGTTCAACGGGCCACTGTTGGTGAAACGTTCGCCCATCATATGGCCGTTGGCGGTCAGCACCAGCTGCGAGGTCTTGTCCATGGTCGCGAAGACGCGGCGGGCGCGGATCGCGTCCATAAAGCTGGTGCTGCTCAAAGCCGTGCCGTTCGGGATCAGCACACCGGTGCGGTTGGTGTAGGAAGCGCCCCAGTTGGCGCAGTGGTTGTCCTGGTTGGTGCTGAAGGCCACGTGGTAGCCGGCTTCCAGCGCCTTTTTGCAGGCGGCTTCATAGTTGCTGCGGCCAGTTTCGGTTTCGGTGGTGTTGGTGGAGAAGGCCGAAGTGTTCATCACTTCGCACAGCGCCATCGCTTCGTCGCCGTCGGCGGTGTAGGCCAGCGGTACCGAGTTGACCAGGAACTGGCCGGAGGTCGAAGGATGGTTGAACTGGCCCAGCCAGCCGCGCTGGCGCATCAGGGTGTACAGGGCGGCGTAGTCGTTCTTGACGGTCAGCGTATCGGCCAGCAGCTGGCTGGACGCGTTGCTTTCCCAGCCCATCAGCTCGTTGGCGTTCAGGATGTTCAGGTGGCCGCCGTTGTTGATGACGCCCCATTCCAGGCCGTAGATCGCCAGGAAGCCGGGATTGGCGCTATTGAAGTTGGCCGCCTCGGACAGGCCGGACTGGTACAGCGCCTTGGCGGTGGCCGGGCTGGCCGAGGTATTGGTGGCGTCCGAGCCGTCGTACATATGGTTATGTTCCGACGCCATCAGGAAGTCCAGGCCACGGCCCTTGGCGTAGCCGAAGGCGTCGGTCGGGCCGTAGGCGGCCGATTGCGGCGCTTGCGCGCCGCTGCAGCTGGCCAGGTCGCCGCCGCCGTCGCTGTGGTTGGTCTGGCTGTGCAGGTTGCCGAAGTAGACGGTGTAGGGCAGGGTGGCCGGCGCCGGTGCGGCTGCCGCCTTGACGCGGCCCGCGGCCTTGGACTGGCTGTCGCCGATGGCAATGTCCCATTCCTGTTCATGCACTTCGCCGTCGTAGGCGGCCAGGCGGGAAAGCACCGCATCGGCGCTGGCGGCCAGGCCGCGTTTCGATTCCTCCGAAATGGCGCGCAGGCGCACCTTGTAAATGCCCGGCTGCAGGGCGTTGCGGCGGTTGCGGCCGTGCCAGTCGACCGTGACGCTGACTGGCTTGCCGTGCAGGCGCTCGACCCCGGTCCAGCGTTCGACGGCGGTGCCGTTCGGCGCCACCACTTCCAGCACCCAGCTCACGGCCTGCTGCTGCGCCACGTTTGGGAAGCTGAATTCGAGCGTGAAGCTGCGGGCTTCGTTGGCGCCGGCGGCGGCGCGGTAAGGCGCGTGCAGCGTGGCTTCGAATTCATGGTGGTCGGCGGTGGATGCCTGGGCGGCGCCGATGGCGGCCAAGGCGGCGGCCAGCGCCAGTTTGCGAAGTGCGAAAGTCATGGTGGAGGTTCCCCTTGCTGTTTTAATTGGCGGCAGTATGGGGCAGCGCGGGAGGCGGATAAATTCGAAAAACCTTAGGGATTTAGTCGAAAGCCTTTAAAACCGGGGTAAAACGTCCCAGATTGAACAGAACCTCCTGTTTGTCCAAATCTGGACGCAAAATGTCATGTGCGTGTCGTCATTTCCGGCGCGCATTGTGGCGTAATAGCCTCAGGTTTTTTTGTAGGATTACTACATGATAGAATATTTAAATGTCAAATGAACTTGAACATTTCCGCCGCCGCCGCCAGCTGCTGGGTACTGTGGGCGCCATGGGCGCCGCCGCACTGGTGCCGTCGATGGCGCGGGCGGCCGATCCGCTGGTCGTGGGCGGCCTGCCGGTCACCTGCAACCTGACCTTGCCGATTGCCTGCAGCGCGCGCAACGGCGCTTTCGAATTCTCCAAGTACAGCGGCTGGCCGGAGATCAAGGAATCGCTGATGACGGGCCGTATCCAGGCCGCCTATATGCTGGCGCCGCTGGTGATGGACCTGACCGACAAGAAGATCCCGCTCAAGGTGGTGTCGCTGGGCCACCGGTCCGGCGCCGTCATCATGGTGCGCACCGATTCGGCCTATAAGCGCTTCTCGGACCTGCGCGGCAAGCGCATCGCCATCCCGAGCCGTTTCGCGGTCGACTTCCTGTTCCTGCGCAAAATGCTGGCGCGCGAAAAAATGTCGCCGAAGGATGTGCAGATCATCGAGATGGCGCCGCCCGATATGCCGGCCGCGCTGTATGCCAATGCGGTGGATGCCTACTGCACCGGCGAGCCGTTCGGCGCCGCCGCCCAGAAAGCCGGTTATGCCCGTCCGCTGTCGATGACGCGCGACGAGTGGCGCAACTATATCTGCTGTGTGCTGACGGTGCGTGAAGAGCTGATCAAGTCCAACCGCCCGCTGGTGCAGGACCTGGTCAACCATGTGCAGGCCGCCGGCAACTGGCTGGACGCCACGCCGGCCAACCGCGCCAAGGCCGCCAAGATCGCCGCCACGCGCAAATACTTCAACCAGGATCCTAAAGTGATCCAGTTCGTGATGGATAACCCGGCCGACCGCGTTACCTACGGCGACCTGCGCATGATCCGCGCCGAATTCGATGAGCTGATGAACCTCTCCATCGAAGCCGGCACGCTCAAGCGCCCGGTGGCCTTCGAACAGTATGTCGACGAGAGCTTTGTCAAAGCCATTAAGCCGGTGAGTATCAACCTATGATTCGACGTTTGATGTTTGTGCTGGCCCTCGCTGCGGCGACGGCGGCGGGGCACGCCGCTGCGGCGGGCAAGCTCAAGTCCGGCACATTCGACCCGCCGCGCATGGCGCCGCAAATTGCCCAGAAAGCCGCCGACGGCAAGGACTTCGCGCTGGATAAATTGCGCGGCAAAGTCGTGGTGCTGGAATTCGGCTACACCAGCTGCGCCGACGTCTGCCCGGTTTCGCTGGCGCTGCTGAAGCAGGCGCGCGAAAAGCTTGGGCCCCTGCGCGACAAGCTGCAAGTGGTCTTCATCACCGTCGACCCGCAGCGCGACACCGCGCCCAAGCTCAAAGCCTACCTCGAGCAGTTTGATGCCAGCTTCGTCGGCCTGACCGGCAGCGAAGAGCAGCTGGCCGCGATCCGCAAGGCTTACGGCATCAGCGCGACGAAGAAGATGGTCGAAGGCAGCAAGACCGAATACACGATGGGCCATTCCTCCTACCTGTATTTCATCGACCCGCAAGGCAAGCTGCGCGCACTGATGCCTTTCGGCCGCCCGGCCGACGACATCGTGCATGACGTGACCGTGCTGGCCAACGAGAACACCGGCAAATGAGCCGCAAGCTGTTTGCCGCCGCCGCAGCGCTGCTGCTGGCCATTGCCTGCGCGGCCGCCTGGGCCGCCTTCGCCCCGATCCGTCCGGCCTCGCGCGATGCGCTGTTTGAGATCCCCAAAGGCACCTGGGAGCGCCGCATGGCTGGCGACAAGGCCGAGATCCTGCCCGACACCATCACCCTGGTGCTGGGCGTGAACGACGTGCTCCTGCTGCGCAACAGCGACAGCGTGCCGCAGATTTTTGGTCCCGTGCTGATCATGCCGGGCCAGGACTTCCGCCTGCCGTTCGAGCAGGCGGGTGAACATCCCTTCGCCTGTACCGCGCACGCCAGCGGCCAGATGACGGTCGTGGTGCAAGCCACGCCGCAAGCTGGCTGGCAGCGCTTGCAATGGCGCCTGCAATCCCTTATCCGCAAAGCCCCATGGAGAGATTGAACAAGATTTGGCCGCCGCTGGCGGTGCTGCTGGCGATTATTGCCGTCTGGTGGTACGTCGTCGTTGCGACGGAAAGCCTGATTTTCCCGACCCCGGCACAGGTGGTGACGGGCACCATGGAGCTGGTGGAGGACGGCAGCTTGTGGGAGCACATCGGCGCTTCGCTGATGCGCGTCGGCATGGGCTTTTCGCTGGCGATTGTGGTCGCCGTGCCGCTGGGCCTTTGGATGGGCCGCGTGGAGGGGGCATTCCGCACCCTTAACCCGGTGTTCCAGATCCTGCGCCCGATTTCACCGATCGCCTGGATTCCGGTCGCGATCCTGTGGTTCGGCGTGGGCAATGCCTCGCCGGTGTTCCTGATTTTTATCGCTTCCGTGTTCCCGATGATCGTGCAGACCGCCGCCGGCGTGCACACCATCGAAAAGCGCTACCTGCGCGCAGCGGAGAATTTTGGCGTGTCGCGCGCCAGGCTGTTCCGCCAGGTGATCGTGCCGGCGGTGCTGCCGGAGATTATCGTCGGCATGCGCATCTCGCTGGGCGTGGCCTGGCTGGTGGTGGTGGCGGCCGAAATGATCGCCTTGCGCTCCGGCCTGGGCTACCTGATCATCGACTCGCGCAATGCGGGCAACCGCTACGACCTGGTGATCGCGGGCATGATCATCATCGGCCTGATTGGACTGGCGCTGGACGGCATCATGCGCCTGCTGGAAAAACTCAAAGTCGTAAGGTGGCGCTATGGACGCTAAGATTTCCGTCAACCGGATCAAGAAGAACTTCAACGCGCTGCCGGTGGTAGATGGCGTGGATTTTTCCGTCGCCGACGGCGAGTTCGTGGCGATTGTCGGCCCCTCCGGCTGCGGCAAGTCGACCCTGATGAAGATCGTGGCCGGCTTTGAACATCCGGACGAGGGCTCGGTGAAGATCGACGGCCAGACGATGACCAGGCCAAGCCCGAAAGGCATCGTGATCTCGCAGCACGGCTCCGTGTTCCCGTGGCTGACGGTGCAGCAGAACCTGATGTTTGGCCTGAATGGCGACCAGCATGGCGACAAAGCGGCGCTGGCCGACCATTACGCCGATATGGTGGGGCTGAAGGGCTTCGAGAACGCCTACCCGCACGAACTTTCCGGCGGCATGCTGAAGCGCGCCGAGATCGCGCGCGCCCTGGTGGTCAAGCCTGAAATCCTCTACATGGACGAGCCGTTCTCCGCGCTCGACGCGCTGATGAACCTCAAGATGCGCAACGAGCTGCTGCGCGTGCTGGCCGAGGAGCGCCACACCGTGTTGCTGATCACGCACGATGTGGAAGAGGCGATCTACCTGGCCGACCGCATCCTGGTGCTGTCGCCACGCCCGACCCGCATCCAGGCCAGCTTCAAGGTCGACCACGCCCACCCGCGCAAGCTCTCCAGCCCGGACTTGCAGCAGCTGAAAGAAGACATCCTCGCCCAGCTTGGACTATGAGGTTCAGGGGGCGGGGGGGATTTTTCTCCCGCCCTGTCTAAACTGATCTAAATAGCTCGCTTTCGCTCTAAACATGTCCAGAAACGCCACCTGCGACAATTTTTTAGACCGAAATAGCGCCCGCGAGGAAACTTTTAGATTCCTTAGACTTTTTGCTTTGCCAAATTAGATCGCTTTAGACCCGTCGATTTGTCTTTTAGACTGCGTAGACGCGCCCGCGGAGCGGGTTCGGCGGCGGGCAGGAAAATCTCAGTTTCATTAGAATCGGTCTTCCGGTTAAACATTCATGGGAGCGTCATGCTGAAGCTGCTTGGGAAACCTACCTCGATCAATGTACGCAAGGTTCTATGGACGCTTGCCGAAGTCGGCCTGCCTTATGAGCGCGAGGACTGGGGTGATGGCTACCGCGCGACCAGCGTACCGGAATTCCTGGCGCTGAATCCCAACGCGATGGTGCCGGTGCTGCTGGATGGCGAATTCGTGCTGTGGGAGTCGAACAGTATCTGCCGCTACCTTTGCGGCAAGGCAGGCCGCAGCGACCTGTTGCCGGCCGAGCCGCAGGCGCGTGCCCGCGTCGAGCAGTGGATGGATTGGCAGGCGACCGACTTGAATAACGCCTGGCGCTACGCCTTCATGGCGCTGGTGCGCCGCAGCCCGGCCTTTGCGGACCCGGCGCAGATCGCCGCCAGCGCTGCGGCTTGGAACCGCAATGTCGGCATCCTCGACCGCCACCTTGCCGCGCATGGCCCGTATGCGGCTGGCGCCGAGTTCACGCTGGCTGACGTGGTGCTTGGCCTGTCGCTGAACCGCTGGCTGGAGACCCCGATCGAGCGCCCGGATTATCCCGCCATCGCAGCCTACATCGAACGCCTGCTCGAACGCCCGGCTTACCGCGAATTCGGCCGCAACGGGGTGGCCTGAAGGAAGTCGCGAATGAATTCGTTGAGAGGGCGCTGTCCCTCTTGCTCCTCAACGTAAGTAATTCCATCGCGTTCAATCAGCGGAAGCCAAGTTGAGGCACCATCGCGGGCAATGACCAGAATTGGCTCCGCCTTCAGCGGGAATTTATAGCCGCCCCATTCGCCGGTTCGTGAACCGAACTCCTTGACCTGGCCATCGCTGCGGCCAAGATGGTCGGTCAAGACTTTGATCGAAGCGTTCTGGCAAGCGCCCTGATTGGTGATGCAGACCGTCTGAATGCCATTCTTGGGCGCCTTTTCCGGCCAACCGCAAGGCGGAGCGCAAAGGCCTACGCCTGAAGGCTGTATGGTGATGGACTGCACCTGCCCAGTGAACAGCAACGTTTCGGCCAGGGCGGATGGGGAAAAACTGCACGCGGCGAGGAGGGGTAGCAGATAGCTTTTCATAGCCCAGAGTTTACCAATACACAAGCCCGCAAATTGCACGAAATGTCACTGCCGGCGCTAACCGTCGCGCAGCAGGGCGCGGTATTCGCTCGGGGTGACGCCGACGGTGGCGCGGAACTGGCGGGTGAAGGCGCTGTGGTCGGCGTAGCCGCAGGCTTGTGCGATGTCGGCCACGCTGCCGCTGCCGGCCAGCATGCGTGAGGCGGCTTCGAGCCGGGTCTTGATGATCATCTGGCGCGGCGTCAGGTGGAAGATGCGCTCGAAGTAGCGTTCGATCTGCGCCACCGACATATGCGCCGTGCGCGCCAGCTGGGGCAGGGTCAGCGGCTCGCCGTACTTCTCGTGGATCAGCCGCACCGCATCGGCCACCTTGTGGTAGGCCGGATTCTTGTGGTCCGCCATGGCCAGGTCGCGCGACACGCCGGCCAGGCCGATGATGGCGCCGTGGGCGTCGCGCAGCGGATGCTTCTGGGTCAGGCACCAGCCGGGATCGCGGTTGGGATATAAATGCAGCTCCAGCTGGTCTTCGATCAGCGCGCCTTCGTCCAGCACCGCCTGGTCCTGGGCCTGGAAGCGCTGTCCAAGCGGCGCGGCGAACACCTCGTTGGCGGTCTTGCCCAGCAGGCCGGCCTTGTCCTTCATGCCGCAGCGCCGGGCCAGGGTCTGGTTCACCACCACATAGCGCCCCTGGCGGTCCTTGATGAAGAACACCACGTCCGGCAGGGCGTCGAACAAGGGTTCGGAAAAGAAGACATCGCCGATGCGCGCGGCCAGGTCGGCGCGTGCCGCGCCATGCAAAGTGTGTGCTGCCATACTGCTCTCCCAGTGTATCCCGCCATTTTTACACGATTGTGCAGATTTCGTCACCATAATCGGGCAGGCGATGCAAGACGGCGGGCCTGCAAAGGCCTAAGATGGCAAGCATGAAAACCATAGCCATTATCGATTCCCACACCGGCGGCGAACCCACCCGCCTGGTGGTTGACGGCGGCCCGGATCTGGGCAGCGGCCCCCTGAATGAGCGCCTGGAGCGCTTCCGTAACGAGCATGACGGCTTCCGTTCCGGCGTGGTGTGCGAGCCACGCGGCTCGGACGTGCTGGTGGGCGCGCTGCTGTGCGAACCGCATGCGCCGGATTGTGCCGCAGGCGTCATCTTTTTCAATAATGTCGGCTACCTCGGCATGTGCGGCCACGGCACCATCGGCCTGGTGGCGTCGCTGGCCTTCATGGGCCGTTTGAGCGCGGGCGTGCACCGCATCGATACCCCGGTCGGCGTGGTGGAAGCGCAACTGCACGAAGACGGCAGCGTGACGGTGAACAATGTGCCGTCCTGGCGCAAGGCGGCCGGCGTGCCGGTCGAGGTGCCGGGCTACGGCGTGGTGCGCGGCGATATCGCCTGGGGCGGCAACTGGTTCTTCCTGGTGTCCGAGCATGGCCAGCGACTGGAGCTGGGCAATGCGCGCGAGCTGTCCAGCTACACCACGGCGATCAAGGATGCGCTGGAAGCGCAGGGCATCACCGGCGACAACGGCGCCCTGATCGACCATATCGAACTGTTTGCCGACTCCCGCAGCGGCGCCGGCGACAGCCAGAATTTCGTACTGTGCCCGGGCAATGCCTACGACCGTTCGCCTTGCGGCACCGGCACCAGCGCCAAGCTGGCCTGCCTGGCGGCCGACGGCAAGCTGGCCGAGGGCGAAGTCTGGCGCCAGGAGAGCATTGTGGGCAGCGTATTCGAAGCCTCCTTCCGCCGCGACGGCGAGCGCGTGCTGCCCAGCATCCGCGGCAAGGCCTGGGTCAATGCCACCTCGACCCTGGTGCTCGATCCTACCGATCCATTTGTCTGGGGCATCCGCTGATCATGAAGCCGGACGTGTTGATTGTCGGCGCCGGGATTATCGGCGCAGCCTGCGCCGATGCCTTGTCGGCGCGCGGCCTGCGTGTGACCGTGGTCGAACGCGATGCGGTCGGCAGCGGCGCGACGGCGGCCGGCATGGGCCACCTGGTGGCCATGGACGACAACGCGGCCGAGCTGGCGCTCAGTGCGCATTCGCTTGAACTGTGGCAGGAACTGGTGGACGGCCAGCCGCAGCGCCATGAATACAGCCGCTGCGGCACCTTGTGGGTGGCGGCCGATGATGAAGAGCTGGAGGCGGCGCGCGCCAAGGCGCTCACCATGTCCGAACGCGGGCTGGCGTGCGACGTGGTGGATGCGCCGGACCTGTATCGCCTGGAGCCGCAACTGCGTCCCGGCCTGGCGGGCGGGCTGCTGGTGCCGGGCGATGGGCTGGTGTATCCGCCCAAGAGCGCCCGCATCCTGCTGGCGCGGGCTGTTGCGCGCGGCGCGGTGCTGCTGGCCGGCGAGGTGGCGGCGCTGGAGGAGGGCGGTGTGCTGCTGGCTGACGGAACGCGCCTGGCGGCAGGGCAGGTGGTGCTGGCGGCGGGTACGCGGTGCCTGGCGTTGGCGCCTGGGCTGCCGCTGCGGCCCAAGAAGGGCCATGTCATGATCACCGACCGCTATCCGGGCTTTATCCGCCATCAGCTGGTGGAGCTGGGCTATGTGAAGAGCGCCCATGCGTCGGATGGGGAGTCGGTCGCGTTCAATTTGCAGCCGCGTCCTACGGGGCAGGTGCTGATCGGGTCGTCGCGCCAGTTTGATACGACCGACCTGGCGGCGGAACCTGAAATGATGGCGCGCATGCTGCGCCGGGCGGTGCAGTACACGCCTGCGCTGGCGGGCTTGAATGTGCTGCGCTGCTGGACTGGCTTGCGGGCGGCGACGCCGGATGGCTTGCCCTTGATCGGCCCGGCCCCGTCGCGCCGCAACCTGTGGCTGGCTACCGGCCATGAGGGGCTTGGCATTACGACGTCGCTGGCGACGGCGCAACTGCTGGCCGCGCAGATGGCGGGCGGACAGGCGGGGATTGACGCGCGGCCTTATCTTCCGAGCCGTTTTGTTGATGCGGGGAGGGCCTATGGCTGATGCGGTGATGTTGACCATCGACGGCCGCGCCGTCAGCGTCGCTCCCGGCGTGACCGTCGCTGCCGCCATCGCGATCGTGGCGGGCGTGACGCGCCGCTCGGTTGGCGGGCAGCTGCGCGCGCCTTTGTGCGGCATGGGTGTTTGCCAGGAGTGCCGGGTTACCGTCAATGGACGGGCGCATGTGCTGTCGTGCCAGACGCTGTGCGCGCCGGGCATGGACGTGCAGACGGGAGGCGCGGCATGACGCAAGACTTTGATATCGTGATCGTCGGCGCCGGGCCGGCCGGCCTCGCGGCGGCCCATGCGGCAGCGGAGGGCGGCCGCATCGCCGTCATCGACGACAACCCGCTGGCCGGCGGCCAGATCTGGCGCGGCGGCCCGGCCCAATGGAAGGACCCGCGCGCCCAGGCGCTGTGGCAGGCGCTGGAAAAGGCGGACAACGTCAGCTTCCTGCCCGGCACCCGCGTGCTGATGCAGACCCGCCCAGGCGAGCTGCTGGTGCAGGATGCCCAGCAAGCCCACACCATCCGCTACCACCGCCTGATCCTGGCGACCGGCGCGCGCGAGCTGCTGCTGCCGTTCCCCGGCTGGACGCTGCCCGGCGTGACCGGCGCCGGCGGCCTGCAGGCCCTGGCCAAGGGCGGCTATCCGCTGCAAGGCAAGCGCGTGGTGGTGGCCGGCAGCGGCCCGCTGCTGCTGGCCGTGGCGGCCACGCTGAAGGAGCGCGGCGCCACTATCGCCGCGATCGTCGAACAGGCCGGCTTGCCGGCGCTGGCCGGCTTCGCCGCCGGCCTCGCGCTGACGCCATCGAAAGCGCTGCAGGCGCTGCGCCTGGGCGCAACCCTGCGCGGCATCCCCTATTACGCAGACAGCTACGTCAGCGCCGCGTGCGGCGAAGAGCGCCTGGGCGCGGTCCTGGTGCAGCGCAAAGGCGCCAGCATCGGCATCGCCTGCGATTACCTGGCCTGCGGCTACGGCCTGCTGCCGAATACCGAACTGGCGCGCGCACTTGGCTGTGCGATTGAAGAGGGCGCGGTCAAGACCGACCCATGGCAGCACACCAGCGCAGCCAACATCCTGTGCGCAGGCGAAGGCACCGGTGTCGGCGGCGTCGACCTGGCGCTGGTGGAGGGCCGCATTGCCGGCCTGGCGGCCAGCGGCCGCGCCAGCGAAGCGCAGGTCCACTTCGGCGAACGCGATAAATGGCGCGGCTTCGCCGCCAGGCTGGCGCGCGTCTTCGCACCGCGTGAAGAACTGCGCAAGCTGGCCCAGCCCGACACCATCGTCTGCCGCTGCGAAGATGTGTGCGACAGCGAGCTGCGCGAACACCCCAGCTGGCGCAGCGCCAAGCTGCACACCCGCTGCGGCATGGGCCCGTGCCAGGGCCGCATCTGCGGCAACGCAACCGATTTCCTGTATGGATGGCGTCCGGACGCCGTGCGTACACCGATCTCGCCGGCTCGCGCCGGCTCCATCATCACCCTCGAACCTCACAAGGAGACTTGAAATGCCAGCAATCAAATGGGAAGGCGTCTTCCCTGCAGTAACCACCAAATTCCACGCCAACGAGGAACTGGACCACGCGGAAATGGAGAAGCACTTCTCCTTCATGATCGACAGCGGCTGCCACGGCCTGGTGACCTGCGGTTCCCTGGGCGAAGCCAGCACCCTGTCCTTTGAAGAGAAGCTGGCCGTCGCCAAGACCGCCGTCAAGGTTGCCAACGGCCGCGTGCCGGTGCTGGCCAACGTCAGCGAAACCCGCACCGCCAACGCCGAACGCTATGTGCAGGAAGCGCGCGACCTGGGCGTGGACGGCTTCATGGTGATGCCTTCCGTGCTGTACGCCGCCGACGCCTTCGAGGCCAAAGCCAACCTGCGCACCATCGCCAAGGCCGCCAAGCTGCCGATCATGGTGTACAACAACCCGGTGACCTACAAAGTCGACCTGACCCCGGCCGACTTCAAGGAACTGGCGGACTGCGAAGAACTGGAAGCGATCAAGGAATCGACCGACAACATCCGCCGCGTGACCGACCTGCGCAACGCGGTGGGCGACCGCTACGCCATCTTCATGGGCGTGGACGACCTGTCCTTCGAAGGCCTGGCGGTTGGCGCCGACGGCCTGCTGGCCGGCCTGGTGGTGGCGTTCCCGAAAGAGACCGTGGCGCTGTACAACCTGATGAAAGCCGGCCGCTTCGCCGAGGCGCTGAAACTGTACCAGTGGTTCATGCCGCTGCTGCACCTCGACGTTTCGACCAAGCTGGTGCAAAATCTGAAACTGGTGGAAGCACTGGCCGGCGTCGGCAACGAAATCGTACGCCGCCCGCGCCAGCCACTGCGCGGCGCCGACCGCGAGTTCGTGGTGCAAGTGGTGCAGCAAGCCATGGCTACCCGTCCCGACGTCAGCGCCTATCTGTAAGAGCCATGACCATGCCGGGGACGAATGCCGATCAACTATGTCAGACGCCTGACCGGGCGGCAGCGCGCCGCCCAGGCTAATCGCCACCTCGGCATCGCCCTCGCTTTCGTGGCGGGGGCGGCCAACGCAGGCGGCTTCCTCGCCGTCCGGCAGTACACTTCCCATATGACCGGCATCCTGTCGGCCGCCGCCGACGACCTGGCGCTGGGCGCGATCGAAGCGGCCATCGACTGCGCCGGCGCCTTGCTGGCCTTCCTGGCCGGCGCGGCCTGCTGCGCCATCATGGTCAACTTCGCCCGCCGCCGCGCGCTGCACAGCGAATTTGCGCTGCCGCTGCTGCTGGAAGCGGTGTTGCTGCTGGCCTTTGGCGTATTGGGCGCCCGCCTGCAGGCGATCGACGTGCTGGTGCTGCCGGCCACGGTGATGCTGCTGTGCTTCATGATGGGTTTGCAGAACGCCGTCATCACCAAGCTCTCCAATGCGGAAATCCGCACCACCCACATGACCGGCATCATCACCGACCTCGGGATCGAGGCCGGCAAGGCCTGCTACTGGAACCGCGACGGCCAGGCCGTGCCGCGCGTGGCGGCCGACTGGAAGCGCGTGCGCATCCTGGCCTCGCTGGTGGGGGGATTCTTTATCGGCGCGGTGTCCGGCGCCTTCGGTTTCAAGGCAGTCGGTTTCGGCGCCACCTTGCCGCTGGCGGCCTTGCTGCTGGCGCTGGCGGCGGTGCCGATCTACGACGACCTGGCCGCGCGCCTGCGCCGCTAGCCTTCGCGGAACACCAGGACCGGGATCTTGCTGTGCGTGAGCACTTTCTGCGTCACGCTGCCCAGCATCAGGCTGGCCAGGCCGCTGCGCCCGCGCGAGGCCATGGCGATCAGGTCGCAGCTGCGCTGCAGTGCGGTGGCGACGATGGCCGCATGCGGCTGTTCGGCATGGATCTGGAGCGTGGCGCAGTTGACGTTGAGGGAGGTGGCCTGGCGCGCGATGGCAAGCAGGATCTGGTCCTCGGCCGGCTGCGGCGCCACATTGGCCATCAGGGCCGGTTCTTCCGGAAGCACGTGGATGGCAGTGACGCGGGCGCCGCTTTCGCGCGCCATGCGCAAAGCGGCGTTGACTGCCAGTTGCGAAGCGGCGGAGCCGTCGCTGGGAATGAGGATGTGGCGGAACATCAGACTATTTCTCCTTGTGGTGTCGCAGTCTAAGTGTCCCGCCGGTTTTCGGCAACCGCTCAGGCGGTGCGTACGGCTGCCGTCGTGCGGCGGGCGTCCAGGCTCAGGTTACCGGCGCCGAAGGCAGCGATCTGCAGCAGGCCGCCGGCCATGGCGAAGTTCTTCATCAGGTGGATCAGCTGGTTCTGGTCGCCGATCGCGCCATGGAACACGATGCCGGTCACGATCGAGAACGCGGCCAGCGCCAGGGCGACCGGGCGGGTGTACAGGCCGAGCACCAGCAGCAGGCCGCCGACGACTTCGATACCGATCGCGCCGGCCAGGCCCAGTTCAGGGAAGGGCAGGCCCATCGCGCTGATATAGCCGATGGTGGCTGCCGGCGCGGCGATCTTGCCGATGCCGCTGATGACGAAGATCGCTGCCATCAGCAGGCGGGCGGCGAGTGGCAGGGCGGCGGTGTTGGATTGCTGGTTCATGGTAGGGCTCCTTCAGGGAATGTGTGGTTGATGGAGACATCTTATGCCGCGCCAACCCATTCCGGAAGCCTATATATTTCGATGAGACGTATCGTCAACTCAGATAGATTGCTCCTGTAGCAGGCGCGCCAGCTGCAGCCGCAGGCTGGCCTCCGGCGGCGCGCTATACGGACGGCGGGCGCGCTCGATCGCCACCGCCAGCGGTAAATCCATCGCGCTCAGGTGGCCCACGAACCAGCGCGGCAGGCGCTCGAGCAGGCCGCGCGCCCCTCGTGGGTCGGCCCACGCCACCGGCAGCGCATGCTGCAGGGCCGCCAGTACCCGGCTGTGGGCCGCGCGGTGCTCATGGTCGGTGGGGTAGTGCAAGTGGTCCATCAGGGCTTCTTCTTCGGCGAAATCGGCGGCCAGCGCTGCCAGCAGCGCCGTGATTCGCCCCGGCAGGGAGCCATCGTCGGCGTCGATGGTGGCATGGATGGCTTGCAGCAGGAGGCGATGGGACGCGTCCATTTCAGCCACCCCGGTTTCGAGCAGCGCACTCCATTCCAGTCGTTGCATGGTGTCCTCCTTGGCGATTTCCCAGTCTGGCGCGCCGCCCATGCTGTTGCCATGATCCAGATCAAATAGAATAGGCAGCATGGATAAAGTACTGATCGTGACGGGCGCCGGCCGGGGCATTGGCGCCGCAATAGCCCGCCAGGCGGCCGCCGATGGCTGGCGCGTGGCGGTGAATTACCAGCGCGACGCGCAGTCCGCGGCCCAGGTGGTGGCAGAGATCGAGGCGGCCGGCGGGCGCGCGCTGGCGGTGCAGGCCGACGTGGCAAGCGACGGCGACATCGCGCGCCTGTTCGCCACCGTCGAGCGTGAACTGGGGCCGGTGTCCGGCCTGGTCAACAATGCCGGCATTACCGGCGGCCTGGGGACCTTCAGCGATTCCACCCCGGCCGTGCTGGAACGCGTGTTCCGCACCAATGTGCTGGGACTGATGCAGTGCAGCCGGCACGCGCTGGCGGCCTTCCGCGCGCATGGGCAGGGCGGGGTGATCGTGAATATCAGCTCCACCGCCGCCACGGCAGGCAGCCCGAACGAATATGTCGGCTACGCCGCCAGCAAGGCGGCGGTCGATACCTTCACCATGGGCCTGGGCAAGGAGGTGGCGGCCGAAGGCATCCGCGTCTGCGGCGTGGCGCCCGGCACCACGCAAACCGACATCCACACCACCTCGGGCGACCCGGGCCGGCCGGCCCGCGTGGCGGGCCGCATCCCCATGCTGCGCGTGGGGCAGCCGGACGAAATCGCGGAAGCGGCGGTGTGGCTGCTGTCGCCGGCGGCGCGCTACATTACCGGCACCACCTTGCGCGTATCCGGCGGCGCCTGATCACCATTCGATCGACAGCAGCCGCGACGCCATGCGCGGCCAGCACAGTGAACTCAGTTCCTCGCGCGCAGCCCAGCGGAAACCGTCGGCTTCCGGCGTTGGTTCGCCGGTGCGGTGGTGCGGGAAAAAGCTGGTGCAGCGCAGGTGGTCCAGGCTGCACAAGGCGTCGCCCACCTCCACTTTGAACAGGTGCAGCCGCTTGTCGGGGCGGTAGCTGAATTCGCCCAGGTCGTCAAAACGGCCGCCATCAAAGTCCAGTCCCGCTTCTTCCAGCAGCTCGCGCCGGGCCGCTTGCAGGGGCGTCTCGCCGGCGTCCAGCAAGCCTTTCGGAATATCCCAGCTGGCGGTGCCCGTGACATGGCACAGCAGCACTTGGCGCTGACTGTTGATTACCAGCGTGCCGCACGAGACCTGCTGCATGTCCTTGATTCCTTTATATTTTGTAAGCGTTGGTTATTACTTAACAGATAGAAACAGTACTCTAGGGAAAGTTCTCGACAGTTACAAGAGGCCGTTATAAAGTGTGAGAATTCCCCGATTTTCCAATGCTTCCGCATGCCTTGGCTGGCAAGCGTCGCTGGAATATTGCCGACGTTTCTTGCTAAGAGTGCCATTATGCCAAAGCTGCATCCAACGCCTGTCCTGACTGCTGTTGCCGCCTGCGTGGCGCTGGCGCCGACGCACGCGCTGGCGGGCCACGACGAGGGCAGCGCCTGGACGTTGGGCGGCTTCGGCACCCTGAGCGCGGTGCACTCGAGCGAGAAGCAGGCCGATTTTTCCGCCAACCCGCTGAACCCGGGCCAGGCCGGCGCCACGCGCGACTGGAGCTTTGCCGTCGACAGCCGCCTCGCCACCCAGCTGGCCTACAACGGCGGCCACTGGTCGGCCGTGCTGCAGGTGGTCTCGGAACGCAACCTGACCAATTCCTGGAAGCCGGTGGTGGAGTGGGCCAATGTGCAATACCAGGCGTCGCCGGAATTGAGCCTGCGCTTTGGCCGCATCGCGCTGCCGCTGTTCCTGTCGGGCGATTACCGCAAGGCCAGCTACGCCCTGACCTGGGTGCGCACCCCGATCGAATTGTACGGCGCACTCCCGATCAGCAATAGCGACGGCATCGACGCCAGCTACCGCTGGAAGCTGGGCGATGTGAAAAATACCACCCAGGTGCTGTACGGCAGCACCCAGCTGCGCCTGTCCGACACCCAGCGCGCCGAAGCCCATCACCTGGCCGGCGTCTCCAACACCAGCAATATCGGCGCGCTCACCGTGCGCGCCACGGCCCTGAAAGGCGACCTGCAGATGAAGCTGGGCGAGCAGCTGTTCACGGCGCTGCGCCAGTTCGGCCCGCAGGGAGAAATCCTGGCGCGCCGCTATGAACCGGACCGCAAGCGCGCCACGGTGCTGAGCATCGGCGCCTCCTACGACCCGGGCCAGTGGTTTGTGATGGCGGAGGCGGGCCGCGTCAATGCGCGTTCCCTGTTGGGCGACAAGAGCGCCGGCTATATCAGCGGCGGCTACCGCTTCGGCAGCCTGACGCCGTATGCCACCTTCAGCAAGGTCGTCGCCAACACCCCGACCCATGTCGACGGCCTGGACCTGGCGGCGCTGCCGCCGCCCTATGCGGCGGCCGGCCAGCGCCTGAACCGGGAACTGAACTCCTGGCTCAGCATGATCGCGGTGCAGGACAATGTCAGCGCCGGCCTGCGCTGGGACGCCGGCAGCAACGTGGCCGTCAAGTTCCAGTACGACCATGTGCGTCCGCGCAAGGGCACCAGCGGCACGCTGGAAAACCTGCAGCCGGGCTACCGCTATGGCCGCAGCTTCGGCCTGTTCAGCGCCGCGCTGGACTTTGTTTTCTGACCGGGGCCCGACATGATCAGGAAACTGCTCTTCAGTCTGATGCTGGTGCTGCTGGCCGGCGCCGCCGCCGCCGCCGACCTGGTGGTGGTGGTGTCGGCGCGCAGCCCGCTCACCGCCTTGCGCGCCGAACAGGTGGCCGACATCTTCCTGGCCGAGGCCACCCGCTTCCCCGACGGCGGCGAAGTGGTGGCGCTCGACCTGCCGATCGGCTCCCCGCTGCGCGACGAGTTCTACCTCAAGGTTGCCAACCGCACGCCGGCGCTGATGAAGGCCTATTGGACCAAAAGGATTTTCACCGGCCGCGGCCAGCCGCCGCGCGAACTGCCCAACAGCCTGGCCGTGCGCAAGCTGGTGGCGGACAACCCGACCCTGATCGGCTATATCGAACGCAGCGCGCTGGATGCCAGCGTGCGCCCTGTCCTGGTGGTGCATTGAGATGAAGCGCTGGCTCCGCATGTGCCTGGAGACGCAAGTCTCGCTGCCCGTGTTCACCGTCGTGCTGCTGGCGGTGGTGTGGGCGACCACGCTGCATTTCATCGACAGCGAGGAAGCTGCCGCGCGCGAGCTGGCGGCCGAATCGGCCAGCGAACTGGCCGCCACCTACGAAGCCCAGGTGGCGCGCAGCATCAACGGCATCGAACAGACCCTCAAGGTGCTGAAGTACAGCGCCGAACGGCAGGGCGCGCGCGGCGCGCTGCCGGAGCTGCAGGCGCACGGCCTGCTGCCGTCCGGCCTGGTGTTCATCGTCAGCATCGTTGACGCCAATGGCGACACCGTCGCCAGCAACCCGCCGGCGCAGGCGCTCAACGTGGCGCATGAGGACTACTTCCGCTTCCACCAGCAGCAGCGCAGCAACTACACCTATATTGCGCAGGCCATGCGCGACCAGGCCAACCAGGACTGGCACCTGCACTTCACGCGCCGCCTGGAAGATGCGCGCGGCGAATTCGCCGGCGTGGCGATTGTGGAAGTCGATCCGGCCTATTTCACCAGCGGCTACGAGCGCAGCCGCCTGGGCGAGCGCGGCGTGCTGGGACTGGTCGGCGACGACGGCGTGGTGCGCGCCTTGCGCGTGGGCGACCGCCAGTCCTTCGGCCAGCGGGTGGACCTGGCCGCGCTGCAGGCCTCGCCCGCCGTGCCGCTGACCGCCGGCTGGGACAGCGTGCGGCGCTACACGGCAGTGCGCCAGCTGGCCGGCCTGCACCTGAGCGCCCTGGTCGGCCTGTGCGAAACCGAACAGATGGCCGCCTTCGCGGCGCAGCGCCGCCAGCTGCTATGGGAAGCCGGCGTCGCCAGCGCGGTGCTGATCCTGCTGGCCTCCATGGCCTGGGGCTTTGTCTGGCAGGGCGCCAAGGCGCGTCGCCGCGTGCGCCGTGCGCAGGAAACCTACGCCGCCGCCTCCGAGTCGAATATGGACGCCTTCTTCGTGCTGCGCGCCATCCGCAACAAGGATGGCGCGGTGGTGGACTTCAAGTTCGCCGCCGTGAATTCGCGCGCCGAACAGCTGACCGGCGCCCGGCGCAGCGAGCTGCGCGCGCAGACCCTGTGCGGCTGGCTGCCGGCGGCGCGCCACAACGGCATGTTCGAACGCCTGACCCACGTCACCCTGCATGGCGGCGTGCACCAGGAGGAAGGCCCGAACCTGATGCCGCAGTTCCATGCCGACTGGCTGCATTGGCAGGTGGTGGGCGTGGAGGGCGGCGTGGTGGCGATCGTGCGCGACATCAGCGAGCGCAAACGCGCCGAAGAGCGCATCTACCACATGGCGCACCACGACACGCTGACCGGCCTGCCGAACCGCAGCCTGATCTGCGACCGCCTGCAGCAGTCGATCGCCCACGCCGAACGTAATGGCGAATCGGTGCTGGTGGCCTTCATCGACCTCGACAGCTTCAAGCTGGTCAACGACACCCTCGGCCACAACGCCGGCGATGAACTGCTGAAGGAGGTGGCCGGCCGCATGGTGGGCTGCGTGCGGCGCGAGGACACCGTGGGCCGCTTCGGCGGCGACGAATTCGTGCTGGTGCTGCCGCACCTGGACGACGACCCGCAGGTGCTGGTGCCTCTGCTGAACAAGATCCTGGAATCGGTGGTGGAGCCGATTTCGCTGGAAGGGCAGAAGATGCAGGTCAGCTGCTCGATCGGCGTCGCCGTCTACCCGCGCGACGGGCGCGATACCGACACGCTGATGATGCACGCCGACGCCGCCATGTACCGCGCCAAGGAGAGCGGCAAGAACAACTGCCAGTTCTACACCCACGAGATGAACGCCGGGCTGGAGGAAAAGCTGGCGCTGACCGAAGGCCTGCGCAAGGCGCTGGAAGAGGACCAGCTGTCGCTGGTCTACCAGCCCAAGATCAACCTGGAGTCGGGCCGCATGTTCGGCGTGGAAGCCTTGCTGCGCTGGCAGCATCCGCAGCGCGGCAACATTCCGCCCAACCAGTTCATCCCGCTGGCCGAAGAGAATGGCCTGATCATCCAGATCGGCGAATGGGCCCTGCGCGAAGCCTGCCGCCAGGCGCGCGCCTGGCAGGACGCCGGCTTGCCGCCGCTGGCGGTCTCGGTCAATGTATCGGCACGCCAGTTCGAAGACCCGCGCCTGGTGGAGCGCGTCGCCGCGGCGCTGCAGGCCAGCGGCCTGCATCCGCAATGGCTGGAGCTGGAGGTCACGGAAAGCATGATCATGCGCGACACCGCGCAGTCCGTGGCCCGCATGCGCCAACTGGAAGCGATGGGCATCGCGCTGGCGATCGACGACTTCGGCACCGGCTATTCCAGCCTGGCGGCGCTCAAGTCGTTCCCGATCAGCCGCCTGAAGATCGACCAGTCCTTCATCCGCGACCTGGCCGGCAGTGCCGACGACCAGGCCATCGCCTGCGCCATCATCTCGCTGGCCCACCAGCTGGACATGCGCGTGATCGCCGAAGGGGTGGAAACGGAGCAGCAGTGCAGCTTCCTGCAGCAGCATGGCTGCGACGAGGTGCAGGGCTACCTGTATGGCCGCCCGGTGCCGCCGCAGCAGATCGCCGACGAGGTTACAATGTTTGCTCTGTGATCAACAAGCAGGCATGGCCATGAGCGAATACAGCAACGACATCTATACCGAACCTTCCAATATCGACCTCAATACGCTGGCCAACCTCGGCCCGCTCGGCCCCATGGCCGGCATCTGGGAGGGCCAGCGCGGCCTGGACATCAAGCCCAAGGCCGACGGCGCGCGCAAGCAGGCCTATGTCGAGCGCATCGAGCTGCAGCCGATCGACCCTGTGACCAACGGCCCGCAGCTGTTTTACGGCCTGCGCTACGTCCTGATCGTCAATAAGCCGGACAATATCAAGACCTACCACGAGCAGGTCGGCTACTGGCTGTGGGAGCCCGCCACCAATACCGTGATCCAGACCCTGGCCATCCCGCGCGGCCAGATCGCCATGGCATCGGGCACCGCGGCAGCCGACGCCAAATCGTTCGAGCTGGTGGCGCGCCGCGAGCAGGATACCTACGGCATCTGCTCCAACCCTTTCCTGGAATTCGGCTTCCGGACCACCGAGTACAACATCAAGGTCACCATCAACGACGACGGCACCTGGGGCTACGAGGAGGACACCGTCATGCTGATCCGCGGCAAAGAGGACGAGCCGTTCCACCACATCGACCGCAACGTGCTGCACAAGGTCGGCGAGCCGACCCCGAACCCGCTGGCGCGCGGCGCACGTTAGCCCGCGCGCCCATCGATGCGCCCCTGGCTCAGGTAAGGCGCGTAGACGAACAGGTAGACCAGGAACGCTGCCGACCAGGCCAGGCCCGAACACAGGAGCAGGGCGTCGCGCCACGCGCCGGGTGCGGTATTGGCGCCCAAGCGGGACACCGCGCCAGCTTGCAGCAGCAAATACATGGCCCGTTCGGCCCGCCCGGCGCGCAGCATGCGGCCGGTGTGGCCCAGCGCCGTACGCGTGATCATGCCCAGGATCAGGCCCGCCATGCCGCCCACCGCCAGGGCGTGGAAGGCGCTGCTGGCCGAACCGATGCCCAGTGCGGCAAAGCCCAGCAAAACCAGGCCGGCCACGATCCAGGCGTAGGCCAGGTGCAGGATCCACAGCAGCGGCACACGCAGCGTGGCAAACGGCGCCCAGCCAACCAGGCGCGCGGCGTTGACCGCCGCCGCCGCAAAGGCCACCGGCGCCACCACCACGCCCGGCAAACCGGCTACCCAGGCCACGGCGGTTGCCAGCAGCAGGGCGATGCTGGCCTTCTCGCGCCAGGCCACGGTGACGGGCTGGCTGCCCGGTGCGCCGTTACGGGTAAACATCGGGATCACACGGCCGCCGATCACGCCTTCCAGCACCGTCACCATCAGGATGGCGCCATGCACCGGCGTCATGGGCGACAGTGCGATCCAGCTGTTGGCCGCCGCATGGAACAGCAGGTTGGCGAGCGAGAGCAGGGTGAGGATGCCCAGGATTGGGTAGTTACGCTTGCTCTGTGCCTGCACCAGCACGCGGCCGAATGCCAGTGCGCACAGCGGCAGGAAGGCGCCGTCGACTACCAGGGCCGCTTCGCGCGGCGCCAGCAGCATCGCCGCGCGTCCCGCCAGCCAAAGCGCGGCCAGCGCCGCCAGCTGGCCGCCGGCCGGCGTCGGCAGGTTGGTCCAGTTGCGGCCCGCCGTAAACAGGAAGCCGATGATCACCGCGCCGGCAAAGCCGAACACCATTTCATGCATATGCCACAGGATGTTGGCGGTCGGCAGCGCCGGCAGCATGCCCTTGTAGCTGGCCAGCCACAGCGGCACCGACAGCACCGCCAGCGCCGCCGCCAGCAGGTAGAAGGGGCGGAAGCCAAGCCGCAGCAAAGGGTGCGGTTGTCCTGTGGGCGTTGGTTCGGTGGGGAGATGGATGCTGCGCATGGCGGACCTCGCGTTCTTAAGATGTATAATGAATGCTACATTACCGATTGGGTTAAAGCAATATTCTGAATGCATCTTTACGTGACATAGCTTATGCGACTGACATCATTTACTGATTACACCCTGCGTTCGCTGATGTACCTTGGCATGAACCGCGACAAACTGGTGACCATCCAGGAAATCGCCGACCTGCACGACATCTCGAAAAACCACCTGACCAAGGTGATCCACCAGCTGGGCGCCAGCGGCCTGGTGGAGACGGTGCGTGGGCGCCATGGCGGCCTGCGCCTGAACCGCGAGCCCGAGGAAATCAATATCGGCGAAGTGGTGCGCGACAGCGAATCGGATTTCCACGTTGCCGAATGCTTCCAATCCGATCCGGGCAAATGCGCCTTCCTGCGCGACTGCGCGCTGAAGCACAAGCTGCACGAGGCGACCGAAGCCTTCCTGCACGTGCTGGACGGCATGACGCTGGCCGATATCCTGCCCGGCCCGAAAGGCAAGGGCGGCGCCCAGCCTGTCATCCTGCAAATGCCGAAAAAGCAGGCCTGAACAAATTGAGTATCTGAGATATATCTTTATTGACGGCGCCTCGCTTAAACATGTATGATGAATGCATGTTTAACCGCTGAGGAGCCGTACCCATGCTGTCTGCAGAACACCGCGCCATCGTCACCGCCACCGTGCCTATCCTGGAGCAGGGCGGCGAAGCACTGACCCGCCACTTCTACCAGGTCCTGTTCACCGACTTCCCGCAAGTGAAGCCATTCTTCAACCAGGCCCACCAGCACAGCGGCGAGCAGCAGCGCGCCCTGGCCAACGGCATCCTGATGTACGCCAGGAATATCGAGCGCCTGGAAGCGCTTGGCCCGCTGGCCAGCGCCATCGTCAACAAACACGTGGCCCTGCAGATCCAGCCGGAGCATTACCTGATGGTGGGCGCCAGCCTGCTGAAGGCGATCCGCGAAGTGCTGGGCGCCGAAACCGCGACCGAGGAAGTGCTGGATGCCTGGGGCGCCGCCTACGGCCAGCTGGCCGACATCCTGATCGGCGCCGAGGGCAAGGCCTACCAGGCCGCCGCAGCGGCCGACGGCGGCTGGACTGGCGCGCGTCCGTTCTTCGTCACTGAAAAGCGCGTGGAGAGCGACGAGATCACCACCTTTGTCTTCCGTCCGGCCGACGGCCAGGCCGTGATGGACTTCGCGCCCGGCCAGTACATCGGCATGCGCCTGGTGGTGGCTGGCGAAGAGCAGCGCCGCCAGTACTCGCTGTCTGCCGCGCCGAACGGCCAGAGCTACCAGGTCAGCGTCAAGCGCGAAGAGGGCGGCAAGGTATCGAACCACCTGCACGGAAAGGTGAAAGTGGGCGACACCATTGAACTGTTCCCGCCATCGGGGGCCTTCAGCCTGGCCCAGGGCGAGCGCCCGATCGTGCTGATCTCCGGCGGCGTCGGCATCACGCCCACGCTGGCGATGCTGGAGCAGGCGTTGGCAACCGGCCGCGAAATCCGCTTCATCCACGCCGCCCGCCACGGCGGCGTGCATGCCTTCCGCGAACGCATCGACGGCCTGGCCAAGCGTCACCCGCAGCTCAAGCGCCACTATATCTACGCCGAACAGCGCAGCGGCCAGCCCGCGGCCGACGCGGTCGGCCTGCTGGGCAAGGAACAGCTAGGGGAGTGGTTGCCGGCGTCGCGCGACGTCGACGCCTACTTCCTGGGTCCGGTGCCGTTCATGCGGGCCGTCAAACGCAGCCTGCGCGAACTGGGCGTGCCGGAAGGGCAGACGTACTACGAATTCTTCGGCCCGGCCAAAGCGCTGGATTAAACCAGCAGCGCGGCATTCATGGCGGAGGCATCGGCCTCCGCTTCTTCCAGCATCTGTTCGCGCTTCTCGGCATCGATAAACAGGTCCAGCACGGAATCTTCGTGCGGGGCCTGTTCTTCTTCCGGCGTGGACAATGGCGAGGCCACGGGCGCGAAATGGTTCGCCAGCAGCAGGGTGTCGAGCAGGGTCTCCGGCGGGATTTGCAGCATGCCGCCGCGCAGGCTTTCGATGGCTTCCGCCACCTCGGCCGGGATGCCCAGCTTCTTCAGCACTTCGCGGTTGATGATTTCCTCGCTGGCGGTCTGCCAGTTTTCCGGATCGGGTTCCAGCAGGCCGGGGAATTCGTCGGCGCGCGACAGCAGGTAGAAACCACCCACTTCATGCACGATGGCGGCGAACAGCGCGGTATCGGGATTCACGCCGGTGACTTCGCGCGCGATGATGCGCGCCAGGCAGGCCACGTGGATGGTGTGCTGCCACAGCTGCTCGGCCTTGGCGCGCAGGCCGGGATCGGAAATCTTGCTGCCGAAAGCGCGCACCACCATGGCGGCGGCCAGCGCGTAGAGGTTGTGGTAGCCAACCCGCATGATGGCGTTGCGCACATTGGTCACGTCCGGCCCGCCGGTGCGGTTGAACATGGCGGAATTGGACAGGGCGACGGTGCGCGCGGCCAGTTGCGGCTCGGCCAGCACCAGCTTGATCGCGTCCTCCATCGGACAGTCAGGATCGTCCAATGCGAGCTGCACTCGCAGGGCGGCGTTGACGCTGGTGGGAAACACAAGGTCTCCGCGGATCGCCAGCGCGGCGACGTGTCCGAAGGCTTCCAGTTTGTTCATGCCGAAAATTATACGGCTCCGGGAGCCTTACTGCCAAATATCCACTTTTGTCCACTTTGGGGTCAGGAACCAAAGTGGACAAAAGTTGCTGTCAGGCGCCGGCCAGTTGCGGCTGGCGGACGGTGCGCTCTTCGCTGTAGCGGGCGACCGACAGGTCGTCGGCGAAGATGGCTGGGCGCTTGGCGGACATGATGTCGGCCAGCAGCTGGGCGGAACCGCAGCTCATGGTCCAGCCGAGCGTGCCGTGGCCGGTGTTGGTGAACAGGTTGCGGATGGCGGTGCGGCCGACCACCGGGGTGCCGTCCGGGGTCATCGGGCGCAGGCCGGTCCAGAACGTGGCGGCGGCGGTGTCGCCGGCGCCTGGGAACAGGTCGTTGACCACCATTTCCAGGGTTTCGCGGCGGCGTGGGTTGAGCTTGGTGTTGTAGCCGGCGATTTCGGCCATGCCGCCGACGCGGATGCGGTCGTCGAAGCGGGTCACGGCAATCTTGTAGGTCTCGTCCAGGATGGTCGAAGTCGGGGCCTTGTCGCCGTCCACGATCGGCACGGTGATCGAGTAGCCTTTCAGCGGGTAGACCGGGATGTCGAACAGTTCCTTCAGGAACGGGGTCGAGTAGGCGCCCAGCGCCACCACGAAGGAGTCGCCTTCCACCAGTTCGGCGCCGCACTGCACGCCCTTGACCTTGCCGCCTTCCATCACCAGCTGGTCCATCTCAACGCCGTAGCGGAACTTCACGCCCAGCGCTTTGGCCATGGCTTCCAGGCGGGTGGTGAACAGCTGGCAGTCGCCGGTTTCGTCGTTCGGCAGGCGCAGGCCGCCCACCAGCTTGTGCTGGGATGCCGCCAGGCCCGGCTCGGCCTTCATCAGCTCGGCGCCGGTCAGTAGCTCGTAGGGCACGCCGGTTTCTTTCAGTACTTTAATATCCTTGGCTGCGCCGTCCAGCTGGGCCTGGGTGCGGAACAGCTGGGTGGTGCCTTGCTGGCGGCCTTCGTATTCGATGCCGGTGGCGGCGCGCAGGACTTTGAAGCAGTCGCGGCTGTACTCGGCCAGGCGCACCATGCGTTCCTTGTTGATCGCGTAGGATTCGGCATTGCAGTTGCGCAGCATCTGCCACATCCATTTCAGCTGGAAGGTGGTACCGTCAGGGGTGATCGACAGCGGCGCGTGGCGCTGCAGCATCCATTTCATGGCCTTCAGCGGAATGCCTGGGGCAGCCCAGGGCGAGGCGTAGCCCGGCGAAATCTGGCCGGCATTGGCGAAGCTGGTTTCCAGGGCAGGACCGGCCTGGCGGTCGAGCACGGTGACATCGTGGCCGGCCTGGGCCAGGTAATAAGCACTGGTGACGCCGATAACGCCGCTGCCAAGGATAACTACGCGCATGAATTGCCTCCGGAATATTTGTTGCGGATTATTTTGCTATGGTAGTTAAGTTTTGCTAGTATTTGTTACTATATCGAGCCGATAAAACAGTAAAAAATCATGCGAATCCAGAAGGAATCAGTCCGGGGACTGGACAAGATTGACCGGAAAATACTGCGCATCCTGCAGGACGATGCGCGGATTGCCATGAAGGACCTGAGCGAGCAGGTCGGGCTGTCGATTACGCCGACCATCGAGCGGGTCAAGCGCATGGAGCGGGACGGGGTGATTGCCGGCTACCACGCGCGGCTCAATCCGCGTGCCCTCGGCGCCAGCCTGCTGGTGTTCGTGGAGATCACGCTGAACCAGAAATCGGCCAGCCACTTCGAACAGTTCCGGCGCGAGGTGCTGCGCATTCCGGAAGTGCAGGAGTGCCACCTGGTGTCGGGCGACTTCGATTACCTGATCAAGGCGCGCATCCATGAGATGGCGGAGTACCGCAAGCTGCTGGGCGATATGCTGTTGAACCTTCCGGGCGCGGCGCAGTCCAAGTCCTATGTCGTCATGGAGGAAATCAAGGAAACCTTGATTTTGCCCACAGAGCCCGCACCCTAGCCGCGGGACAATGACGCTTTCCGACCAAGGAGCGTACCATGTCCTCGAACAAACGCGATCCGGTGGCCCATATGTCCGACTTGCAAGAACTGGAGCAAAGGCTCGATCTTAAGCTGGAGAAGCTCAAGAACGAAATCCTGCGCTGGATGCTGGCCCAGACGCTGACGCTGATCGGGGCCATGGCGGCTTTTAAACTGTTTGGGTGATGATCTCCCATGGTCTAGAATGCCATTAGCATGGACCGGGCGAACGGAGTATTTGTGCAAAGCACTTACGGAGCCGCTAGCGTCAACCTGTCAGCCGCGCCTGCGCCGGCTGTCCCCGAGCACGCAGTCCTGCTGCGCTGCCTCGATGAACACCTTTCCACCGACCAGAGCTTCACTTCCGCGCTGGCCCGCACCGTGGGCGCCATCGCCAGTACCGATGGCAATATGACGCTGGCGCAATTTGCCGCCGTGACCGACCTGGCCGGCGATGGCCGCGCTTCCGCCGTCTTCACCGCCCTGATGCTGAACGCCATCGAATGCGGCGTCACGGTCGACTGGGCGCTGCATGCCCTGGCCCGCTCCAGCCCGACGGTCGCCGAGCACACGCGCCACAGCGCCTTCAACCTGCTGAAACCACTGCTGGCGCTGCAAGGCACCGCCGCCCGTCCGCTGGCGCAAAAGATCGCCAAGGCGCTGCACGTCAAACTGAGCGCGGAACAGTTGTTCGGCCTGCCGCCGGAAGAGGAGCGCCGCCTGCTGAGCAACCTGGGCAGCCAGGCGCGCAAGCTGGTGATGGGCCGCGGCCTGGCCGATGCGGTCGCCGACTTCGGCCGCACCATGGGCCATGCCGAATTGCTGAACCACGCGCGCGGCTACAACGGCGGCCTGATGAGCCAGCAGGAGTTGCAGGAAGTGGTCGAGCGTGCCGTCACCACCATCTGCCAGGGCATCGAAAGCTACCGCGAGCACGAAAACGCCATGCTGGCCTGCGAAGCCAGCGCCGCCAGCCTGCTGGCCACCGCGCAGCAGCTGCGCCACCAGGTGCAGCAGCGCCTGGCCCTGGTCGATGCCCGCATCGCCTATGAACGCAATGTGTTGAGCCAGGATATCGAAGACGCCGTGCACGATGCCGGCAATGCCATCGAGCTGGCGCTGGCAGCCCATCCCGAGGCGAACGAAGCAGCCAGCGGCGCGCAGTTTGGCAATGAAATGGAGTCGCGCCTGGACCGGGTAGTGCAGCGCAAGGAGGAGGTGCTGGACTTGCTGCAGCACGACCTGTCGCTGTTCCAGTCCGACATCCGCCTGACCCAGGCCACCGTGTTCGAGCGCCAGCACCATGCCACCCTGGCACGCCTGATGCCGCGCATGCGCGTCGGCACCCGCCTGGCGCAGACCGTCGACACCGCCGCCAATATCACCCTGATGGGTAGCGCGGTGGCCGCCGCCGGTACCGGCACCGCCGCCTACCTGTTCGGCGTTGCCGTGGTGCTGCCGGTGGTGGCGCCGGCCGCGCCATTCGTCGGCGGCGCGGTCTTGCTGGCCGGCGCTTTTAAATGGTTTGCCGATGCGGGCCGCCGCAAGCGCTCTGAAATCCGCGACCGCCGCCGGGCTTTCGAAGAGGAATTGCGCAAGCGCCTGCAGGAAGTGCAGGCCGGTTTCGGCCGCCAGCTGGACCGTCTCGCCGCCAGCTTCCACGAGTCGGCCACCCAGTTGCTGACGCCGCTGATGCTGGAAGCCGAGGCGGCCGGCCGCGTGCAGGCGGTGCGCAAGCGCATCGCCGACAAGGTCATTTCCCAGGCCCGCCAGGCCATTGCCGAGCTACGCAGCGCCCTGGCCGCCTACGCTTGAAGTGTTGCTTTTTGCTAAGCTATGTGCGCTGGCGCACGTAGGATGGGAACTTGCCTTGATACAATAACCTGCGCTCAACGCACTTTTTCAACTACTTATATAATCACGATCATGAAGACCCAGCTCTTAGCCGCCGCCGTGCTGGCAATCAGCACTTCCGCCTTCGCTTCCGATGTCGGCGTTTCCGTTACCGTCGGCCAGCCAGGCTTCTATGGCCAGATCAATATTGGTAACACTGCGCCGCCGCCAGTGCTGTACCCGCAACCGGTGATCATCCAGCGTCCGGCGCGCGTGATCGCCGAGCCGATGTACCTGCGCGTACCGCCTGGCCATGCCAAGAAATGGGATAAGCACTGCCACAAGTACAATGCCTGCTCGCGCAATGTCTACTTCGTGCGCGACGAGTGGTACACCAATGAGTACGCGCCGCGCTACCGCGAAGAGCACCGCGACCGCCACGACCACGACCGCCGCGATGACCGCGACGACGACCGCGGCCACGGCAAGCACAAAGACAAAGGCCACGGCCACGGCAAGCATAAAGATAAAGACTGACCGGGGCGGCCGGTCGCCGCCGACATTGGGAGAACTGTTTGCGTAGCAAATATGTGATCGTAGGTGGAGGGGCGGGCGGCCTTGAGCTCGCTTGCAAACTGGGCCGGAAACTCGGCCCGCAACAGGTGATGCTGGTCGATAGCCGGCTTTACCATATCTGGAAGCCATCGCTGCACGAGGTCGCGGCGGGCACCCTGGACATCCACCAGGAGGGCCTGTCCTACCAGATGCTGGCGCACGACAATGGCTTCACATATGTCTATGGCGCCATGACGGCGCTGGACGCCGGGGCCCGGCAGCTGACCGTGGCGGCCATTACCACCGAGGGCGGCGAGGCTGTCCTGCCGCAGCGCTCGATCCAGTACGAAGCGCTGGTCATGGCGGTGGGCAGCACGTCCAATTATTTCGGTGTGCCGGGCGCCGCCGAAAACACCATTTCCCTGAATGCGACCGAAGATGCGGAACGTTTCCGTCTGACCCTGCTCAAGCTGCTGACCAAGGCGGCGCTGCAAAAGGGGCAGGGCGGTGCGGCCGGGGTCGACGTGGTGATCATCGGCGGCGGCGCCACCGGCGTCGAGCTGGCCGCCGAACTGCGCGAGGCCAGCGGCGTCTACACCTCCTACGGCTTCGGCCACCTCGATCCGGTGCGCGATGTGCGCATTACGCTGCTGGAGGGCGCGCCGCGCATCCTGGCGCCGCTGCCGGAGCGCGTGTCGGGCGCGGCGCTCAAACTGCTCAACGAGCGCGGCATCAAGGTGGTGACCGATTGCCGTGTCACCGCCATTGCCGAGGACCATGTCAGCGTCGGCGCGCAGCGCTACCCATCGGATATCGTGGTGTGGGCGGCAGGCATCAAGGCGCCGGCCTTCCTCTGCGCGCTCGGGTTGCCGCTCGCCAAGGGCGGCCAGATCGAAGTGACGGGCGAGCTGCAGGTGAAGGGCGTGCCGGGCGTGTATGCGCTGGGCGACTGCGCACTGTGCCTGGGCGCCGATGGCAAGCCGGTACCGCCGCGCGCCCAGGCGGCGCACCAGCAGGCCGATTACCTGCTCGAGACCTTCCTGCGCCAGGCGCGCGGCAAGGCGCCGCAGGGCAAGCCCTACGCATACCGCGACTATGGCTCGCTGGTGTCGTTCGGCCAGTCGACCTCGGTCGGCAGCCTGATGGGTTCGCTGCGCGGCTTTAACTGGTTCGTGGAAGGCTTTTTTGCGCGCATGATGTATGTGAGCCTGCACCTGCTGCACCACCAGGCGGTGCTCGGTTCGGTGCGCACCGGGGTGCTGGCGCTGGCGCGCTTCCTGGTCAAGCGGGCGACGCCGCTGGTGAAGCTGCATTGAAGGCGCGCCGCGCGTGCTGGCTGGCCGCGGCCCTGCTGCTGGGCGGCTGTTATAACCGGGCCCAGGATGTGGCGCAGCTGGCGCGCCAGCATGTGACGGCTGCCGGACGCGTCGTTCTGCTGGAGTGCAACCATGACGGGCGCTGGTGGTATGAGTTCGAAGCCGGCGGCAAGCGCCGCCGCGGCTCGGCCCGCGATGCTGCCGGCTGCGCGCGGCGCAAGCTGGGCGATGCCGTCACCGTGTATTACAACCCTGCCGCGCCGCAAGTCCACCGCGCCGTCGCACCGGCGCAGGCGTATGCGGACGAGCATGGCTTCCATGTGCCGCAGTGGCTGTGGTTCGTGCTCGGCGCGCTCGCGCTGCCCTTGTCGGCGCTGATGGCGCTCAGGCGGGGACGGGCGGTTTAGGCAGCGTCACCGCCAGCACGACGCCGCGGCCGTTGTTGGCCGTCAGCGACAAGCCGCCGCCGAGGAACACGGCACGTTCGCGCAGCATGCGCAAACCATGGCGGCCCGGCCAATCGGCACCGGCGGCGTGCGCGCCAGCGTCGCCCAGCCCGACGCCGTCATCCTTCACCATCAGCACGATGCTGTCTTCCAGATCGTCGACGATCACGTCGATGCTGCTGGCCCGCGCGTGCAGGGCCACATTGCGCAAGCCTTCTTCCGCCGCACGCAGCAGCACCACGCGGTGGCCGCGCGGGCAGGCCGGCTCGTCCTCCGGCAAGCTGCAGCGGGCGCTCAGGTGCTGTTCCGCCCCGAACTGGGCCACCAGTTCGCCCAGCGCCACACGCAGGCCGAGGAACTCCAGCTTGTCGTTCCACAGCTTGTGCTGCATGGCGCGGTTGGTCTCGATGATAGTGTGCAGCAGGTGCTTCATCTGCGCCGCACGGTCGAGCAGGGCCGGCTCCTGCGGCAGTTTGGAGGTCAGCAGGCCGAGGTGCATGGTCAGCGCCGTCAGGGAAGACCCCAGGCTGTCGTGCATCTGGCGCGACAAGGCCCGCCGCTCGTCGTCCCAGCAATTATTGACGTAAGCCAGCAGCTCACGCAGTTCAGCCGCGTCGGTGTTGGCAGGCATATTTTTGGTAGTCCATGTTTATTGCCCTGATCATACATGAGGATAGTCGTGTGGTGGCGCACATACAGCCAGCAGTGCGCCTGCGAAGCTGACGCTTCATTATGAGGAGATGAAAATGAAAGACGCTATCGCACTGCTCAAGCAAGACCATGCCAATGTAAAAGCCTTGTTCCAGGAGTTCGAGGATCTGGGCGACCGCGCTTTCGCCAGCAAGAAGAAGCTGGCGGACAAGATCTGCCTGGAACTGACCAAGCACGCCACCGCCGAAGAGGAAATCTTCTATCCCGCCGTGCGTGCGGCGGATAAGGAAAGCGAAGACCTGGTCGACGAGGCAACGGTCGAGCACTCCAGCGCCAAGGACCTGATCGCCCAGATCGGCGAGATGGATCCGCACGACGAACTGTTCGACGCCAAAGTGAAGGTGTTGGGCGAATACATCAACCACCACGTCAAGGAAGAGGAGGGGGAGATGTTCCCCAAGGCGAAGCAGGCCGGCCTCGACCTGCAGGCCATGGCGCGCGAGATCGAAGCACGCAAGGATGAAATCGACTTCGTGCCGCCGCGCGCGCCCGGACTCAGTCCCGCGCCGTCGCTGGGTCGCGCGCCAGGCACTCGCTGATGGCGCGCAGCAGCTGGTCGACGTCGACCGGCTTCACCAGGTGCATGTCGAAGCCGGCATCCATCACGCGCCGCTGGTCGTCCGCCAGGCCGTAGCCGGTCAGGGCGATCAGTTTGATGTGGTGGGTGTCCGGATTGGCGCGCATGCGGCGCGCCACTTCGTAGCCGTCGATGCCGGGCAGGCCGATATCGACCAGCGCGATATCGGGCTTGGTGGCCGCCGCCGTCGCCAGGCCCTGGAAGCCGTCGGCCGCGTGCTGCACCGGGTAGCCGTAGCAGCTCAGCATCATGGCCATCATCTCGCGGCCATCGTCGTTGTCTTCGACCAGCAGCACGGCCGGCTTGCTTTGTTCGCTTGTTTCCATGGGAGCCGCCTTGGTTTCTGTTACGTGCTCGATGCAGGGCAGGTGCAGGGTGAAGGTACTGCCCTCGCCCGGCCCGGCACTTTCAGCATAAACGTTACCGCCGTGTAGTTCCACCAGGCGCCGCACCAGGGCCAGGCCAATGCCGAGGCCGCCCTGCGCGCGGTCCAGCGTGCTGGTGCCCTGGACAAAGACGTCGAACACCTGCGGCAGCAAGTCCGGCGCGATGCCGACCCCGCTGTCGTGGATGCTGATGGTGACCTCGCCATCGTCCACATCGCTCAGGATCTCGATGCGGCCGCCGTGCGGGGTGTACTTCAAGGCATTGTCCAGCAGGTTGCTGAACACCTGCTCCAGGCGTGTGGCATCGCCGTTGACCCAGCAAGGCACGGTCCTGGCGTGCAGCTGGTAGTCGGCCAGGCGGCCGGTGGCGCGGAAGGTATCGAGCGTGGTGTTGATCAGGGCCGCCAGGTCCAGCGGCGCCCGGTTCAGCAGGATCTTGCCGGACATGGCGCGGCTCAGGTCGAGCAGGTCGTCCACGATGCGGCCCAGGTGCTTGCTCTGGCGCTGGATGATCTGCTTGGCGTGGCCCACGCTGTCGGCCGCCACGCCGGGCAGGCCGATCAGGGAAGCGGCGCTGCTGATGGCCGACAGCGGGTTGCGCAGCTCATGGCCCAGCATGGCCAGGAATTCGTCCTTGGCGTGGCTGGCCCGCTCGGCGGACTTGCGCTCCTCGATTTCGCGCAACAGGCGCTGGTTGCTTGCAATCAAGTCCGTGGTGCGCTGGCTCAGCTGGCGCGCCTGACGCCGCAATTCCTCATTCTTGGTGGCGAGCGAGACAAAGACGCTGATCTTGGCGTACAGCATCTGCGGGATCACCGGCGTAAACAGGAAGTCGACCGCGCCGCGCTGGTAGGCCTTGAGGCGGTCCAGTTCGTCGGCCACGAAGGCGGTGATGAAGATGATCGGGATGTCGGCCGAGCGCGGCCGCTGGTGGATGGCTTCGGCCGTCTCAAAGCCATCCATGCCTGGCATATTGACGTCGAGCAGGATCACCGCAAAGTCATGCGTAAGCACTTCGCGCAGGGCATCCTCGCCGGAACGCGCGGCGACTACTTCGAACTGTTCCTGCGTCGCCCACTGTTCAAGCAAGTTGGTCAGCGCGAAGAGGCTGTTGGCGTCGTCATTGACGACTAGGATCTTGGGCTTGTCCACTATTCTGATCATAGCGTTGCCTTATTACACCGTCAAACGAACACATTCAATCGGACGCCGCCCTGTGTACGCACGCGCACAGTCAGGCGGGGAGGGCGCTGCCATAGTGGAAACTCGTCCAATGGAGGAGTGACCATGAATATCGACACTATCGTTGACAAAGAATACGTGGGCAAGAGCTTCCGCGAACTGGCCGAGGCGCCGGTCAGCGCCCTGCGCGGCCTGAGCGCCAAGGATGCCAAGGCGCTGCAGGCGGCTTTCGGCGTGGCCACCGTGCGCGACCTGGCCCAGCTGAATTTCGTGCGCTGGGCTTGCGCCATCGCCATCCTGGCCGACGAGGAGCAACTGGCGCCAGCCGAGAAAGCCAAGGAGGAATTGCTGGACGATGCGGTCGAAATGACCTTCCCCGCCAGCGATCCGATTTCGGTCGATGCCGGCATTACGCGCATTGAAGTGGCGCCGGAAAAAGTCGACGCCCAGCAGGATCACCAGCATGCCGCCAAGGTGGAGGAATCGACGGAAATCGGGCGCGAGGCCGAAACCACCTGATCAGGCTGCTGTGGCCTGGACCGGCGAGGACGGCTGCGTCGCCGTACAGCTGGAGGCCACGCAGTAGCGGTTCTTGCCTGTGCGCTTCGCTTCATACAGCGCCGCATCGGCCACGTGCATCAGGTTGTCGACCGTGGTGGCGTCGTCCGGATAGAGCGCGATGCCGAGGCTGGTCGACAGCTGCAGGCTCAGGCCGTTCACGGCATAGGGTTGGGCCACCACCTCGATCAGCTTGCTGGCCGGTTCCTGGGCATCGGCCAGGGTGCCGACATCGCCCATCACAATCACGAATTCATCGCCGCCGATGCGCGCCACCGTGTCTTCCTTACGCGAGGAATGCACCAGGCGCTGCGCCACCTGCTTGAGGATTTCGTCGCCATAGGCGTGGCCGTGGGTATCGTTGATGGCCTTGAAGCCGTCCAGGTCGAGGTACATGACGGCGGCGCGGCGCTGCTGGCGCGCGGCGTGCTGCACGGCGGTGGCGATACGGTCTTCCAGCAGGCGCCGGTTGGGCAGGCCGGTCAGCGGGTCGTGCAGGGCCAGCTCCTGCTGCTGCTTGCTGTAGGACGCCAGTTCCTTGTACAGCAGGCGTACCTCCAGCATATTGTGGATGCGTTTATGCACTTCCAGCAGGTCGAAGGGCTTGCTGATGAAGTCGCGCGCGCCGGCTTCCAGCGCGGCAATCTTGAAGCTGGGCTGGGCGGTCAGGGCCAGCACCGGCAGGTAGCCGTCCTGCTCGATTTCCTTCAGGCCCTTCATGACCTGGAAACCGTTCAGTTCCGGCATTTGCAGGTCCAGCAGGATCAGGTCGTAGCAGTGCTGGCGGTGCAGGGGGCAAACCTGCTCCGGTAACATGGTGGCCGTCACGTTGGTGTAACCGGCATCGCGCAGGATTTCCAGCATCAGGTCGATGTTGTCTGCACAATCGTCAACTACCAGGATCTTGGCGTTCAGGATCTCATCTGGGCTTGGCATGGCGTTCTCTGGAACTGGACGTCTAGTGTAGCTTGCGACAGTTTGCCGTGGCGCACGTGTCATTAACGAGTCTAGCAAAAAAGTCGAAAGTTTCTTGTAGGACATTCTCCCGTGTACCGGTAGTCTCACGCGCCCTTGCTGGCAGCGAAGACCCGGCCGATTGTTGCTATCAATTCAGAAGGTTCGATGGGCTTGGGCACATGGTCCAGGAAGCCGCTTTCCAGCGCGCGCAAACGGTCTTCGGGGCGGGCGAAGGCGGTCAGGGCAATGGCCGGCAGGCTGCCGCCGCGCGCCGGGCCCAGGGCGCGGATGCGCGACAATAGTTCAAAACCGTCCACATCGGGCATGCCGATATCGCTCAGCAACAGGTCGAAGCGCCCGGCGCGCGCCAGCGCCAGCGCCTCGGCGGCGGTGCCGGCCGACTGCACCTGGCAGTTACAGTCGCGCAGGATGCGGCTGATCAGGTCGCGGGCATCGGCTTCGTCGTCAACCAGCAACACTTGCAGCCCACCCAGGTCGCGCAAGCCCATGTCCGGCAGCGGCATCTTGTCGCTGCGCGGCGGGCTGTGCATGCGCTGGGCGCGCAGTTCGCCGCTGGCCAGCGGCAGCCGCACGCTGAAGCTGGCGCCCGTGCCTTCGCCTTCGCTGGCGGCCGACACCGTGCCGCCATGCTGCTCGACCAGGTGCTTGACGATGGACAGGCCCAGCCCCAGGCCGCCATGGCGCCGCGTGGTCGAGGCGTCGGCCTGGCGGAAGCGCTCGAAGACATGCGGCAGGAATTCGGGACGGATGCCGATGCCGCTATCGGTCACGGTAATCACGGCATGTCCTTCATAGGCCCAGATCGAGGCGCGCACCGTGCCGCCGCGCGGGGTGAACTTGAGCGCATTGGTCAGCAGGTTCCACACCACCTGCTGCAGGCGGTTGGCGTCGGCCGCGACGTGGCCGGTGGCGGCGAAGTCGCGCTCGAGCCGGATGCCTTTGGCTTCGGCCGCCGGGCGCACCGCCTCGAGCGCGGCGTCGACCACGCTGGCCGGCAGCAGCAGCTTCATGTCCAGCATCACCTTGCCGGACGTGATGCGGCCCATGTCCAGCAAGTCTTCGATCAGCTGGGCCTGGGCGCGCGCATTGCGTTCGATGGTTTCCAGGCCGCGCACCTGTTCCTCCGGGCTGCGGTTGCCGCGCCGCAGGACCTGCGACCAGCCGAGAATCGCGGTCAGCGGCGTGCGCAGTTCATGCGACAGGGTGGCCAGGAATTCGTCCTTCATCTGGCTGCTGCGCTCGGCCTCGGCGCGCGCATAGCGCTCGCGGTCGAGCAGCACCTTGCGCTCTTCCGCGGCGCGCTGGGCCGCTTCCACCATGCGCGCATTGTCGATCGCAATGCCGGCCTGGGCCGCAATGCCGGCGACGATGCGTTCGGTGCGCTCATTGAACATATGCTCTTCCGGGTGGCCGAAGAACAGCGTGCCGACCACTTCGCCGGCGCGCGCCAGCACCGGCACCGCCATCCCGCTGCGCACCTGCGGGTGGGGCAGGCGTTCGAAATCTTCGGGCGGACCGCCAGCGATGGTATGCATGGGCTGGCGCTGGCCGTCGGCGCGCAGGCCGTGGTAGAAGAAGGCGCCGAAGCGGGCGCCGGAGATGCGCGTGGCGGCATCGGTCACTTCCTGCAGCATGGCTTGCAGCGAGTGGTGCTGCACCAGGGCGGCGCCGGTGCTGTTCAATAATTCGAGGATCGTGCTTTCGTCGCGCAACTGCTCCTGCACGCGCTTGACCTGGTCGACATCGGTGGCAGTGCCGAACCAGCGCAGCAGCTGGCCGCGCGCATCGCGCATGGGATTGGCGCGCGTCAGGAACCAGCGGAAGCGGCCGTCGCGGGCGCGGATCGGGTATTCCATTTCGAACGGCTTACCGCTTTGCACCGATTCGTTCCAGTGCGACACGATGGCCGGCAGTACTTCCGGCGGATACACTTCCTGCCAGCGGCCGTCCAGCATGTCCTTGCCGCTCATGCCGGTGTATTCCTGCCAGCGCTCGTTGTACCACACCATGGAGCCGTCGGAATTGGCGATCCAGGCCAGCTGGGGAATGCTGTTGGCCAGCGTGCGCAACTCCTCCTCGCTGTTGCGCAGCGCGTCCTCGGCCTGCTTGCGCGGCGTGATGTCCTGCACCATGCCGATGATGCCGCGCAGCTGGCCGTCTTCGTCAAAGTCGCCGTGGCCGACGATGGCCAGCCAGCAGCGCTCGCCGTTGCGGTGCAGGATGCGGCACTCGGCGTTGAAATCGCGCCGCGCCATGCTGGCGTCGACGAACGCTTTCTCGACGGTGGCGAAATCTTCCGCCACGATGCGTTCGCGCAGCACCGGCCAGGTGATCGGGATCTCGGCCGGCAGCTCGAAGATTTCGGCGGCGCGCCGGCCCAGGCGCACCAGGCCCGAGCGCGCATCCCATTCCCAGTCGCCCAGCTTGCCGGCCGCCAGCGCCACCTGCAGCCGGTTGGTGCTCTCGCGCAGGCCGCGTTCGTGCAGCTTGCGCTGGTGGATGTCGAGCAGCAGCAGGGTCATGCCGAGCGGGGAAGGCCAGGCGCGCACCTCGATCCAGCGCTGGCTGCGCATATAGAACAGCTCGCAGGTGGCGGGCAGGCCGTGCTCCAGCGTGCGGCGCAGCGGCGCCTCCAGCGGGCTGCCGGCCAGGGCCGGCAGGACTTCCCACCAGGAGTGGCCGCGCGGATCGGCCGGGGAGGGCATCAGCATTTCTGCAGCGCGCGGATTGAGGCACTGGACAGTCCAATCGCGCGCGATGACGACGAAACCGTCACCCATACTATCCAGTACGTTATGCGTGCGGGGATCGGGACTCATAACTCATGATTGTAGCGTTGGTCCCTTCCAGCGCGCCGCACCGTTGCCTAGCGCAAACTATTCAGCACGCGCTGCAGCTGCTCGATATCGTAGGGCTTTTGCATGGACACGGCCGGGAAGTCGAGGTGGGCCGTCAGGGACTCGCTATAACCGCTGGCAAACACCACGCGCAGCTGCGGCTGGCGCTGCAAGGCCTGGCGCCCCAGCTCGACCCCGCTCATGCCGGGCAGGCTGACGTCGCTGAACAGCACGTCGTAGCTGGCGCCGGCCAGTACCTCCAGCGCCGCCTCGCCATCGGCCACCGCGCTGACCTCATGGCCGAAGGCGCGCAGCATTTCGCACACCAGGTACTGGGCATCCTGGTTGTCTTCCACCACCAGGATGCGCAGCTGGCCATCGTTGGCGGCTGCCGTGGACAGCGGCGGCGCACTGGCCGGCGCCAGCGTGCACAGGATGCCGGCCACGGCGCCGCTTGCATCGCGCACCGGGGTGTAGTGCAGGTCGAAATTGGTTTCGGCCATGCGGCCATCGCGCCACAGCTTGAGCGGCTGGCGCGGGAATACCAGGCTCTGCCCGTTCCAGGCGCGCTCGATGGCCTGCGGATTCCAGCTCCAGGCCGAGGGCGGCACGGTCGGCGTGGCGCCGCCGGGCGCCGTCGCGTTGGCCGAGCCGGCGCTGCTGGCGTAGGCCTGGTTGAACAGCATGATTTGCTGGCGCCCCCACATCAGCAGCATGGGCAGCGGCGTGTTGAGCATGACATCCAGCACCAGGCGCAGCGCGTGCGGCCAGCCGTCTTGCGGGCCGAGCTCGCTGCGCGACCAGTCCTGGGTTGCCATGCTTTCACCGGCTATTTGCTCCATGTCCATGCCCATGCCTGGTTGCCAATAAGGGCAATCCTACACCAAGGGCGATAAAAGAAAAGCGCCTTATGGTTGGCGCAAAAAGATGCTTGCTTGTCGCGAAATGACAAGCATGGGCCGCTGCCGGACCCGAAAATGTCAGGCAGCTAATCTACAGGAGCTTTCCCATGCACGTGCTGCGCACTCCCGACGAGCGGTTCGCCGATCTGCCGGACTATCCATTCCCGCCCAACTACCTGAGGCTGCGCGAGGGCCTGCGCCTGCACTATGTCGACGCCGGGCCGCGCGCTGCGGCGCCGGCTGGCTTGCGGGTGCCGGCGCCCGACCTGATTGGATTTGGCAAGTCCGACAAGCCGGCCGCGGCCGGCCACTACAGCTATGCCGGCCAGGTGGCCTGGCTGCGCTAGTGGATCGAGGCGCTCGGCCTGCGCGGCATCACCCTGGTGTGCCAGGACTGGGGTTCGCTGATCGGCCTGCGGCTGGCGGCGGAAATGCCGGAGCGGTTCGCGCGCATTGTGGTGGGCAACGGCGGCTTGCCGGATGGCGCCACGACGCGCATTTCGCCGGCTTTCAAGATATGGCGCGCATCTACCCATCCCTGGTGCCAATCAGCGACGACAACCCGGCCTGTGCCGACCAGCGCGCCGCCTGGCGCGAGCTCGAACGTTGGGAAAAGCCGTTTATTTGCTGCTACAGCGATGGCGACCCGATCACGCGCGGCCTGGATCGTGAATTCCTGCGCCGCGTCCCGGGCACGCGAGGCCAGCCCCATGTCACGCTGCGCGGCGGGCATTTCATCAGATTTTGCTCCGTGAAACCCCGTCGTTTACGACGGGGAGAAAAGGAGCCGACTACGAAGCAGTCGTGCGCTCCAGATTATAAATACTGTATAAAATTACAGTATGCTTATCGTGTACCGTTATCGTGTTAAGTCGCTGAACGGGCTGCTTAACCAGTTGGCCCGCAAGGCGAATGTTGTCTGGAATTATTGCAACGATCGGCAGAAGGATGCTTTGCGTTTTGACCGCCCATGGCTGACGGGCTTTGACTTGAACGTGTTGACTACGGGTAGCAGCAAGGAACTTGGGCTGCACTCCGGCACCATCAATGCGGTATGTGAACAGTTCGCCAAATCGCGCAGCCAGCATCGTCGCCCTTACCTGCGCTATCGTGGACGTAAGACATTGGGGTGGGTGCCACTCAAAGGACGCGACCTGCACCGCGAGGGCGATGCGTTTCGCTTTGCGGGCCACACCTTTCGCGTGTTTTCCTCCCGCCCTCTGCCGGAAGGCAAGATCAAAGATGGGACATGCTTTTCCCAAGACAGCAGGGGCAATTGGTTCCTCAACATTGTGATCGAGGTGGCTGAGCCACCAGTGCGCCCGCTCGAACATGGCGTTGGTATCGACCTTGGATTGAAAGAGCTTGCCGTGCTGTCTGATACCAACCGGATTGAGGCCCCGGGTTTTTACCGAAAAGCCGAAGCGGCGCTGGCGGTGGCGCAGCGTGCTCATAAACGACGACGGGTGAAGGCCATCCATGCTTACACGGCGTCTCGCCGTCGGGATTTCCTGCACAAGGAATCGCTGAAAATTGTACGTGCTTTTGACCATATCGCTGTCGGCAACGTCAACGCCGCAGGGCTCGCCCAAACCAGCCTGGCGAAGTCGGTGCATGATGCAGGCTGGTCGTCCTTTCGGAGAATGCTGGCGTACAAGGCCATTAGGCATGGCGCGCGGTATGTGGAAGTGGACGAACGCTTTACGACCCAGACTTGCTCGAACTGCGGCGCACTGCCCGATTCGAGGCCGAGAGGTATCGCAGGTCTTGGAATAAGAGAATGGACTTGCAGCGATTGTGGCGTGGTACATGATCGTGATCTCAATGCTGCGATAAACATTCTCCGTCGCGGACGTGCGACGCTGGAAGCAGGAATCTCCGCCCTTGAGGGCGGAGAGGAC
>NZ_JASATG010000038.1:0-55950 GCF_038440195.1 Pseudoduganella sp. OTU4001 | reverse complement strand
CCAGCCGCCGCGCCGGCGCCGGTCGCACAGAAGGGCGACACCGCCTGGATGTTCGTGGCGACCCTGCTGGTGATCATGATGACCATCCCGGGCCTGGCCCTGTTCTACGGCGGCCTGGTACGCTCAAAGAACATGCTGTCGGTGCTGCTGCAGGTGTTCTTCGTCTTTGCGCTGATCATTGTGCTGTGGTGCCTGTACGGCTACTCGCTCGCCTTCACCGAAGGTAATGCCTTCTTCGGTGGCTTTGGCCGCGCGCTGCTGGCCGGCATTTACGACCCGGCCAAAGGCTTTGCCATGGCTGCCACCTTCAGCAAGGGCGTGGTGATTCCGGAGTTCATCTTCGTCGCCTTCCAGGGTACCTTCGCCGCGATTACCTGCGGCCTGATCGTGGGTGCTTTCGCCGAGCGCGTACGTTTCTCCGCCGTGCTGGCCTTCATGGTGCTGTGGTTCACCTTCAGCTACCTGCCGATCGCCCACATGGTCTGGTTCTGGACCGGTCCTGACGCGATCACCGACGCCGCTACCGCCGCCACCGAGGGCGCCAAGGCTGGCTTCATCTTCCAGAAAGGCGCGCTGGACTTCGCCGGCGGCACCGTGGTGCACATCAACGCCGCAATTGCTGGCCTGGTGGGCGCCATCATGATCGGCAAGCGCGTCGGCTACGGCCGCGACTCCATGGCGCCGCACTCGCTGACCATGACCATGATCGGCGCATCGCTGCTGTGGGTGGGCTGGTTCGGCTTCAACGCCGGCTCCGCGCTGGAAGCGGGCGACATCGCCGCACTGGCCTTCGTCAACACCCTGCTGGCAACTGCCTGCGCTACCGTGTCGTGGGTGTTCGGCGAATGGATCGCCAAGGGCAAGCCATCCATGCTGGGCGCAGCGTCCGGCGCGGTGGCCGGCCTGGTGGCGATCACCCCGGCGGCCGGCTTCGTCGGCCCGATGGGTGCACTCGCAATCGGCCTGCTGGCTGGTATCGTCTGCCTGTGGGGTGTGAACGGCCTGAAGCGCCTGATCGGCGCCGATGACTCGCTGGATGTGTTCGGCGTGCACGGCGTGGGCGGTATCCTGGGCGCGGTGCTGACCGGCGTGTTCGCAGCGCCATCGCTGGGCGGCCAGGGCATTTTCGACTACGTTGCCAACAAGGCAAGCCCTGACTACTCGATCGGCGGCCAGGTGATCACCCAGCTGACCGCTGTGGGCATCACCATCGTCTGGTCGGCAGTGGTGGCTTTCGTTGCCTACAAGCTGGTCGACATCGTGATCGGCCTGCGCGTACCGGAAGAGGAAGAGCGCGAAGGCCTGGATATCACCAGCCACGGCGAATCCGCTTACCACGCATAAACATTTGTCCACATTTGTTCCTGACCCCAGGACGGACAAAAGTTGCTGAAAGCGCCCTGCGGGGCGCTTTTTTTGTTCAAAAGTATCTTTTATTTGCGAGTTTTGCCCCAAAATGGAGAGTCTGCGAATACCAACATAAGCAAGGAAGCAACATGGTGCCCCACCTCGTCACGGCCCTGACCGGGCCGTTACTGGATCTTGAAGAAAAGATCATTGCCGCTACCCCAGCCATCGAACGGTGGTTCCGCCTGGAATGGCAGGAGCATACGCCGCCGTTCTATGCCTCGGTGGACTTGCGCAATGCCGGCTATAAGCTGGCGCCGGTGGATACCAACCTGTTCCCGGGCGGCTTCCACTTCCTGGCCAATGAAATGGCGCCGCTGTCGGTGCAGGCGGCCATGGCGGCGATCGATAAATACTGCCCGGATGCGCGCAACCTGCTGCTGATCCCGGAGGTGAAGCCGCGCCATCCAACCTATTTCCAGGGCGTCTCGAAGCTGATGCAGATTTTCCGCCAGACCGGGCTGCATGTGCGCCTGGGCTCGCTGGACCCGTCGGTGACCCAGCCAACGCCGCTGGCGCTGCCTGACGGCAATATGCTGGTGGTGGAGCCGCTGGTGCGTTCGCCCAATGGCCGCCGCCTGGGGCTGAAGGATTTCGATCCTTGCACCATCCTGCTGAATAACGACCTGTCGGCCGGGATTCCGGACATCCTGACCAACCTGCATGAGCAAAGCCTGCTGCCGCCGCTGCACGCGGGCTGGGCGATGCGCCGCAAGTCCAACCACTTCAACGCCTACGATGAGGTGGCGAAGAAGTTCGGCAAGCTGATCGGGGTCGATCCGTGGATGGTCAATCCTTTCCACGCCAAGTGCGGCGGGGTGGACCTGGCGACCGGCGAGGGGCAGGAGTGCCTGGCTTCTTCGGTGGATGCGGTGCTGGCCAAGATCCGCAAGAAGTACAAGGAATATGGCATCAAGGAGAAACCGTTTGTCATCATCAAGCCGGATGCTGGTACTTATGGCAAGGGCATCATCACCATCCGCGATGCGGCGCAGCTGAAGGAGCTGTCCGAGGAGCAGCGCGCGCGCATGACGGTGATCAAGGATGGCAAGGCGGTGACCGACCTGAATATCCAGGAGGGCGTGCCGACCTTTGAAAGCATCAAGGAGGCGTTCGCGGAGCCGGTGGTGTATATGATCGACCGCTACGTGGTGGGCGGCTTCTACCGGGTGCATGGCGAGAAGGGGGCGGACCAGAACCTGAACGCGCCGGGCTCGCAGTTCGTGCCGCTGGCGTTCGCGCAGCAGCATGCGGTGCCGGATGTGAAGGCCAAGCCGGGGACGGCGGCGCCGAACCGGTTCTACGTCTACGGCGTGGTGGCGCGGCTGGCACTGCTGGCGGCTTCGCTGGAGATGGAGCGGACGGACCCCGATCCGGAGGTCTACTAAACGCCCGCGCCGCAGATCGGCTAGAATCAGTTGTTACATTTTTGGACTAATCCATGAAAATCGCCTTCCTTGCCGACCCGCTGTCCAGCTTCAAGATCTACAAGGACTCCACTTTCGCCATGATGGCGGAGGCGGCGCTCCGGGGGCATGAGGTGTATGCCTTCCAGCAGCGCCACATGGCGCTCAAGGAAGGCAAGGTCACGGCCCATGTCGCGCGCATCCACCTGACCGGCGATGCGCACGCCTGGTACAAGGCCGACCCGTCGGAGGACACCAGCCTGGCCGCCTTCGACGCGGTGATCCAGCGCAAGGATCCGCCGTTCGACATGGAATATGTCTACGGCACCTACCTGCTGCAGCTGGCGGAAAAGCAGGGCGCTAAGGTGTTCAACAAGCCTTCCGCCGTCCGCGACCACAATGAAAAGCTGTCGATCGCCCAGTTTTCGCAATTCACTGCGCCAACCCTGGTCACCAGCGACGAAACCCGCCTGCGCGACTTCCAGGCCGAACACGGCGACGTGATCCTGAAGCCGCTGGACGGCATGGGCGGCGCCGGCATCTTCCGCGTGAAGGCCGATGGCCTGAACCTGGGCTCCATCATCGAGACCCTGACCCAGCTCGGCACCCGCACCATCATGGCGCAGCGCTACATCCCGGACATCGTCAAGGGTGACAAGCGCATCCTGCTGATCGACGGCAAACCGGTGCCATTCGCCCTGGCGCGTATCCCGCAGGCCGGTGAAGTGCGCGGCAACCTGGCCGCCGGCGGCACCGGCGTGGCGCAGCCGCTGTCGCAGCGCGATCGCGAAATCGCCGAGGCGCTGGGTCCGGAATTGGCCTCGCGCGGCCTGTTGCTGGTAGGATTAGACGTGATCGGCGATTACCTCACCGAGGTAAACGTCACCAGCCCGACCTGCTTCCAGGAGATCACGCAGCAGACAGGCTTCCAGGTCGCGTCCATGTTCATCGACGCGGTGGAAGCACGGGCCGGCAAGCAAGGATAAACATGGTAGGCATTTTATTGATGACACATGCGCCGCTGGGCCAGGCTTTCCTGGCTGCCGCTGCGCACGTGTTCCGGGCCCCGGTCGAAAAGCTGGAGGCGATCGATGTGGTGGCGGACCAGGACCTGAACGAGGTGCAGCAGCTGGCGAGTGAGGCGATCAAGCGGCTCGACAGCGGCTCCGGCGTGCTGGTCATGACCGATATCAAAGGCGGCACGCCCGCCAATTGTTGCAACAAACTGGCCGATGCGGGCCAGGTCGAGGTGGTTGCGGGCATCAGCCTGCCGATGCTGCTGCGCGCCATCACCTACCGTACCGATACGCTGGATGTAGTAGTGGAAATGGCTTTGGCCGGCGCCCAGAATGGCGCCGTCAAGGTGGAGAATCGTATCCGAGTCAACTAAACAAAACTAAAACATGATTCAGCAAGAACTTGAAATTATCAACAAGCTCGGATTGCATGCACGTGCTTCTGCAAAATTCACCCAGCTGGCCGCGAAGTTCCAGAGCGATGTCTGGCTGTCGCGTAACGGCCGCCGTATCAACGCCAAGTCCATCATGGGCGTGATGATGCTGGCGGCGGGCAAGGGCGCCAAAGTCCTGCTGGAAGCGGACGGCCCCGATGAACAGGATTGCATCAACGCACTGGCCGCACTGGTCAACGACAAGTTCGGCGAAGGCGAGTAAATGCGGGACGGCAGCCCGATGGCATCGTTCTCCCTCCACGGCATTCCGGTATCGCGTGGCATCGCGATTGGCCGCGCGCACATCCTTGCGCCGGCGGCGCTCGACGTCAAACATTACCTGATCGCCGAGGAGCATGTGGAAGCGGAGGTGCGCCGTCTGCAGGACGCGCTGGCGGCCGTGCACCGCGAACTGCAAACGCTGTGGAATGAGCTGCCGAAGGATGCGCCGACGGAGCTGGGCGCGTTCATCGATGTGCACGCGCTGATCCTGTCGGACCCCATGATTTCCGAAGCGCCGCTGGACATCATCCGCAGCCGCCACTACAACGCCGAATGGGCGCTGCTGACCCAGATCGATGAGCTGTCGGCGCAATTCGACGAAATCGAAGACCCTTACCTGCGCGAGCGCAAGGCCGACATCCAGCAGGTGGCCGAGCGGGTGCTGAAAGTCCTGATGGGCAGCGAACCGCTGCTGCCAAAGCAGGGCGAGCTCGAAGGCGATGAATTCCTGGCCCAGATGATCGTGGTGGCCCACGATATTTCGCCGGCCGATATGCTGAAGTTCCGCGACCGTTCCTTCATCGGCTTCGTGACCGATGTGGGCGGCCAGAACTCGCACACCGCCATCGTGGCCCGTTCGCTCGACATTCCGGCGGCAGTCGGCATGTCGCAGGCATCGACCCTGATCCAGCAGGACGACTGGGTGATCATCGACGGCGATGCCGGCGTGGTGATCGTTACCCCAAGCGCCCAGGTGCTGGAACAGTACCGCGAGCGCCAACTGGCGGCAATGCGCGCCCGTAAGAAGCTGGGCAAGCTGAAAAAGACCCCGGCCATCACCAGGGACGGCCAGGCGATCGCGCTGATGGCCAACATCGAGCTGCCGGACGATTGCGAGCATGCGATGGAATCCGGCGCCAACGGCGTGGGCCTGTTCCGTTCCGAATTCCTGTTCATGGGCCGCGACGGCAGCATGCCGAGCGAGGATGAGCAATACGAGCAGTACCGCCGTGCCGTGGTGGCGATGAAGGGCCGCCCGGTCACCATCCGTACCCTGGATATCGGCGCCGACAAGCCGCTGGACCAGATGGAGCACACGGCGCTGAACCCGGCACTGGGCCTGCGCGCGATCCGCTATTGCCTGGCCGAGCCGCAGATCTTCCTGACCCAGCTGCGCGCCATCCTGCGCGCTTCGGTGCATGGCAATGTGCGCATCCTGATCCCGATGATGGCGCACGCCTTCGAAATCGAGCAGTCGCTGGCCATGATCAAGCGCGCCAAGGCGCAGCTGGACGAGGCTGGGGAGAAGTACGACCCGAATGTGAAGGTCGGCGCCATGATCGAAATTCCGGCCGCCGCGCTGGCGCTGCCGATGTTCGTGAAGAAGATGGATTTCCTGTCCATCGGCACCAATGACCTGATCCAGTACACGCTGGCGATCGACCGCGTCGACTACGAAGTGGCGCACTTATACAACCCGCTGCACCCGGCCATCCTGCAACTGATCTCGATGACCATCGCTGCCGGCCACAAAGCCGGTATCGAAGTCGCGGTGTGCGGCGAAATGGCGGGCGATACCAAGCTGACCCGCCTGCTGCTGGGCATGGGCTTGCGCGAATTCTCGATGCACCCATCGCAGCTGCTGTCGGTCAAACAGGAAATACTGAATAGCGACCTGGGGCTGATTGCCCCGCAAATGCGCAAGATCATGCGCAGCATGGACCCTGACACCATCGCCGATGCGGTCATTGCCCTGCAAGCCCTGTAATACCAACTTCTTTTAAAAATATGCCTTCGATTGGAATCGTCTCGCCGCAGACCATGCATTTTGCGGAACCCCTTCAGCTACAGAGCGGAGCGTCCCTGCGCGACTATATGCTGATGTACGAGACCTACGGCACGCTGAATGCCGACAAGTCGAATGCGGTGCTGGTGTGCCATGCGCTGAACGCCTCGCACCACGTGGCGGGCTATTACGCGGACAACCCGAAGAATGTGGGCTGGTGGGACAATATGGTCGGTCCCGGCAAGCCGCTGGATACCGACAAGTTCTTCGTCATCGGCGTCAATAACCTGGGCTCCTGCTTCGGTTCCACCGGCCCGATGCACATCAACCCGGAAACGGGCAAGCCGTACGGCGCCGCCTTCCCGGTGGTGACGGTGGAAGACTGGGTGGCCGCACAGGCGCGCCTGGCCGACCAGCTGGGCATCCAGCAGTTCGCGGCGGTGATGGGCGGCTCGCTGGGCGGCATGCAGGCGCTGGCCTGGTCGATCATGTACCCTGAGCGCCTGCGCCATTGCCTGGTGATCGCCTCCACGCCGAAGCTGTCGGCGCAGAATATCGCCTTCAACGACGTGGCGCGCCAGGCCATCCTGTCCGATCCGGACTACCATGGCGGCGACTTCTACGAGCACAGCGCAGTGCCGAAGAACGGCCTGAAAGTGGCGCGCATGATCGGCCATATCACCTACCTGTCCGATGACGATATGGCGGAGAAATTCGGCCGCAAGCTGCGCGATATGGCGGCCAGCGGCGGCGACTACAAGTTCGGCTTCGGCATCGATTTCGAGATCGAGTCCTACCTGCGCTACCAGGGCGACAAGTTCGCGGAATACTTCGACGCCAACACCTACCTGCTGATCACCAAGGCGCTCGACTATTTCGACCCGGCGCGCAAGTTCGACGGCGACCTGACCAAGACTCTGGCCTGTACCAAGGCCAAGTTCTTCCTGGCTTCCTTCACCACCGACTGGCGCTTCTCGCCGGAGCGCAGCCGCGAGATCGTGCAGGCGCTGCTGGCCAACCGCCGCGAAGTGACCTACGCCGAGATCGACGCGCCGCACGGCCACGACGCCTTCCTGCTTGAGGATTCGCGCTATATGAACATGGTGCGCGCCTACTACGAGCAAGTGTGGAAAGAAACGAACAAGGAACAAGCAGCATGAATTTCGCAGAACTGAGCAGCGCACGTCCCGACCTGGCCTTCATTGCGCACTGGGTGCCCGAAGGCGCGCACGTGCTGGACGTGGGCTGCGGCGACGGCGTGATGATGGATTACCTGCAGACCGACAAGCGCTGCACCGGCTATGGCCTGGAGCTGGCGGACGACCAGGTGCTGGCATCGACCCAGCGCGGCGTGCGCGTGATCCAGCAGGACTTTGAGAATGGCCTGGGCATCTTCGGCGACAATTCCTTCGATACGGTGCTGTGCCTGTCCTCGCTGCAGATGATGAAGCATGTGGAGGAGCTGCTGCGCGATATCGTGCGCGTGGGACGCGAGGCCATTGTGTCCTTCCCGAATTTTGCCTATTGGCCACACCGTGTGGCGCTGCTGCAGGGCCGCATGCCGGTCTCCAAGTCCCTGCCATACCAATGGCACGACACGCCTAACGTACGTTGCGCTACCATTTACGATTTCCGCGAACTGGCGGAAGAGGTGGGGCTGGAAGTGATCGAATGCGTGGCGCTGGCGGAGGGGAAGACGGTTTCCGTGCTGCCAAACCTGCGCGGCGACCTGGCCGTATTCCGTCTGCGTAAGAGGACATCATGAAATTCAAGCACACTATCCTTGCACTGTCGCTGGCGCTGGCCGCCGGCAGTGCTGCTGCGCAACAGCCGGCGCAGATGAATCCCAATGCCGACGGCATCCCCGTCACCAAGCTTTCCAAGCTGCGCGTCTTCGCGGACGAGCAGCAGATGGACGAGCAGTCCAAGCTGCAATACTCGCAACTGCTGAAAGAGGCGCAGCAGAAGGAGGCACTGGTGCCCGAGAGCGACCTGCAGGTCAAGCGCCTGCGCGCCATTGCCGCCCGTATCGTGCCGCATGCGCAGCGCTGGAACCCGGCTGCGGCGAACTGGAAGTGGGAAGTCAACCTGCTCAACTCCGAGCAGGTGAATGCCTTCTGCATGCCGGGCGGCCGCATCGCCTTCTTCAGCGGCATCCTGACCAAGCTGAATCTGACCGACGACGAAGTCGCGATGGTCATGGGCCACGAAATCGCCCACGCCCTGCGCGAGCATGCGCGCAAACGCGCCGTGCAATCGACTGCCGTGTCGATCGCGAGCAAGCTGGGTGGCGCGGTGCTGTCGCAATACCTGGGCATCGACCCGCGCTTGACCGATGCCGCTGCCAACGTGGGCGGCCAGCTGACGGTGATGAAGTTCTCGCGCGGCGATGAAACCGAATCCGACCTGGTCGGCATCGACCTGGCGGCGCGCGCCGGCTTCGACCCGCGCGCCGGCGTGGCGCTGTGGCAAAAGATGGGCGCCGTCAATGCGGCGCAGCCGATGGAATTCCTATCCACCCACCCGAGCGGCAATTCGCGCATCCAGGATATGCAGAAGCAGATGCCGCTGGTGCTGCCGGTGTACGCCCGCGTGCGCGGCCTGAATGTGAACAAGCTGCCGCCTTACCAGACTTCTCCGCTGCCCAAGTCCTGATATGCCGCGCCCGAAGCAAGCCCCGAGCGCGCCGCCATTGCCGATGCGCGATGGCGTCACGCCCAGCTACCTGTGGCTGCCGGAGGGCGACTGGCCGGACATGATCACCTTCATGTCCGCCAACTATCCCGCCGTGACGGAAGCGCAGTGGCGCGAGCGCATGGCGCGCGGCGATGTGGTGGATGGCAAGGGTGTGCCGGTGCAGCCGGGATCGCGCTATGTGCGCGGCGCCCGCATCTGGTACTACCGTGAGCTGGAGCACGAATTCCATATCCCGTTTGAAGAAGAAGTGCTGCACCAGGACGAGCATATCGTGGTGGTGGACAAGCCGCACTTCTTGCCGACCATCCCGTCCGGCCGCTTCGTCAAGGAGACGCTGCTGGTGCGCGTGCGGCAGAAGCTTGGCATCGAGGACCTGGTGCCGATCCACCGCCTGGACCGCGAGACGGCCGGCCTGGTGATCTTCTCCTGCAACGCGCGCAGCCGCGGCGATTACCAGTCGCTGTTCCAGAAGCGTCTGGTGCAGAAGGAGTATGAGGCGCTGGCCGGCCCGCTGGCGGGGCGCGAGTACCCCTTTGTCTACCGCAGCCGCATGGTGGAGGGGGACAAGTTCTTCACCATGAAGGAAGAACCGGGCGAGCCGAATTCGGAAACCATGATCGACGTGATCGAGCAGCGCGGCGAGCATGTGCTGTACCGCCTGTGGCCGCACACCGGGCGCCAGCACCAGCTGCGCGTCCACCTGTCCTCGCTCGGCATTCCAATCGTGAACGACGTCTTCTATCCCGTCGCCTTGCCGTGCAAGCAGGACGACGTCTCATCGCCGCTCAAATTGCTGGCCAAAGCCATCGGCTTCCCCGATCCGCTGACCGGGGAGTGGCGCTACTTCGAAAGCAAACGTACGCTTTAACTGACCGCCACCTGCCGGCCGGCAGGTTGAGCGCTAAACTCTCCCATGGCTACAGGCGCGCCGTATCGCTATAGGCCGATGGCGGCACGCCTTCCCAGCGCTTGAAGGCCCGGCGGAAGTTGGCGATCTCGGTGTAGCCCAGCGCATAGGCGATTTCCTGCACGCTCAGTTTTCCCGTCTTCAGATGTTCGCAGGCCAGCCGGTGGCGCACCTGGTCCAGCAATTGCTGGAACGAGGTTCCTTCGTCCAGCAGGCGCCGGTGCAGGGTGCGCGGGGTGCAATTGAACAGGCGCGCCGTTACCTGCAACGATGGGAACTGGCCAGGGTTTTCCAGCATGCTGCGGCGGATACGCGCCGATAGCGACTCCGGTTGGCGCAAGCGGTCGAATTCGCGCTGGCACATGGCGGCGGCTTCGCTGAACGTGGTGGGATCGGCCAGCTTGAGCGGCTGGTCCACCACCGCGAGCGGCAATTCAAAGCCGGTCCAGGCCTGGCCGTAGCGCACTTCGCACTGGAGCAGGTCGCGCGCCAGTGCCGCATAGGATGGCTCGGAAAAATCGAAGCCGACGTAACTCGCGTGGCGCGCACCGGCGATGAAATCCAGCAGGTTCTTGACCGTCAGCGTCACCGCTTCCATCACCAGTCCATGGATGGCGCCCAGCGGCAGTGCGCTTTCAATCCGGACGCGCAGCATGCCACTGCGCCCGCTGCCGCTCTCGCTGTGGCTGATGCTGACCAGCGGCGTGCGCAGCGCGACAAAGCGGCCCAGCATTTCAACGGTCTGGCGCAGGGTGGGACTGCTCATCGCGGCCAGGCCCAATACGCCGTGGGTATTGATTGGCAGGCGTGCCCCGACCAGCAGCCCGATTGCCGGTTCGCCGGAAGCGGCGACCGCATCCTCCAGCAAAGCGTAGTAGGCGGGGAAAGGCAACGTGACCGAGGTGTCGCTGAGCTGGTCCGGCTTCAGTTGATGGCGCGCCAGCCAGGCAGTGATATCGACGCCGCAACTGGAAAGCTGGTCGGCAATCTGGCGCAGGTAGTAGACGGGAAATTGCAGCGTGTGCGTGGTCATGCGCCGATTGTCAATAAATGACCCCTGCTTGTCAATCGCGGCCCTGCTGCTGTCATGCCGCGCCGCCTAGACTGGCCTCATGTTGACCTTCATGCGAAAAAAGCGCCCCCTGACGGCGCACATCAACGGCCACGCCATTGGCGTCGAGCCGAAAGAGACCCTGCTGCAGGCTGCCTTGCGCGCCGGGGTGGCGTTCCCGCACAGCTGCCGGGTGGGCAGTTGCACCAGCTGCAAATGCCGTCTGCTGTCGGGCGAAGTGCGTGAGCTGACCGATGCCGCTTATGTGCTCGGCGGCGAGAGGGGCAGCATCCTCGCCTGCCAGAGCGTGCCGCTGAGCGACGTGGCGGTCGAGGTGGACCTGTCGCGTGCCACGCTGCGGCGCGAAGTGGGCGGGCGCGTGGTCGGCCAGCGCCGCCTGACCCACGACATCACGGAACTCAGCATCCAGTTGGACGATACCTTGCACTACAAGGCGGGCCAGTTTGCCGAGCTGTCGTTCGCCGCGCTGCCGGGCGTGCGGCGCAGTTATTCCTTCGCCACGCCGATGCGGGCGGACAGCCAGGTGGTGTTCTACATCCGCCGCGTGCCCGGCGGCCAGCTGTCGACCATGGCCAACGAGGCTCCGCTGCTGGGGCAGCGCGTCAGCGTGCATGGCCCGGCGGGCGATTTCTGGTTGCGGCCCGGCCTGGAGCCGGCGCTGATGGTGGCAGGCGGCAGCGGTTTGGCGCCCATCCTCGCCATGCTGCGCCAGGCGCTTGAGGACCGCGCCACACCGCCGGTCACGCTGCTGTTCGGCGTGCGCGGGGCGCACGACCTGTATGCGCAGGACGAGATCCTGGCGCTGGCGGACGCGTGGCCGGCGCCGTTCCGCTACCAGCCGGTGGTCAGCGTAGAACGCGGCACGCTGGTGCACGCCGCAGGCGCGGCGCTGTCCGCCGACACGCGCGCCTATTTGTGCGGCCCACCGGGCATGGTGGACAGCGCGGCCGAACGCTTGCAGGCGCATGGCCTGGCCGCTGACCGCATCCACGCGGACCGTTTTTTAACCCAACGAGAATTGGCTTCATGAACCTCTTCCACTACCTCAAATATCTCCTGTTCCACCTGGTCGGATTGTTTGCCGCCGTGACCTTGCTGGCTGGCGGCAGCTGGATCGGCACCGGTTTGCTGGCGGTGCTGGCGCTATATGTTCTGGGCGATATCGTGGGCGGCGACGACACCTCGACGCCACGGCTGCGCGCGCACTGGTTGCTGACGGCGCAGCTTTGGCTGGCATTGCAGCTGCTGGCGCTGATCGTCTTCATCTCGATATGGACGGTGTGCAGCGCAGACCCGCTGGGCTTTGGCGTCTGGCTATCGCAGGCCAGCGGCTACGATGTACTGGCGGCGCGCGCCGCGACCTCGGACTGGCAGCGCATCGCTGCGGTGGTGCAGACCGGTTTGATGATCGGCATGGTCGGCACCATCCCCGGGCACGAGCTGACGCACCGCACCCAAGATCCGTTCTCGATGCTGGTGGGGCGCTGGCTGCTGGCGTTCAGCTTCGATACGGTGTTTGCGATCGAGCATGTGTACGGCCACCACCGCTACGTGTCGACCACCCTCGATCCGGCGACGGCGCCGCGCGGCCGCAATGTGTACCGGCACATCCTGGTGTCCACGGTGCGCGGCAATATCAGCGCATGGCAGATTGAGGCGCGCCGCCTGGCGCGGCGCGGGCATGCACTGTTCGGCTGGCGCAATGCGTTCATTCGCGGGCATGCGATGAGCGCAGCGCTGGTGGCGTTGGCGTGGGCCATGGGCGGCGCCCGGGCGGCGCTGTACTTCACGCTGTGCGCCTTGATGGGCAAGGCGATGCTGGAGATCGTGAACTATATGGAGCACTACGGGCTGGTGCGCGACCCGAACACGCCGGTGCAGCCGCGCCACTCGTGGAATACCAATCGCCGCGTCAGTTCCTGGGCCATGTTCAACCTGACGCGCCATTCACATCATCATGCCAATGCGAACGTGCATTACCAGGACTTGAACCCGTTCCCTGAAGCGCCGATGATGGTCAGCGGCTACCTCGGCACCATGATGCTGACGCTGGTGCCGCCGCTATGGCATCGCTTGATGGCTCCCAAGCTCGAGGCCTGGGACCGGCATTACGCCACCGATGCCGAACGCGCGCTGGCGCTCAGTGCGATGGCGCGGATTTAGGACTGTATTTCGAGCCGGCGGGGGCCCAGAACAGCGGGCCTTTCGGCGAGATTTGCAGGTTGTCGGCGAGGCCGTGCTTTTTCAGTTCGCGACGCAGGCCTTCCACGCCGTCTTCGCTCTCGATGATGAAAGCTTCATCGATGACGTCGCCGTAGTGGCGGTTGGTGGTTTCCACCGCCAGGTCGGCCAGGTCGCCGTCGGCCTCGATGCTCCACAGATGGACATCCTCGTCTTCGGCGAAGGTCTTGAAGCGCCAGGTGCCTTTTTCAGTCTGCACGAACTGGATCGTGTCGAACTGTTCGTCGGTGGCTTCCGACTCTTCGTCATTGATGTAGCTGCTCTTGATGCTCAGCAGGAAAAGTACCAGGACTGATTTCATTTTTACTTCCGTGCGATTTTGTATCGCTATTATAGGCGCCCATGATGCAGAGCCACAGGCAAGTGCCGATCTCGCCAAGCGAGGCCGGGATGGACAGCAGGTCCGCGCCGGGCAGGGCGGCAAAGTCGGCCACCAGGATGTGGCCGAACGCCTCCAAGGCGTAGCCCGCGCTGCCCACCATCAGCAGGATGCCGAGCAGTTTGGGCAGGATGCCGGATTTAAAAACGAGATAGCCGAAAGGCGCCAGCCACAGGCTCCAGAACACCTGGTTCAGGATCATGCCCTTGCTGTAGGCCTTCAGCGACAGCATGACTTGCTGCGCCAGGACGTCCGGTGCGATGCCGCGCAGGTAGCCGGCGTCGCTGATCAGGTTCAGCACTTCGAGGCGGTGGCCGACGTTGGCAAAGGAGAGCGGCACGCTGGCCACCGCCAGCGCCACCATCACGCTCGCCGCGCCGCGGCCATAGGGACTGAGAAGCCGGTAAAGCGCCAGCGGCAGCAGCAGGAAGGCGAGATAGCACACCAGGCTGGCCGCAATGCCGGCGCGGTACAACCCTTCCTGGGCGATGATGCTGGCCATGGCGGCAGCTGGATCGCTGCCGATCTTCAGCTGCGCCGGCACGTACATCAGCGCGAAGATGCCGGCGACAACCACCACCAGATACAGCAAGCCGGCGGTGCGCGCCAGGCGCTTGGCCGGGTGCATCTCAGGCGGTTTTTTGTTTGCGGCGCATTGCTGCCAAGCCGGCGAAGCCGAGGCCCAGCAAGGTCAGCGAACCTGGCTCCGGCACGTCGCGTGTTGGCACGTTGTCGAAGGCGATGTTGTCGACGACCTCGATCAGGTCGATAGCGGCGCCTGCGGCATCCCCATACCAGAAGACCGCGCTGTTGAAGTTGGCGCCGGAGAAGGCGATCGACTGGTCGGACAGGTCGTTGAGGTTCACCTGCACGCTGACCAGGCCAACCGAAGTGGCCCCATCGAACAGTTCAAGCCAGGCGCGGGCGCTTGCCGAAGCATATTCCGGATCATCATTGCCGAAGATCAGGCTCAGCGAATTGACGGTCGAGTCGAAGGTCATGCGCAGTTGGCTGGCGTCGTCCCAATTGACCGCCAGGGCGCGCGTCCCGATGGCCTGGTGGCTGAGGATTTGGAGCTCCGCATTGACGGTATCGAAGAAATGGACGCCGGGATCCGATGCCGAAGTAAAGCCGTTTCCAACAAACCCCATCGCGTCGGATTCGAAATTGATGAAACCCGCCGCGGCTGGTTGGCTTACAAGCAACATCATGGCCGCCACTACGGCGCCAAAACTCGACTGGAAGATGCGCATATTTCCCTCGTGAATTATGTTTGGACGAACGAACATATTGCTGAGGTAGCTTAAGCAAAGTACATGCCACGAAAATTCATTCAATGAATTCAATGACATACCAAGCTTGCCATGCGCATGCCGACGAGTAATGTAAAGTTACTCGACGATATCCGGAATGATTATGGGTGGTAGTCGATGATCAGCGGCGCGTGGTCGGAGAACTTCACTTCCTTGTAGACCGACACGGCGTGCGCCTTGGCGGCGATGCCTGGGGTAGCGACGTGGTAGTCAATACGCCAGCCCACGTTCTTGGCATAAGCCTGGCCGCGGTTGGACCACCAGGTGTACTGCTCTTCGCGCGGGTCGAGGCCGCGGTGCACGTCAACGTAGCCGACTTCATCGAACAGCTTGGTCATCCAGGCGCGTTCTTCCGGCAGGAAGCCGGAGTTCTTCAGGTTGCCCTTCCAGTTTTTCAGGTCGATCTCTTTGTGGGCGATGTTCCAGTCGCCGCAGATCACGAATTCGCGGCCTTCGGCGCGCAGCTGCTGCAGGTGCGGCAGGAACAGGTCCATGAAGCGGAACTTGGCCAGCTGGCGTTCCTCGGACGAGGAGCCGGAAGGGCAGTACACCGAAATCACCGTCAGGTTGCCGAAATCGGCGCGCACATAGCGGCCCTCGGCGTCGAATTCTTCGCTGCCAAAGCCGATCATCACGCGGTCCGGCGCCACTTTGCTGTAGATGCCGGTGCCGGAGTAGCCCTTCTTCTCAGCGTAGTGGAAGTGGCCGTGGTAACCGTGCGGGTTGAGGAATTCCTCCGTCATGTCCGCTGCCTGCGCTTTCAGTTCCTGCACGCAGATGATGTCGGCGTCGATTGTGCCCATCCAGTTGAAAAAGCCCTTCTTGGCGGCGGAGCGGATACCGTTCAGGTTCGCGGAAATGATTTTTGGCATAGGTGTTCCGGTTAAAATACTGGCACTTTGAACAAAGATGGGTGCACTATGAGCAATTTGAGGCAAGAGTTTATCGCGTTTTCCGTACAGGCGGGAGTGCTGAAATTCGGCGAGTTTACGACTAAAGCAGGGCGCCAATCGCCCTATTTCTTCAACGCCGGCCTGTTCCACGACGGCGCCACCCTGGCCAAGCTGGCCGACTTCTACGCCCAGACCCTGCTGGACTCCGGCGTGCAGTTCGACATGCTGTTTGGCCCGGCCTACAAGGGCATCACCCTGGCATCCGCCACCTCGATGGCGCTGGCCGGCAAGGGCCGCAACACCTCCTTCGCCTACAACCGCAAGGAAGCCAAGGACCACGGCGAAGGCGGTACCCTGGTCGGCGCCAAGCTGACTGGCAAGGTTGTCATCATTGACGACGTGATTTCGGCCGGTACCTCGGTGCGCGAATCGGTGGAAATGATCCGCAACGCCGGCGCCGAGCCGTGCGCGGTGCTGATCGCGCTGGACCGCATGGAGCGCGGCGGCAAGGATGGCCAGATGTCCGAACTGTCGGCGGTGCAGGAAGTCAGCAAGAACTACGGCATTCCGGTGATCTCGATCGGCAACCTGTCCGACCTGTTCACCTACCTGTCGGCCGACCCGTCGCTTGCACCATACAAGGACGCGGTAGCCGCCTACCGTAGCAAGTACGGCGTGGAATAAACGCGACTGGCGGCCGCGCCGCCTTGTGCTAGACTGGTGATTGCTTCCTTACAACATTAAAACGAGGAAAGTAATGAACATTGCAACGCTCAAGGTGAACGGCGACGAGGCCGCTGTGGCCGATGTGCGGGACGGGCTCCCCAGCGAGCCCGAAAGCGACTGGAAGAAGGGCGACATCAGCCCGACCGGCCGCACCCGCATCGACCACGGCTTTTACGTCACGCTGGGCACGGACCCCAATCCGGATACCCTGATGCGCCATATCCGCGCCTACCTGCACGAATGCCAGGCGCGCGGCATTACCTTCGACGTGGCGCCGATCCAGGCGGAACTGCGCGTTGCCTTTGTTTCCGCCGCGCCCGAGCAGGGCTCTTCCACCCTCGATTTCACGCTGGCCGACCTCACGCTGTTGCTGGAGATGGGCATTGCGCTGAGCATTTCCTCCTGATGCGTACGCTGATCCGGCTGGCACTCAGCGCCGTTTGCCTGTTCTTCATGGTGGGGTTTGGCCTGTGCGGCCTGGCCGGTGTCGCCATCAGCTTTGAGAGCCGGGTCGAGCCGGGTTTGCTGGCGCTGGCGGCGGTCGGGCTGGGCATCGCGGCCGTTTGCGGCTTTGCCGTGTACCGCATCTGGAACCCCAAGTCCTGACGTGTTGAGCATTCCCGTCCTGTCGGCTGGCTCTGCGCAGCTGGTCCACCTTTTTGCGGAATGGGGCGCCATTGGCGTGGGCGTCCAGCTGTACCGCTGGCAGCGCCGGCGCACCGGGCAGGACGGCGTGCTGCAGGCGGGAAGCTTCCCCGTATTCATCGGCTGCATCCTCGGCGCGGGGATCGGCAACAAGCTGGCGTTCTGGATCGAGTGGCCGCAGCTGTGGGCCACGCACGGCGGGCAGCTGGCGGCTTGGGCGTCGGGCCAGTCTATCGTCGGCGGCCTGGTGGGTGGCCTGCTCGGCGTGGAGCTTGCCAAGAAGCTGGCGGGCATCCGTCATTCGACCGGCGACCTGTTCATCCTGCCGCTGGTTGCCGGTACTGTGCTGGGACGCATCGGTTGCCTGCTGGCGGGCCTGCACGATGGCACCTATGGCCTGCCCAGCAGCTTGCCGTGGGCGCTGGACTTCGGCGACGGGATCCCGCGCCACCCGACCCAGGTCTACGACATGTTGTTCGTCCTGGCCTGGGGCGGCGCGATCCTGCACCGGCTGCCGCGCATGGCGCATGCGCCGGGCCTGGCCTTCAAATTTTATCTGGCTGGCTACCTGGCCTGGCGCCTGGCGGTGGACAGCATCAAGCCGCTGCCTTACAACTATGGCGCGGGCCTGGGCGGCATCCAGCTGATCTGCATCGCCGTGCTGGCGTGCTACCTGCCGCTGCTGGTGGCGCAATGCGTGCGCGCTGCGCGCGTCAAGGAATCGACATGAGCCGCAAGACCCGTCCCTACCTGTTCTACGACACCACCACCTCGGTGTGCTCGGAATGCCTGCACCCGGTAGAAGCCAAGATCCTGTTCAAGGACGGCAAGGTCTTCATGGACAAGTGGTGCGGCGCGCACGGCGCCGAACGCGTGCTGGTCAGCGACGATGTCGAGTACTACCGCCTGTGCCGAGAAGTCTTCGTCAAACATCCCGAGATGCCGCAGCAGTTCAACACGAAGATGGAATATGGCTGCCCCTACGATTGCGGCCTGTGCCCGGACCATATGCAGCACTCCTGCCTGTCGGTGGTGGAGATCACCGATAACTGCAACCTGAATTGCCCGGTGTGCTACGCGGAGAGCGGCACGCACCGCGAGCGGCATCGCCCGCTGCAGGAAGTGCTGCGCATGCTGGATGCCGTCGTCGCCAATGAGGGCGAGGCGGATGTGATGCAGTTGTCCGGCGGCGAGCCGACGCTGCACCCGCAGTTCTGGGACATCATGGATGCCGCCAAAGCGCGGCCGATCCGCCACGTCATGGTCAATACCAACGGCATCGTGCTGGCGCAGGACAAGGCCTTTGTGCAGCGCCTGGCCGGCTACGCGCCGGGCGTGGAAGTCTATTTGCAGTTCGATTCCCGGCGCGGTGAGGTGCACCGTGAACTGCGCGGTGCGGACTTGTCGCGCATCCGCCGCCAAGCGTTGGATAACCTGAACGAAGCCGGCCTGTCGACCACCCTGGTGGTGACGCTGAAGAAAGGCTTGAACGACGGCGAGATCGGCGACATCATCGACTTCGCCATGACCCAGCCCTGCGTGCGCGGCGTGACGCTGCAGCCGATCCAGGATGCGGGCAGGGTGGAGAATTATGATCCGCGCCTGCACCGCCTGACGGTGTCGGAAATCCGCCGCAAGATTGCCGAGCAATCCTCGCTGTTTACATTGCAGGACGTGGTGCCGGTGCCCTGCAATCCAGACACGCTGGCGATGGCCTATGCGGTCAAGGTGGGCGGCAGCGCGGTGCCGCTGACGCGCTACATGGACCCGCAAACCCTGGTGGAGGGCAGCGCCAACACCATCGTGTATGAGCATGACCGCAACGTGAAGGACCAGGTATTCAAGCTGTTCTCCACCAACCATTCGCCGGAATCGCAGGCGAATTGCCTGTCGGAGCTGATGTGCTGCCTACCGCTGGTCAGCGCGCCGTCGGAACTGCGTTATGACAATGTGTTCAGGGTGCTGATCGTGCAGTTCATGGACGCCTATTCGCTGGATGTGCGGGCATTGAAAAAGTCCTGCATCCACTTTGCCCAGCCGGACGGCAAGCTGGTGCCGTTTGAGAGCTACAATCTGCTGTACCGCGACAGCCGCCGGCTGGACACCATCCGTGCCAGCATTGCCCAACAATTCGCGCAGCGCAAGGGCGCGCGCACCATTCCTATCGAGGCCGCATGAACCGTTTTTCCGAAGACCGCTTCGCTACCTTCAAAGGCCGCCATGGCGCGGAACGCAAGATCCATATCTGGGAGCCGGCCCAGTCGCCGGCGGGCGTGCTGCTGGCCATCCACGGCGGCCTGGCGCATGCGGGCGACTATGTGACGCCGGCGCTGTACTTCAAGCAGCACCGCTTTGCCACCGTGGCCTTCGACCTGTGCGGGCATGAGAATGCGCGGCGGGTGGATATCCCGGATTTCGCTGTCTTCCTGGAAGAGGTGGAGCTGTTCCTGCACTGGGTCAAGCAGCATTACCAAGGCGTGCCGGTGTTCATCATGGGACATTCGATGGGTTCACTGATTGCCACCCGCTTCGGACTGGAGCGGCTGGAACGCGATCCGCTGGTGCAGGGCTTTGTGCTGTCGTCGCCGTATTACGTGAATGCGATCAAGGTGCCGGCGCTGCTGGAGAAGATGTCGGGCGTGCTGGCCAAGCTGGCGCCGACCATGAAGGTGCCGATGGCTTCCATGACGGATGTGCTGACGCACGATAAGGCGATCACGGCGCGCCACTACGCGGACGAGGCGGACAATGTACGTGCGAGCGAGTGCACGGTGCGCTTCGGCGTGACGCTGCAGAATGCGCAGAAGGGACTGGCGGAGAAGATGCCGACCTGGCGCTGGCCGTTATACGCAGTGGTGGCGGGGGATGACAAACTGGCCGACCCGAAGGCGACGCTGGATTTGCTGGCGATGATCGATCCCAAGCTGCTGGAATGCCATGTGCAGCACGAGAACTATCACGAGAACTTCAATGAGGTGAACCGCGAGGAGATCTTTGCGGACATCTTGCGCTGGATGTGTGGACGCCTGCAGGCGTCCACACAAGCCACGACGGCGGCTTAACCAGCCAGTTTCTTCTTCAGCAGCTCGGTCAGCTGGGCCGGGTTGGCCTTGCCTTTCGAGGCCTTCATCGCCTGGCCGATCAGGGCGTTGATGGCCGCTTCCTTGCCGGCGCGGTACTGTTCAACGGACTTCTCGTTGTTGGCCAGTACTTCGTTGACGATGGCTTCCAATGCGCCGGTATCGGAGATCTGCTTCAGGCCCTTCTGCTCGATGATCACATCGACCAGGTTCGGGTCTTCCGACTTGGCTTCCCACATCGCGCCGAATACTTCCTTGGCGATCTTGTTGGAGATGGTGCCGTCGGCGATGCGCTTCAGCATGCCGGCCAGCTGCGCAGGCAGCACAGGCGCTTCGGTGATCTCCACGCCTTCGCGGTTCAGGGTCGACGACACGTCGCCCATCAGCCAGTTGGCGGCGGCTTTGGCGTTTTCCTTGCCGGCTGCGGCAACCACGGCTTCGAAGTAGGTGGCCATGCCTTTGGAGGCGGTCAGCACCAGCGAATCGTATTCCGGCAGCTTGTACTCTTCCACGAAGCGCGCGCGCATCACGGCTGGCAGTTCCGGCATCGAGGCTTTCACGCGCTCGATCCAGTCGGCGCCGATGGTCAGCGGCGGCAGGTCCGGGTCAGGGAAGTAGCGGTAATCCTGCGCGTCTTCCTTGGAGCGCATTTCGCGGGTGACCTTCTTGTCCGGATCGTACAAGCGGGTCGCTTGCACAACCTTGCCGCCGTCTTCGATCAGCTCGATCTGGCGCGCCACTTCCACGTGCACCGCTTCTTCGATGAAGCGGAAGGAGTTCAGGTTCTTGATCTCGCAGCGGGTGCCGAATTCCTTCTGGCCTTTCGGTCGCACCGACACGTTGATGTCGCAGCGGAAGGAGCCTTCCTGCATATTGCCGTCGCAGATGCCCAGCCACATCACCAGGCCGTGCAGGGCCTTGCAGTAAGCCACGGCTTCGGCAGCGGAGCGGATCTCCGGCTCGGACACGATTTCCAGCAGCGGGGTACCGGCGCGGTTCAGGTCAATGCCCGACATGCCGTGGTAGTCCTCGTGCAGCGACTTGCCGGCGTCTTCTTCCAGGTGGGCACGGGTCAGGTTCACGGTCTTGGTGACGAACTGGCCGTCCTTCTCGTAGCCGAAGGTCAGCTGGCCGCCTTGCACCACCGGGTCTTCGAACTGCGAGATCTGGTAGCCCTTCGGCAGGTCAGGGTAGAAGTAGTTCTTGCGGGCGAAGATCGACTGCGGGGCGACTTTCGCGCCCACGGCCAGGCCGAAGCGGATCGCGCGGTCGACGGCTTGCTTGTTCATCACCGGCAGCACGCCTGGCAGCGCCAGGTCAACCGGGCTGGCCTGGGTGTTTGGTTCGGCGCCGAACTTGGTCGGCGAGCCGCTGAAAATTTTGGATTCGGTAGTGAGCTGTACGTGGTTCTCAATACCGATGACGACTTCCCATTCCATATTCTTATTCCTTATCAGATGCCGGTCGGGGCACGTTTATGCCAGTCAGTCGCTTGCTGGAACTGGTGGGCCACATTCAGCAGCTTCGCTTCAGCGAAGTAGTTGCCGATGATTTGCAGGCCGACCGGGCGGTTGGCGTTCTTTTCGCCTTCGCCGAAACCGCAAGGGATGGACATGCCAGGCAGGCCGGCCAGGCTGGTGGACAGGGTGAAGATGTCGGCCAGGTAGTTCGCTACCGGATCGTCGGCCTTCGAGCCCAGGTCCCAAGCTACGGTTGGCGCCACTGGGCCCATGATCACGTCGCACTGGCTGCCCAGCACATTGGCGAAATCCTGCACGATCTTGCGGCGGATCTTCTGCGCTTTCAGGTAGTAGGCGTCGTAGTAGCCGTGGCACAGGATGTAGGTGCCGACCATGATGCGGCGCTGCACTTCCACGCCGAAACCTTCGGCGCGGCTCTTCTTGTACATGTCCTGCAGGTCCTTGTAGCCTTCGGCGCGGTGGCCGTAGCGCACGCCGTCGAAGCGCGACAGGTTGGACGAGGCTTCGGCCGGGGCGATCATGTAGTAGGCGGGGATCGACAGCGCGGTGTTCGGCAGCGAGATGTCGACCAGGGTCGCGCCCAGTTCGACGAACTTGGCCAGCGCGGCGCGCACGGCCTTTTCCACGTCGGCGGCGATGCCTTCGCCGAAGTATTCCTTCGGTACGCCGATGCGCAGGCCGTTCAAGGGCTTGTCCAGGTCGCGGCTGTAGTCTTCCGCCACATTGCCTTGCTCAGGCGTCAGGCTGGTGGAGTCGCGTTCGTCGAAACCGGTGATGGCGGACAGCAGCAGCGCGCAGTCTTCCGCGGTTTGCGCCATCGGGCCTGCCTGGTCCAGCGAGGAGGCGTAAGCGATCATGCCGAAGCGCGATGCGCGGCCGTAGGTTGGCTTGATGCCGGTGATGCCGCAGAAAGCGGCTGGCTGGCGGATCGAGCCGCCGGTGTCGGTGCCGGTGGCGGCTGGCGCCAGGCGCGCAGCCACGGCGGCCGCGGAACCGCCGGAGGAGCCGCCCGGGATGGCAGTCTTGTCCCACGGGTTTTTCACGGCGCCGAAGGCCGAGTTCTCGTTGGCCGAGCCCATGGCGAATTCGTCGCAGTTCAGCTTACCCAGGGTGACCATGCCGGCGTCCAGCAGCTTTTGCACGACGGTGGCGTCGAACGGGCTGATGTAGTTGGCCAGCATCTTCGAACCGGCGGTTGCGCGCCAGCCTTTGGTGACGAAGATGTCCTTGTGGGCGATCGGCACGCCGGTCAGCGGCGTGGCGGTGCCGGCGGCGATGCGGCGGTCGGCTTCTTCCGCCTGGGCCAGCGTCAGCGCGCGGTCCACGTGCAGGAAGGCGTTCAGGTCGCTTTTTTCAATACGGTCCAGGAAGTGGTTCGCCAGTTGGACGGCGCTGACTTCCTTCTTTTGCAGCAGATCGGACAGCTCTTTAATCGTTTTGTTGTGCATTTCTTGTCTCGCTTATTCGATCACTTTTGGCACCAGGTACAGGCCATCTTCAGTCTTCGGCGCCACTTGCTGGTATTCCTCGCGGCGATTCGGCTCGGTGGCCGCGTCTTCACGCAGGCGCAGGGCGACCTGCATGGCATTGGCCAGCGGGTGGGACAGCGGGGCGACGCCCTCGACATCCACAGCCTGCATTTGCTCGGCCAGCGCGAAAATGCCATTCAGCTTGTCCAGCATATCGGCGGAATGGGCTTCGTCCATCTCCAACTGGGCCAGTTTGGCGATGCGGTTAACGTCGTTCAGTGTCAGGGACATGGGATTGTCAGAAAGATAATTTATTGAATTGATTGCCTATCACCAGTTAAATCGCAGCTAACACCGCATATTTCAACGGTTGCATACGCGCACAATAGAGTGGATTTAGGGCAAATATCCTGTAGATTATAAGGTACAATCGCGGGTTAATGCGCTGCTGGTGCTGAATGCCCGCCCGGCTGCATTTGACCGGATACCCCATAAAACGAATTTTGCGCATTGCGCCCTACAGGACACACATGTTTGGTTTTTTACGTCGCTATATTTCGTCTGACCTGGCCATCGACCTGGGCACGGCGAACACCCTGATTTACGTCCGCGGTTCCGGCATCGTGCTGGATGAGCCATCGGTGGTTGCAATCCGCCAGGAAGGCGGCCCGAACGGCAAGAAAACGATCCAGGCCGTTGGTAAAGAAGCAAAACAGATGCTGGGTAAAGTACCTGGCAACATCGAGGCGATCCGCCCGATGAAGGACGGCGTGATCGCCGACTTCACCGTCACCGAGCAGATGCTGAAGCAGTTCATCCGCATGGTGCACGACTCCAAATTCTTCCGCCCATCGCCACGCATCATCATTTGCGTACCGTGCGGTTCGACCCAGGTTGAGCGCCGTGCGATCCGTGAATCGGCACTGGGCGCCGGCGCTTCGCAGGTGTACCTGATCGAAGAGCCGATGGCTGCGGCAATCGGCGCCGGCCTGCCGGTCTCCGACGCAACCGGCTCGATGGTGGTCGACATCGGCGGCGGCACCACCGAGGTGGGCATCATCTCGCTGGGCGGCATGGTGTACAAAGGCTCCGTGCGCGTGGGCGGCGACAAGTTCGACGAAGCGATCGTCAACTACATCCGCCGCAACTACGGCATGCTGATCGGCGAACAGACCGCCGAAGCGATCAAGAAGGCCATCGGCTCCGCCTTCCCTGGCTCCGAAGTCAAGGAAATGGAAGTCAAGGGCCGTAACCTGTCGGAAGGTATCCCGCGCTCGTTCACGATCTCCTCGAATGAGATCCTGGAAGCGCTGACCGACCCGCTGAACAACATCGTCTCCGCCGTCAAGAACGCGCTGGAACAGACCCCGCCGGAACTGGGTGCGGACATCGCCGAAAAAGGCATGATGCTGACCGGCGGCGGCGCGCTGCTGCGCGACCTGGACCGCCTGCTGATGGAAGAAACCGGCCTGCCGGTGCTGGTGGCAGAAGATCCGCTGACCTGCGTGGTGCGCGGCTCCGGCCTGGCGCTGGAGCGCATGGACCAGCTGGGGTCCATCTTCTCCTACGAGTAAGGTTGAACAAAAGGGCAGCGCGAGCTGCCCTTGTTAATTGGAAGACATGGAATACAGTCCACCGCCACTGTTCAAGCAAGGCGCGTCCGCCCGTTTCAAGATGATGGTGTTCGCGTGCATTTCGATTGCGCTGCTGTTGGCCGACTCGCGCATGAACGCGCTGTCGGCAGTGCGGCAGGGCGTCGGCATTGTGCTTTATCCGCTGCAGAAGGTCGCCCTGCTGCCGCGCGATGCGATGTATGGCATGGGGGAGTACTTCTCCACCCTGTCCAAGCTGGAGAAGCAGGTCAGCCTGCTGCAACAGCAGCAGATCGCATCGTCCCAGGCCTTGCAGCAGGCGCAGCTCTACCAGGCTGAGAACAACCAGCTGCGCAAGCTGCTGGATGCGCAGCAGCGCGTGCCGGGCAAATCGCAGCTGGCCGAAATCCTGTACGAAGCGCGCGATGTGTTCACGCGCAAAGTGATCCTGAACCGCGGCACCCAGAATGGCGTGACCACCGGCTTGCCGGTGATCGATAACCAGGGCGTGGTGGGGCAGGTGACGCGCGTGTTCCCGTACACCTCGGAAGTCACGCTGCTGACCGATAAGGAGCAGGCGATTCCGGTGCAGATCCTGCGCAACGGCCTGCGTTCGGTGGCGGTTGGCCGTGGCCAGTCCGGCAACCTGGACCTGCGGTTCATGGCGCCGACTGCCGACGTGGTGGTGGGCGATATCCTGATTACCTCCGGTATCGATGGCGTCTATCCGGCCGGCCTGGCTGTGGCGCGCGTGGTGCAGGTGGAAAGCAATGCTTCCGGCGCCTTTGGCCGCGTGGTGTGCGCGCCGCTGGCCGGCATCGAGCGCAATACCGCGCTGCTGATCCTGATGTCGCTGCCGGATATGCCGCCGCGCCCTCCGGAGGAGGAGCCGGTGACCAAGCCGTCCAAGAAGAAGGCCAAGGAAGCGGCTGAGAAGGCTGCCGCCGCCGCGCCAGCCGCAGCTGCGCCGGCACACGCGCCGCAGGGCGCTGCGCCGGCCGGCATGACGCCGACGCTTAGCACGCCGCCGGCTGCGCCGGCACCGAAGGAGGCGACCCGATGAACCGTCCACAATACATCCTGCTGCCCGTCAGCCCGCTGTTCATCGCCTTCAGCCTGTTTTGCGCCGTGCTGCTCAATATGCTGCCCTGGGGCCGCTTTATCGCCGCGCCGGACTTCGTGGCGCTGACCCTGGTGTTCTGGGGCGTGCACCAGCCGCGCAAGGTCGGCATCGGCACCGCCTTCTGCCTCGGCCTGCTGATGGACGTGCACGACGCCTCGCTGCTGGGCGAGAACGCGTTGTCGTACACGCTGCTGTCCTACTTCGCCATCATGCTGCACCGCCGGATCCTGTGGTTCCGCGTCAGCACGCAGATCCTGCACGTGCTGCCGCTGCTGCTACTGGCGCAAACCGTGCAGATGCTGGTGCGCTTCATGGTGGCCGGCAAATTCCCCGGCTGGTTCTTCTTCATCGAAAGCCTGGTAGCCGCGCTGCTGTGGCCACTGGCCACCATGCTGTTGCTGGCGCCGCAGCGCCGCGCCGTGGATAAAGACCACACCCGCCCGATCTGAGCATGACCGAGTTTAAGAATACAGAGCAAGACCTGCACCGCTTCCGGGTGCGACTGTCCGTGTTGGGCGGACTGGTGTTCTTCTGCTTCTCGCTGCTGCTGGCGCGTTTCATCTGGCTGCAGGTGATCAAGCACAGCGACTACATCGCCAAGGCCGAAGACAACCGCATCGCCGTGGTGCCGATCGTGCCGAACCGGGGCCTGATCCTGGACCGCAACGGCGTGGTGCTGGCGCGGAACTACTCGGCCATCACGCTGGAGATCACGCCGTCCAAACTAGCGCAGCCGCTGGAAGAGGTGATCGACGAACTGGCCAAGCTGGTGGCGATCGAGCCGAAAGACCGCCGCCGCTTCAAGAAGCTGATGGAGGAATCCAAGAGCTTCACCAGCATCCCGCTGCGCAGCCGCCTGACTGATGAAGAGGTGGCGCGCTTCGCGGCCCAACGCTTCCGCTTCCCGGGCGTGGATATCCAGGCCCGCCTGTTCCGCCAGTACCCGCTGGGTGAGGTGGCCTCGCACGTGATCGGCTACATCGGCCGCATCAACCAGGCCGAAGCCAAGGCGTTGGAAGGCACCGAATACGAAGCCAATTACAACGGCACCGAACATATCGGCAAGGAAGGCCTGGAAAAGAGCTACGAACGCCAGCTGCACGGCATTACCGGCTACGAGGAAGTGGAGAAGACCGCCGGCGGCCGCGCCATCCGCACGTTGTCGCGCACTCCCGCCACGCCGGGCTCCAACCTGATCCTGTCGATCGATATCGAACTGCAGAAAATCGCCGAGGAGGCTTTCGGCGAATACCGTGGCGCGCTGGTGGCGATCGAGCCGACCACCGGCGACGTGCTGGCCTATGTCTCGCGCCCCGGTTATGACCCCAACCTGTTCGTGGACGGCATCGACTCGCAAAGCTGGAACGAGCTCAATACCTCGCTCGACAAGCCGCTGATGAACCGCCCGCTGTCCGGCACCTACGCGCCCGGCTCCACCTTCAAGCCTTTCATGGCGCTGGCGGCGCTGGAAACCGGCAAGCGCACCACCAGCCAGGCGATCCACGACCCGGGTTTCTTCTACCTCGGCTCGCACAAGTTCCGCGACGACGTGGTCGGCGGCCACGGCACGGTGGATATGCGCAAGTCGATCGTGGTGTCCTGCAATACCTACTACTACATCCTGGGCCGCGACATGGGGATCGATCTGATCCACGACTTCATGAAGCCTTTCGGTTTCGGCCAGCTGACCGGCATCGACCTGGAAAACGAGAAGAAGGGCGTGCTGCCGTCGCAGGAATGGAAGCGCTCGCGTTTCAAGAAGAACCCGCAGGCCGGCAAGTGGGTTGGCGGCGACACGATTTCCGTCTCCAACGGCTCCGGCTACAACAACTACACGCCGCTGCAGGTGGCGCACGCGGTGGCCAACCTGGCCAATAACGGCGTGGTGATGAAGCCGCACCTGGTCAAGATCATCGAAGACGGCGGCACGCGCAAGCGCGCGCTGACCGTGCCGAAGGAAAGCTACCGCATCCCGCTCAAGCAGGAAAACATCGACTTCATCAAGGAGGCGATGGTGGGCGTGACCACTGAACCGGGCGCCACCGGCTACCGCGCTTTCCTCAACGCTGGCTATACCGTGGGTGGCAAGACCGGTACCGCGCAGGTGGTGGCGATCAAGGCCAACGAGAAGTACAACGCCGCCAAGATCGACGAGCGCCTGCGCGACAACGCCTGGTTCACCGCCTTCGCACCGGCCGACAAGCCCAAGATCGTGCTGGCGCTGATTGTGGAGAACGCCGGTTTCGGCGGCACGTCGGCAGCCCCGATCGCGCGTAAAGTGCTGGACTATTGGCTGCTGGGCAAGCGCCCGACCGAAAAAGAAACGACCAAGGTGCCGAAGGAAGACGCGGTCACCGTTCCGCTGGAAGACCTGCCGGCGGAAGACGTGGAAGCCGCCGCCGAACGCCGCGCGCAGCAGCAGGGCGATGCGGGCCAGCCGGCACCGCAGGCGCCAGCACCCGCGCCCGCCCCGGCGGACCAGAAGCCGCCGGCGGCACCGCCGCGCAAGAGAGATTAAGGAGGCAGCATGCCTATCAATGAAAGGCGTTCACTGTGGCGGCGCATGCGCCCCTATGTGACCGTGTTTGACGCACCGCTGATGCTGGTCATCGTGTTGCTGTTGTCGACCAGCCTGGTCGCGCTGTATTCGGCCAGTATCGGCATTCCCGGCAAGATTGAGGACCAGCTGCGCAATATCGCCATGTCCTTCTTCGTGATGTGGGTGGTGGCGAACATCTCGCCGCAGAACATGATGCGCATTGCGCTGCCGGCCTATGTGGTGACGGTGTCGCTGCTGGTGGCGGTGGCGCTGTTCGGCACCATCAAGCTGGGCGCGCGACGCTGGCTGAACCTGGGCTTCGCGCAGATCCAGCCGTCTGAATTCGCCAAGATCGCGGTGCCGCTGATGCTGGCCTGGTACTTCCAGCAGCGCCACGGCCAGTTGCGCTGGACCGCCTACGCACTGGGCGCCGCATTGCTGATGGTGCCGGTGTTCCTGATCGCCCGCCAGCCCGACCTCGGCACGGCGCTGCTGGTGGTGGCGGCCGGCGCCTGCGTGATCTTCCTGGCCGGCCTGTCCTGGAAAGCCATCGTGGCGCTGGGTGCGGTGGGCGCGGCCTGCCTGCCGGTCGCCTGGTCGATGATGCACGACTATCAGCGCGAACGCATCATGACGCTGATCGACCCGACTTCCGACCCGCTGGGCAAGGGCTTCCACATCCTGCAGTCGACCATTGCCATCGGCTCGGGCGGCATTACCGGCAAGGGCTGGACGCAAGGCACCCAGGCCCACCTGGAATTCATCCCAGAACGCACCACCGACTTTATCTTCGCCGTGTATTCGGAGGAGTTCGGCCTGATCGGCAACCTGATCCTGATGGTGCTTTACCTGATGCTGATCGGGCGCGGCCTGATGATCGCCTCCGGCGCACCGAACCTGTTCACGCGCTTGCTGGCCGGCGCCATTACCATGATTTTTTTCACCTATGCCTTCGTCAATATGGGCATGGTGAGCGGCATCCTGCCGGTGGTTGGCGTACCGCTGCCGTTCATGAGCTATGGCGGCACGGCGCTGCTGACCCTGGGCCTGGCGTCCGGCATCCTGATGTCGATCCAGCGCCATAGAAAGCTGGTGCAGACATGATGCGCGCATTCCGCCTGCTGCCGCTGGCCGCCGCCGCAATGCTGGCCGCCTGCGGCACCACGAGCACGACGAGCGATTCCCCGCAGCGCACGCCGCCGGCGCCGATCACCAGCAAGCCGCAGCCGGGCATCCCCGTGCTGCCGGCCGCCGGTTCGGGGCGCGGCGCCTATTACCAGGATGACGGCCCGGGCGAGAATCCGCCACCGGGACTGCTAGAGACGCCGGATGCGGAGGTGCGCAACGATCCGCTGCGGCCAGGCTCCAACAAACCCTACGTAGTGTTCGGCAAGACCTACACGCCGATCGCGCTCGGTTCGGACTTCAAGCAGCGCGGCATGGGCACCTGGTACGGCAAGAAATTCCACGGCCAGCGCACCTCGTCCGGTGAGCTGTACGATATGTACAAGATGACAGCGGCGCATCCGACGCTGCCGATCCCGTCCTACGCGCGGGTGACCAATATCGGCAATGGCAACTCGGTAGTGGTGCGCATCAACGACCGCGGCCCGTTTCATTCCTCGCGCATTATCGACGTGTCCTACACGGCGGCGCTCAAGCTTGGCCTGCTCGTGAACGGCAGCAGCCAGCTGGAAGTGGTACACCTGCCGCCAGCCGAAATCGACCGCATGATCGCTGCCCGCAAGTCAGGTGCCATGCCCAAGGCCGCGCCGATGCTGGTTTCCTCCGACGGCGACAGCCGGGCGCGCGCGACGCTGGCAGGCGGCGCACCGGCGCCTGGCTTCTACCTGCAACTGGGTTCCTACACGCGTGCCGACGGCGCGGACGGACTGCGCAAGCGCCTGGAATCGACCGACGCCGGCCTCACGCTGGACGTTGAGCAAGCCGGCAAGTTCTACCGCCTGTTCGCGGGTCCCTACGCCACGCGCGAAGAGGCGCAGGCAGCGGGCAAAGCGCTGCCATCAAGCCTGAAGCTGAAGCCGATCGTTATCGAACGTTAGTGCAGGAACGGGTTTCCTGCTCAGGGAATTTGGCGACGATCTTGTCGATGCGGGACTTGGTTTCCTCGCTGATGTCGCGGAACTGGTAGATCAGCTGCTTGCTGCCGGTGTAGCGCGGCGCCACGCGGGCGCTTTGCACGCCCTGCTTGTTCAATGCCGCCAGCTGCGCCTGGGCTGCCGCTTCGGTGCGGAATACGCCCAGCGAAATCCCCCAGCGCAGAGGCGAGCTGTCATTCAACACGAAGAAGTTGTTCACGCCCAGGTTGCGCAACTCGTCCGCCTTCTTCTCGGCGGCGGCGCGGCTGCCTTGCGGCGGGATATGCACGATGTAGCTCGAAACTTCCTGGCCCGGCAAGTTGCGGCGCTGCTGGCGGTCGCCCAGTTCCAGCGGCGCCAGGCGGTCTTCAAATTTGCGCGCCTCGGCCAGCAGGAAGTTGCCCGCTTCCAGGCAGGCGATGGCCGCAGGCTCGTCGCGCGGCACCGGCGGTGGCGGCGCGATGGCGGCGGCAGCCGCTTCGGCCTTGCTCGCGTTGATCAGCTGCAGCTTGTCGACGTTCTGCTGCTTCTGCAGGCGCGCCGGTTCGTGCTCATTGCCGCTGAACTGGCCGAGGTAGCCCTTACCGTACGCGAACAGCGCGGCATTGGCGGCAACGAGCAGGGCGAAGATCAATTTCAGCACGGGTACTCCATCCGGGTCAGGCGCTGCGCAGTACGGCGTGCAGGCCAATCATTACAATATTTTCGACATGGCGGTGCGGTACGGGGACCGCTGGCGCGATATACGGCGCGGCGCCGCCGGAAATAATACATTCTACGGCCTGGTGCAGCTCAAATGCGCGTTCGACCGCACCGGCTTGCGCGGCCAGGCAGCCAGTCAGGATGGCGTCATCGGTGTTGTTGGCGAAGCCTTCCGGCAGCTTGCCCGGCTTGATCTGCGGCAGCTGGGCGGTGTTTTTCGCCAGGCTGCTGGCCATCAGGCCCAGGCCGGGCAGGATCATGCCGCCCAGGAAGGTGCCGTCGGCCGTGATGGCATCGATGGTGGTCGCGGTGCCGCAGTTGGCCACCACGATAGCCTTGCCCGGCGCCAGCGCGTGCGCGCCAATGGCCGCCGCAAACCGGTCGCACCCAAGCTGCGCAGGATTACGGTAGGCGTTGCGCACGCCCGCGCGCAGTGGCACCGAGGCGAACCATTCGATGGCTTGCGGCGAGATGCCCAGCTGCGGCGCCGCCAGCCAGCCCGCCAACATGTCGCGCACCGCCTGCCCCGCCACATTGGCGATCAGCACCCGCCCAATCGCGCCCACCGCCGAGCCCGTGTCCCCCATGGGGTCACACCCCAGACGGGACACGGCCTCAGCCAGCGCGGGGGGGAGGTCGGCGGCGTCGGCGTGCATGTGGGCGCCTTGGGCGTGCCAGTCGCCGAGGGCGGCGCCGGGGGCGGCGAGGGCCCATTTGATGCGGGTGTTGCCGGCGTCGATCAGCAGGTCGTAATTCATGGTGCGAGCCTCAGCGAAACATCACCCGACAGCACGGCGACACGGCCGGCCGGGGTGTCGAGCAGCAGGCGGCCCTGGTCGTCGACGCCGGCAGCCAGGCCTTCCTGCTGGACTTCGCCCTGGTCCAGCAGCCGCACCGGCTGGCCGCGCCAGGCTTGCAGCGCATTCCAGCGTTCGGTGAAGGCGGCGAAGCCGGTGTCGTCGAATTCGGCCAGCACCGCGCACAGGCGGCTAAGCAGCTGCGCCAGCAAGGTGTTGCGGTCCATCTGCGCCAGCCAGGGCGCGGAAGATACTTCGCGTCCGATGGCGGCTTCCAGTTCGTCCGGCATCAGCAGATTCATGCCGCAGCCGATCACCGCCCAGATCGCGCCGTCCGGGGCGGACTGGGTCTCGACCAGGATGCCGGCCAGTTTGGCGCCGTCTTTCAGTACATCGTTCGGCCATTTCAGCTGCACTGGCACGCCAAGGCCGGCCAGGGTTTCGGCAACCGCCACGCCGACAGCCAGCGGCAAGCCGACCATGCGATGCAGCGGCGCGCGGAACGGCCACGCAACCGAGAAGGTCAGCGAAGCGCCTGGCGCCGACAGCCAGCTGCGGCCTGCGCGGCCACGGCCGGCGGTTTGCAGCTCGGCGACGCGCAGCACCGGGCCGCGCAGCATCGGACCACGTGGCCCGGCAGCGGAAGGCACACGTGCCAGCAGGTCGGCGTTGGTCGAGCCGGTTTCGGCCACGACTTCGATGGCGACATGCGAAGCGCTGGCCGCAACCTGCGCGTGAATGGCCTCGGCGGCGAGGGGAGATGCGTTCATTGCGAACCCTTGCGCGCCTTGTGCGGCGCCTTGGCGAAAGCCATGTCGTACAGCCAGTTCGGCAGCATCCGCAGCATGCGTGCGAGCACGCCCATCTGCCACGGGATCACGCGGTAGCTGGCGCCGCGCTCAATGCTGCGCGCGGCAGAGGCCGCGAAATCGGCGGGCGGCATCAGGAACGGCATGGCGTACTTGTTCTTCTGCGTCATCGGCGTATCGATATAGCCCGGCGCGATGGTCACCACCTTGACCCCGCTGCCGCGCAATTCAACCCGCAGCGATTCGCAGTAGGTACGTACCGCCGCCTTCGACGCGCTGTAAGCGCCGCCGCCCGGCAGACCGCGCACGCCCGCCACGCTGCCGATACCGACCAGGCGCGCCGGCGTGCCCTGCGCGCGCATGGCGGCCACGAAGGGCGCAAAGGTCGCGACGGTAGCCGTGACATTGGTAGCGATAATGGATGCAAACACCGGCAAGTCGTCCGCCTGTTCGGTGATGGTGCCGTGGGAAATGCCCGCGCTGGCGATGACGATATCGCAGCCGCCGGCATAAGCCAGGAACGATTCAGCCGCCGCGCGCACTGCAGCGTGGTCGGTCACGTCGGCCGGATAGGCGCGGTGCAGCCCAGGATTGGGCAAGGAGGCGACCAGCGCCGCAAGGGAATCGCCGCGGCGCGCCAGCAGGCCAAGCGTGCAGCCTTGGGCTGCGTAATACGCCGCCAAAGCCGCGCCGATGCCGCTGGAAGCGCCGGTGATGAAGACGCGCTTCAAGGCTTACTTCTTCTCCGCCTTGGCTTTGGCGACCAGGAAGTCCAGCACCTGCAGCGCATTGGCATGCAGTCCCGCCTCATCGTCCGGCAAAGGATTGACGCGCTTATTCGCTTCGGCAGGGGAGGTCATGTACTTGCCATCGACGAACAGCATCGGCCAGTAATCGACCCGGTAATCGCCCATCATGCGGTCAGCGCGGCGCACCATGGCCGCCACACCCATGCCGTTATAGGTTTCCGCGAATTTGTTCTTGTCGATGCCGCGGCTGGCGGCCCAGTCGATCACCGCCGCATCACTGCGCAGCGGGTTGTTATCGACGTGCATGGCGTCGAACACCTTCTGGTGGTTCTGTTCCAGCAGTCCCAGGGCCGACAGCGAGAAGAACAGCTTTTGCTGCGGCAGCACGTTGGGCCCTTTGCTCACGTGTACGCGCTTGAAGACGATATTGTCGCCCTGTTTTTTGACCCAGGCCGCCAGCGCCGGTTCCAGCGCGTAGCAGTGAGGGCAGTAATAGGCGAAGAACTCGATGACCTCCACCTTCTTGCCGGTGTCGGTCTTCTGCGGTTCGATCAGCACGACGTATTCTTCACCGGCAGCCGGTGCGGCGGGCGATGCGCCGGCGCCGATTGCAAAGCTGCACATGGCCGCAGCCAGGATCTGCTTGAAGAGTTTCATCGTGCTGCCCCTTTATTTCTGGTTGCGGACGACGGCGACGTCGATACCGTTCTCGGACAGCTTGGCGCGCACCTTGTTCATGGCTTCCACCTGGGTGAAAGGACCCATGCGCACGCGGTGCAGCACGCCGGCATCGGTGCTGCGGTCGGACACGCTGGCCTCAAAGCCCAGCAGGGCCAGTTTGGCGCGGGTGTTTTCCGCATCGGCAGCTTCGCGGAAGGCGCCGGCCTGCAGGTAGTACACGAACTTCTCTTCGCCCGGCAGCGCTGGCGTTGGCGCCGCCGCTTGCGCCGGCGGTGCGGCGCTGTTGACTGGCGGCGGGGCGGCAGGGGAGGTGGCGGCCGGCGCCGGGGCTGGTGCCGCCGGCTTGGCCGGAGCATGGCCTTGCGACTGGATGGTATCCACCACCTTCTGCAGTTCGTCGGCCGGCGGCGGCTTCACCGCATCGCGTTCGAACTCGCTGTTGGCCTTGCGCACGGCGTCCTTGCTGCCGTACATCGGCTTGTTCGGATCGGCGATCTGGCCGGATGCTTCATCGGCCGGCTTGCCGTTCTTGCCCGGGCTGCGCTCGGAGAACGGGGACTGGCCCTTGGTGATCATCAGCGCGACCACGACCGCGATGACCAGGCCGATAACCAGGCCGATGACGATGCCAACCAGGGTGTTGCCTTGTTGCGAACGCAAGCTGCGCAGGGAGCGAAATGCCATGTGGTCCTTACATCCTTACATTTGGTTAGGAGCGGATACGCCGATCAGCGCCAGGCCGTTGCGCAGCACCTGGCGGGTGGCGACCATCAGCGCCACGCGGGCCAGCTTGGTGGCTTCGTCTTCCACCAGTACTTTTTCGGCGAAGTAGAACGAGTGCAGCGCTGCAGCCAGGTCGCGCAGGTAGAAGGCTACCTGGTGCGGGCCCAGTTCGGCCTGGGCGCGGGCCAGTACTTCAGGGTACTGGGCCAGTGCGGCCAGCAGGGTGGCTTCGGTCGGCGCGGTCAGCGGCGACAGGTCGACGTTGGCCACGGTGGCTTCGTCGCCGCCCCAGTTTTCCAGCATGCGGCAGATACGCGCGTGGGCGTACTGCACGTAGTAGACCGGGTTTTCGTCCGAGGTCTTGAGCGCGACGTCGACGTCGAACACGAATTCGGTGTCGGCTTTACGCGAGATCAGGAAGAAGCGCACTGCGTCGCGGCCCTTGGTGATGTCGCCGCCGCCGGACCATTCGATCAGGTCGCGCACGGTGACGTAGGAGCCGGCGCGCTTGGAGATCTTCACCTCGGCGCCGTCTTTCATGACGGTGACCATCTTGTGCAGCACGTAGTCAGGGAAGCCTTGCGGGATGCCCAGGCCGACGGCTTGCAGGCCGGCGCGTACGCGGGCGATGGTGCCGTGGTGGTCGGAGCCCTGCACGTTGATGGCCTGGGTGAAGCCGCGCTGGAACTTGACGATGTGGTAGGCGACGTCCGGCACGAAGTAGGTGTAGCCGCCGTCGGTCTTGCGCATCACGCGGTCCTTGTCGTCGCCGTAGTCGGTAGTGCGCAGCCACAGGGCGCCGCCGTCTTCGTAGGTGTGGCCGTTGGCGACCAGCGCTTCCACGGCTTTCTCCACCTTGCCGTCGGAGTACAGCGAGGATTCCAGGTAGTAGTTGTCGAACTTGACGCCGAAGGCTTGCAGGTCGATGTCCTGCTCGTTGCGCAGGTAGGTCACTGCGAAGGCGCGGATGTTTTCGATGTCTTCCACGTCGCCCGAACCGGTGACCGGCTGGCCGTCGGAGGCGGACACGGTCTTTTTGGCCAGGAAGTCGGCGGCGATGTCGGCGATGTAGTCGCCGTTGTAGGCCGATTCAGGCCATTCGGCGTCGCCCGGCTTGAAGCCTTTGGCGCGGCACTGGACCGAGGTGGCCAGGGTCTGGATCTGCACGCCGGCGTCGTTGTAGTAGAACTCGCGGGTGACCTTGGCGCCTTGCGCTTCGAACAGGGAGGACAGGGCGTCGCCCAGGGCCGCCTGGCGGCCGTGGCCTACGTGCAGCGGGCCGGTCGGGTTGGCGGAGACGAATTCGATGATGACGTTCTTGCCGGCCAGCGCTTCGCTCTGGCCGAAGGCGGCGCCTTGCTGCAGCACGGTCTTCACGACGGACTGCTTGGCGGCGTCGGTCACGCGCAGGTTGATGAAGCCTGGGCCGGCGATTTCCGCGGCGGCCACCAGCTGCTTGCCGGCTGGGTTTTCCTGCAGGGCGGTGACGATCTTTTGCGCCAGTTCGCGCGGGTTCATTTTCAGCTGCTTGGCCAGCTGCATGGCGATATTGCAGGCCACGTCGCCGTGGCTGGCGTCGCGTGGGCGTTCCAGCACTACGTTGGCTTTAACGTCGGAACCTTCCAGGATAGGGTTCAGGGCGGCCTGGAACAGGGAAATGATCTCTTGCTTTTGTTGGGCGAGCATGTGGATGGCTGGGCGGCGCTTGGCCTGCCTCTATATAAACGTCTGAAAGTGGGACATTATACTTGTTTGCCAGAGCGGGTAAATCGGGTCAAAACAAGGGGTTACGGGTGCCATCCCGGTTACAATCGTGGTTTTCACAGATTTTCCGCGAATAGACGGCCTCCCCGGCCGCTCCGCCGGCTGGCGGGCGCGATGACAGGATTGCAATGACTAAGAAAGAGCGCCCAACTTTATCCCTCAAACCTTCGGCGAAACCGGCGAAACCGGCTGCGCCGGCTGGCAAGGCGCCTCGTACGGGCGGGGAGGGTGCCAAGGGTGGCGCACGCGCTGCCGGCCCACGCCAGGGAGGCGAGGGTGGCTTCGGCCCGCGCGGCGACCGCGAATTGCGCGGCGAGGGTGGCCAGCGTGGCTTCGGGCGTCGGGAAGGCGCCGAGTTCCGCAATGATTCGCGTTCGGAGCACGGCAAGCGCGGCGACCGCGATACTCGCGGTGAGGGCGCCGCTTCCGGCTCGCCTTGGGGCGCGCGCAAGCCCGCGGCATCCGGGGCAGGCGCGCCATCGCGCGCTCCTGCAGGCAAGCCAGCCGTGCGCGAAAGCCACCACCGCGACCTGAAACCGCGGGTCCAGACCGATTTCAAGGCAGACCTGAAACAGGACTCCCTGGCATTTGCCATGCTGGGCGCCGCCAGCGCCGTGGTGCAAGTCCAGCAAGGCGTAGCGCTGCCGCAAGCGTTGGCTGGCATTTTTGCTAACAACAACGCCACCCCGCAAGCCCGCGGCGCAATCCAGGACATCAGCTACCGCGCCATGCGCCAGCTGGCCCTGAGCGAGATGCTGATCAGCTTCATGGCGGAAAAAGCGCCGGACCCGATGGTGGCAGCCCTGCTGTCGGTGGCGCTGCCGCTGATCGTGCCAGCCGACGGCAGCCCAGCACCATACGAAGCCTTCACCGTGGTCGACCAGGCAGTCACCGCCGCAGGTTCCCACCCGGACACCGCGCGCGCGAAAAACATGGTCAACGCCCTGCTGCGCCGCTTCCTGCGCGAGAAAGACGTGCTGATGGAAGAAGCGCTGGAGCATCCAGAGGCCAAATACAACTACCCGCAATGGTGGATCGACGCCGTCATCACCGCCTATCCAAAACAATGGCAGGAGCTGCTGGCCGCCGGCAATGAAGCCCCGCCATTGACCCTGCGCGTCAACGTGCGCCGCACCAGCGCGCAGGACTACCTGGCGCGCCTGGCCGCGGAAGGCATTGAAGCGCAGCAGATCGGCCCATCCGCGATCCGCCTGGCCAAGCCGGTCCCGGTCCAGCAAATCCCAGGCTTCGCAGAAGGCGACGTCTCGGTGCAGGACGCCGGCGCCCAGCTGGCAGCCCCGCTGCTGGATGTACAAAATGGCATGCGCGTGCTCGACGCCTGCGCCGCCCCCGGCGGCAAGACCTGCCACATCCTGGAACTGGCCGATGTCAATTTGACAGCGCTGGACGCCGATCCAAAGCGCCTGCAACGCGTGCAGGAAAACCTGGACCGCCTGCAATTGCAGGCAACCCTGCAGCCCGCTGAAGCGCAAACCGACGCCTGGTGGGACGGCCAGCAGTACGACCGTATCCTGGCCGACGTGCCCTGCACCGCCTCCGGCATCGTGCGCCGCCACCCGGATATCCGCTGGCTGCGCCGCAAGAGCGACACCCGTCAACTTGCAACACTTTCGTCGCAAATTCTCGACAATCTTTGGAAAATGCTCGCCCCCGGTGGTAAATTGCTGTTCGTGACATGTTCGTTGTGGCCGCAGGAGTCCGAGGCGCAGGCGGCCGCTTTCGCGGTGCGCAACCGCGCCACCCGCCTCGATGCACCCGGCCAATTGCTGCCTTTGGGCGGCGCCGAGCAGGATCACGATGGATTGTTCTACGCATTGTTCCGGAAAGATGCGTGACCCTTTGACGAGCACCAGGCAAGTGATCCAAAGATTTTTTCGACTCCTTTGCTGGCAGTTGCTGTTAACGCTTGCGTGTGCGTTGCCGCACGCCGCCCGTGCCTCCGATGAATCGGTGGAGATCACGCGCGCCTATATCGAAGCGGCGGAAGAGGGCTACCGCCTGTCCGCCAACTATTCCTTTGAGCTGAGCCACGGCCTGGAAGACGCCGTGCAGTCCGGCGTCTCGCTGCACTTCACCACTGAAATCAGCTTCACCCGCCCGCGCTGGTACTGGTTCGACGAAAAAGCCGTCACCGCCAAGCGCACCCACAAACTGTGGTACGACGTGCTGACCCGCCAGTACCACGTCAAGATCATCGGCTCGGTGGCGCAGCCTTTCGCCACGCTGGACGAAGCACTGTTTTTCATCCGCCGTCCTACCCGCTGGGTAGTGGCACCGCGCGGCGCCCTGGAGGTGGGCAAAACGTATAACGTGACCCTGCGCATGGGCATGGACAAGGATTACCTGCCCAAGCCGATCCAGGTGAATGCCTTCAACAACAGCGAGTGGCGCCTGGCGTCCAACAAAAAAACCTTCCAGTACAGGGCTGAGTAAGTGAAGTCTGCCCTCAGGTACCTGTTTGTCGTCGCCGGCGCGATTTGCAGCATCCTGCTGTTCCTGCTGGCCTCCGCGTCCGACAACTCCGGCTTCTTCGACCGCTATTACGGCTGGCTGCTTGGCCTGAACGCCTCCGTCGCGGTGGCGCTGGTGCTGCTGGTCGGCGTGTCCCTGTTCCGTCTTTATTCGCGCTACAAGAGCGGCAAGTTCGGCTCCAAGCTGATGACAAGGCTGGTGGTGCTGTTTGCCGCCATCGGCGTGCTGCCCGGGCTGGTGATCTTCCTGGTGTCGGTGCAGTTCGTGTCGCACTCCATCGATTCCTGGTTCAACGTCCGGGTCGAGGAGGCGCTGGACGCGGGCCTGGACCTGGGCCGCTCCGCGCTGGACGAATCGCTGGCCGAACTGGAAGCCCAGGCGCGCGGCACCGTGCGCCAGCTGGCGGAAGACCCGTTCTATGCCGCCCCGGCCACGCTGGCGCGCTTCGTGCGCCGCCACCCCGGCACGCAGAGCGCCATCATTGTCGACGCCGACGGCGGCCTGATTGTTTCCGCCATGGGCGAGCGCCGCGTCAACCTGTCGGCCGACCTGCCAAGCGCCGCCATGCTGAACAAGGCCAAGGAAGACCCTTCCTATGCCGCCTACGAAGGCGGCGGCGAGCTGCGCGACGACCGCGTCGGCGCGCCGCCGCCGGCGCCGCCGGACGCCAACAGCGTGCTGCGCCTGCGCGTGCTGATGGCCATTCCCGATCCGGTGCAGCCGTCCGGCGCGCACCTGGCGCCGCGCTACCTGCAGATCATCCAGGCCGTGCCGCAGAAGCTGGCCAGCAACGGCGAAATGCTGCGCACCGCCTTCTCCGAATACAAGGAGCGCTACGTGGCGCGCCAGGGCCTGCGCAAGATGTACACCGAGACGCTGACCCTGACCCTGCTGCTGGCGGTGTTCGGCGCGATTGCCGCCGCCTTCCTGATCGCGAACGACCTGGCGCAGCCGCTGCTGCTGCTGGCCGAAGGTACCCGCGCCGTGGCAGAGGGCGACCTGTCGCCGCGCCCGATCGTCGCCAGCTCGGACGAACTGGGCACGCTGACCCAATCCTTCAACACCATGACGCGCCAGCTGTCCGAAGCGCGCAGCGCGGTGGAGCGCAACCGCATCGCGCTGCAGAACGCCAAGGCCCACCTGGAATCGGTGCTGGCGAACATGTCGGCGGGGGTGATGGTGCTCGACTCCGAATTCCGCCTGGTCACCTGCAACGACTCGGTCGAGCGCATCCTGCAGCACGCCGGCGTGACCCTGATCGGCCAGCCGCTGGCCCAGGTCGAAGGCATGCAGGAATTCGCCGCCGCCATCATCAACGCCTTCTCGGCGCAGAGCGCGCAGACCGCCGCCGGCCGCAACGTGGCGCGCCTGCACTGGCAGCGCCAGATCGAGATCCCGCGCCCGCCCGGCAGTGCCGACGAAAATGAACTGATCCTGCTGACGCGCGGCTCGCGCCTGCCGCTGGAAACCGGCGCCGGCTACATCGTCGTGTTCGACGATATCACCGACGTGATCTCAGCCCAGCGCTCGATCGCCTGGGGCGAAGTAGCGCGCCGCCTGGCCCACGAAATCAAGAACCCGCTGACGCCTATCCAGCTGTCGGCGGAACGCCTGCAAATGAAGCTTGAATCCAAGCTGTCCGGCCCCGATGTGGAATTGCTCAACAAAGCCTCCACCACCATCGTCAACCAGGTCTCCGCCATGAAACGCATGGTGGACGACTTCCGCGATTACGCCCGCACCCCGCCTGCCGTGCTGCAGCCGCTGGACCTGAACTCGCTGGTCGAGGAGATCCTGCACCTGTACATCAGCGGGGAGGGCAACGACATCATCCACGCCCACCTGGCGCCGGCCCTGCCCATGGTGATGGGCGACGAGACCCAATTGCGCCAGGTGATCCACAACCTGCTGCAAAATGCGCAGGACGCGCTGCAGGAGCATCCGCCTGCCGACGCCGAGCCGCGCATCGACGTGGTCACGGAGGGCATCATCTACCAGAGCGCGGACGGCGGCACCCGTATTGCGGTGCGCCTTTCGATCTCGGACAATGGCCCCGGCTTCATGCCTAAAATCCTGGCAAACGCCTTTGAACCGTACGTGACTTCGAAGGCGAAGGGCACCGGTTTGGGCCTGGCGATGGTGAAAAAAATTATCGAGGAACACGGGGGCAGGATCGATATCCAGAACCGTGACGATAGAAGTGGTGCCTCGGTGCTAATTTTGCTGTTAAAGTTGGCGCCGGTGTAGTTGGCATAATATTGTTGAACTAATAAAATCAATGTCGCGCCGACAGGTATAGAATGCCTGCGTAGAAAGCGATAAAAAAGAGGGAAGGGGCAAGGGATACATGGCAAACATTCTGGTAGTAGATGATGAAATGGGCATCCGGGAGTTGCTCTCGGAAATCCTGGGCGACGAAGGCCACGCGGTCACGCTGGCGGAAAACGCCCAGCAGGCACGCCAGGCACGTGCCGCCGGGGCGCCCGACCTGGTCTTGCTCGACATCTGGATGCCCGACACGGACGGCGTTACGCTGCTGAAGGAATGGCAGCGCGATGGCTTGCTGACCATGCCGGTGATCATGATGTCCGGCCACGCCACCATCGATACCGCGGTGGAGGCAACGCGCATCGGCGCTCTGAACTTCCTGGAGAAGCCGATTGCGATGCAAAAGCTGCTGAAGGCGGTGCAGGCTGGCCTGAGCCGCGCCCAGGAAGCCGTGCGCGCGCCGGTGATGGCGGCGCGTCCGGTAATGCCGGCGCCGGCCGAGGAAAGCAGCGGCTTTGGCCAGGCGCAGGTGGCGCAGCAGCCGGTGACCCATAACCTGGGCATGGCGCGTGCGGTCAATGGCGACAACCCGATCTTCAACCTGTCGTTCGACCTGCCGCTGCGCGAAGCGCGCGACGCGTTCGAGCGCATGTACTTCGAACACCACCTGGGCCGCGAAGGCGGCAGCATGACCCGCGTGGCCGAGAAGACCGGGCTGGAACGCACCCACCTGTACCGCAAGCTGAAACAACTGGGCGTGGAGCCCGGCAAGCTGTCCAAGAAGAACCAGGCTTGACCCCGACCACGCTGGTAACAGGAGCAACGGCCGCGGCGCGTGAGAACGCGATCGCGGCCGTTTTGTCGCCTGGCGTTCCCACGGCCATCATCCTGGAAGGTTTGGCCGACGGCAATTCCCCTTTGGTGTATGATGAAAGTGACCCTCCGGCATGGCAGCCGCAGGTGCTGCGCATCGCTCCCGGCTGCCTATGCTGCGCCGGTAACCTGGTTTTGCGTGTTACATTGAATCGTCTCTTGCGCCGTCCCCCGGCGCAGCTCTTTATCAGCCTGGCGGACGCCACCCATGTCGACCGCCTGCGCGCCATGCTTGCCGCGGCTCCTTACGACGCCCTGCTGCGCCTGGAGCCCGAACTGGCCGTATGAACTGGCCGCTTGAATTCGGCGGACCACAGCCCCATCTCGGTTTGGTAACGGAACTGTGAAGGAAGCCATATGAATCTCATATACAACAGCGAGCAATACAGTGTGGTCGAATTTGGCGCGGACCGTAGCCTGGAAGCCTTGCGCTTCGGCGGTTACGAGATCGTCGACAAAGGCGGCAAACGCGAAATCTTCATTGCCGGAGTCATGGCACAGACCTTCCGCCGCGATGTTAACGAATTGATTGCCAGCGAGCCGACCATCGAGGAGATCGACGATTTCCTGGGCAGTTACGAAGCGCTGATGAGCCAGCCCGTGCTGTTGCACTAAGTTCACAGTACCCTTCCTAGGGGCAAGACCTTGCCCCACAATGGGCGGCCATGAAAATGCTGCCCATTCTCCTCCTCGCCCTGGCGTCCGCCCCGGCCAGGGCTGACGCCCCAATGCCCGATCCCGCTGCCGCCGCCCGCTTTGCCCAGGGCGAAAACTGCATGGAGCTGGCTGCCGTCGATCCCGCCGCCGCCCGTGAGCGCGTGCGCCAGCTGCAGCCGGGCGCCAAGCCCGACCTGGCGCTGCACCTGCGCATTTGCGATGGCTATGCGGAAGAGCGGGCGGGCCGCAACGAGCAGGCGCTGGTCCAGTACGAGGCCGCGGTCAGCGAGGCGCGCACCCGCAGCCTGCAGCGTTTGCTGGCGCTGGCGCTGGCCTTGCGCGGGGAGCAGAACGGCTTGCGCGGCCTGTACGCCGCTGCCATCTCCGACCTGAAGGAAGCCTACCAGCTGGAACTGGAAGTCGGTACGCCGGCCCGCCAGGTCTATGCGCTGGGCGCGATTGCCAACCTGTACGCCGACCGCAACGTCAAAGACTATGACAATGCCCTGGCCCATTACCGCAAAGTGCTGGCGGCCAACGAGGCTGCCGGCAACGTGCAGGGACAGGCGACGGACCTGTTCAACATCGGCTCGACGCTGGAAAGCCAGGGAAAGCTGGACGAGGCGCTGCAATACCTGCAGCGCGCGCTGGAGCTGGACCGCAAGCGCGGCGTAAACGAAGACATCGCCTTCGACGAAAAGGCGGTCGCGGTGGTGCTGTCCAAGCTGGGGCGCCACGAAGATGCGCTACGGCTGCTGGGCGACGTCGAGCGGCGCTACGGCAAGGACGCCGCTCCGGACGACCTGGCGGCATTCCGCCTGTCGCGCGGCGTGGCGCTGAAACGCGCCGGGCGCTATGCCCAGGCCTTGCCCGATATCGACGCCGCGCGCGCATTCTTCCTGTCGCAAAACAACCTGCGCTTCCTGGAAACGATCCACGACGAAAGGGCGCAAGTGCTGGCTGCGCTGGGCGACTGGCGCGAAGCCTTCAATGCGCGCGGCGACTACCAGGTGGTGCGCCAGAAGCTGCAGGACCAGCTACTGGACGAACGCACGACGCGCCTGCGCGTGCTGTTTGACTCCGAACAGAAACAGCGCCAGAACGAGGTGCTGGCGCGCGAGAACGAGCTGGCCCAGCGTGAGCTGCGCAGCGCGGAATCGGCGCGGCACTGGCAACTGGCGGCCTTGCTGCTGGCGCTGGGCGGCATTGGCGCCCTGGCGCTGCTGATGTCGCGCCAGGTCAAGCTGGCGCGCACCATGCGCGAGCTGGCCCTCACCGACGAGCTGACGCGCCTGCCGAACCGGCGCCACTTCCTGGCGCTGGCGGAAGCCGCGCTGGCCCATGCCCAGCAAAGCGGCGGCACGCTGGCGATGGCGGGACTGGACATCGACTTCTTCAAGAAGGTCAACGACACCTACGGCCACGCGGCGGGCGACGTGCTGCTGCAGCGGGTGGCGCATGCCTTGCGCCAGGCGATACGCCCGAGCGATACCGTGGGCCGCATGGGGGGCGAAGAATTCAGCGCCTTGTTGCGCGATGCCGCGCCGGACCAGGCGCGCGAAATCGCCGAGCGGATGCGCGCCGCCGTCCAGGCACTCGATTGCAGCGATATTGCGCCGGACTTGAAGCCGACCATCAGTATTGGCTTGTCGCAACTCTCGGCCAGGGGTGATCGGCTTGACAGTTTGTGCAAGCGGGCCGACGATGCGCTGTACCGCGCCAAGGAAAATGGCCGCAACCGTGTTGAAAGCTGAAGGAGAGACCAGATGGCAGCTGAACGAAGCGAAATTCACGACTTTATGGAGACGTGGATCAAGGCCGTCAACGCCGGCGATATTGCCCGCTTGCTCACCATGGTGACGGACGATGTAGTGCTGGTCGGTCCGGGCGGCGCGCCGTTCGGCAGGGAAGTCTTCGAGGCCACGTTCACCGGGGCGCACAAGGAGCTCGTGATCAATTGCGCCAGTGAAGTGGATGATGTGGTGATTGCGGGCGACGTCGCCTATTCCGTGTGCCACGACAGCCTGAGCGTGACGCCGCGCGCGGGCGGTGCGGCGACGCGGCTGGCAGGGCACCGGGTGACGGTTTACCGCAAGGGTGCCGACGGCCGCTGGCGGCTGGCCCGCGACGCGCATACCCTGCAGCCGGTGACGTAATGCCAGCCGTCGGATTCAGCCACTACAACCTGCGCGCGCCGCGCGCGCTGCTCGACGAATTGCGCGATTTTTATCGCGATGTGGTCGGCCTGGAAGTCGGCCCGCGTCCGCCATTCCGCAGTTTCGGCTACTGGCTGTACGCCGGCCCGGAAGCCGTGCTGCATCTGTCCGAGGCCGGCCCGGCGGAAGTGCGCCCGGCCCACAGTGCAGGCACCTTTGACCACGCGGCTTTCCGCTGCACCGGCCACCCGTCCTATGAGCGCGAACTGGCGCGGCGCGGCATCGTGTTCCGCACCGCAGTGGTGCCGGAAACGCGGGTGCTGCAGATTTTCTTCCAGGACCCGGCAGGCAACGGCGTTGAGCTCAACTTTGCGGAGGAGTCTTGAATGCCGATGGGTTGCGGGAGCCGCACGAACTTGCTCTAAGGTAAGGCCTGTCACCTTGCGCCTGCGGCGCCAACCGCAGCGCGATTTGATCCAGCGCATGGATTTGTCGCGTCAGCGCGCCGATAGTCGAAGCCAGCGGCCCACCGGTGGGGCCGCGGGGAGGCGGCGTGAAAATCCTGGTGGCGGAAGACGATGGCGAACTGGCGCGGCGCTTGCGCGATGACCTGACCCAGCGCGGCTATGCGGTCGACCTGGCCGGCAATGGGGTCGATGCGGAATACCTGGCGACCGAATGGTCCTATGACGCGGTGGTGCTGGACCTGGGCTTGCCACAGCGCCCCGGCCTGGAGGTGCTGCGCCATTGGCGCGCACGCGGCAATAGCGTGCCGGTGCTGATCCTGACGGCGCGCGACTCCTGGCGCGACAAGGTGGATGGCTTGCAGGCCGGCGCCGACGACTACCTGGCCAAGCCGTTCCATGTTGAAGAGCTGGCGGCGCGGCTGGGGGCGCTGATCCGGCGCGCGCATGCCCAGGCCGGCGGCACGGTGACGGCGGGCGGCCTGGCGCTGGACGAGGGCAAGCAGGCGGTGCTGGCGCATGGCCGCCTGGTGCCGCTGTCGGGCGTCGAATTCCGCCTGCTGCGCTACTTCATGCTGCATCCGGGCCAGGTGCTGTCGAAAACCCATTTGAGCGAGCACGTCTACGACAACGATGCCGAGCATGACAGCAATGTGCTGGAAGTGCACGTCAACCATTTGCGCAACAAGCTCGGCCCCGCTTGCATCACCACCCGCCGCGGCCAGGGCTATGTGTTCGGGGCGGAGCGGTAATGCGCTCGCTGTTGGCGGCCCTGGTGGCTGGCTTGCTGCTCAGCCTGGCGGCAGTATTCGCCGTGCAGCGCTCGCTGACCGGGGCCGCGCTGGAAACGGTGATGCGCGACTACATCGCCGGCGAGCTGGCGCAGGACGCTGATGAGCTGTGGGGCGGCCTGACCGTGGTGCCGGACGGCGGGCCGCAATTGGCGATCACCCATTTCGATCCGGTCTTCCTGTCGCGCTCATCGGGGCGCTATTTCCAGATCATGGTGGCGGGCAAGCCGCTGCTGCGCTCGCCCTCGCTGGGCGGCGACACGCTGGCGGTGGCGCCGCTGGCCGCCGGCGAGCGCCAGCTTGCCACGGTGCCCGGCCCGCAGGGGCAGGCGCTGCTGCAAAGCAGTAGCGGCTACCAGTTCCAGGGCCGTGCCGTGACGATTGCCATTGCCAGCGACTTGCGCCCGCTGGAGCAGGCCTTCGGCGCGCTGATGCAGCGCTATACCCGGGTGTCGCTGGCCATGTTTGCGCTGCTGGTGGTGCTGCAGGTGGGGATTGTGCGCTGGGCGCTGGCGCCGCTGCGGCGGGTGCAGGTCGATGTGGGGCGGCTCGAGCGCGGCGAGATCGAGCAACTGGGCGAGCGGGTGCCGGCCGAAGTGCGGCCGCTGGTGCGGGAAGTGAATCGTCTGCTGGCGCTGCTCACCCAGCGCTTGAAGCGCTCGCGCGAGGCGCTGGGCAACCTGGCGCATGCCTTGAAAACGCCGTTGTCGGTGCTGACCCATATGGCAGACGACGAACGCGTGCGGCACGACCCGCAACTGGGGCCAAAGCTGGCGGCCCAGGTGCAATTGCTGCGCCAGCGCATCGACAGCGAATTGCGGCGCGCACGCGTGGCCGGCGGCCGCAGCACCGGCGCGGCGCTGGACCTGGGCGCCGAACTGGCGGCGCTGTGCGCCACGCTGCGCAAGCTGTACCGCGAGCGCGGGCTGGACATCCGCTGCGAGGTGGCGCCGGGCCTGCAATTTCACGGCGACCGCGAAGACTTGCTCGAATTGTGCGGCAACCTGCTGGACAACGCCTGCCAATGGGCGCACCGGCGCGTGCTGCTCAGCGGGCGCGGTGGCGCCCCCTTGCAACTGACGGTGGAGGACGACGGCCCCGGCTGCGCCGAGGCCGACCTGGCGCGCCTGGCCCAGCGCGGCGTGCGGCTGGACGAATCGGTGGCCGGCTCCGGCCTCGGCCTGGCGATTGCGGCCGGCATTGTGGCCTCCTATGGCGGCACGCTGCGCTTTGGCCGCTCGCCTGCGCTGGGCGGTTTCCAGGCCAGTGTGAGCCTGCCGCCACCTTCAGCTTGAGTTCATGTTGCGTTCGTATAGTCGGTGCTGACGGTGCGCCACGGTGGCGCCAAAGCACAGACGAAGGGACTCATCATGGCTATCTTTACACCTTATGCGGGTACTGCCGGCACCACGCTGGCTAATGCCCTGCTGGCACCCAATGCCGGCATCCAGATCAACCCAGCCTCGATCGCGGTGCAGGCCAGCGGGCCGGCGGCGGTCAACTACTACGACGGTTCGCTGGCGGCGCTCGGCATCGGCGCCGGCCTGCTGCTGACTTCGGGCACTACGCCGGGCACCAGCAACAGCCAGACCTGGTTCGGCACCGACAATGCCGGCGCCGGCGACGCCGATATCGATGCCGTGGTCAATACGGTATTCCAGACCCAGTCCTACGACGCCACCACGCTGTCGTTCGACTTTACCGTGAGCGACCCGAACGCCAGCTCGATCAGTTTCGACCTGGTGTTCGGTTCCGACGAATTCCCGGAATGGGTCGACCAGTTCGTCGATTCGGCGGTGGTAATGGTCAACGGCGTCAATTACGCGCTGTTCAATCATGACCCGAATCACCCCTTGTCGGTGGTCAGTGCCAACCTGGCGGCCGGCTATTTCCAGGACAATGCGGGCGGCGTGCTGCCCATCGAGTACGACGGTGTCAGCCACGTGCTGAAGATCGTGGCGCCGATCAATGCCGGCGCCAGCAACCATATCAAGATCGGCATCGCCGACACCGGCGACCATATTTACGACAGCGGCGTGTTCCTCGCCAACTTGTCGGCCGGCGCCATTCCCGGTTCAGGCGTGGTGTCCAGCACCGGCGGCGGCAGCAGCGGCAACGACAGCTGCACCGGCAGCGCCAAGGATGAATACTTCGACCTGCAGGCCGGCGACGACACGGTGTATGCCGGCGGCGGCGACGATATCGTGGTCGCCGGCAGCGGCAACGACGATGTGTATGGCGGCAGCGGCAACGACCAGCTGAAAGGCGATGCCGGCGACGACCTGCTGGACGGCGGCGCCGATAGCGACACCGCCGTGTTTGCCGGCAGCAAGGATGGGTATGCCATCAGCTTCAATGCCGCCAGCGGCCAGTACAGCGTGACGTCGGCCGCGGAAGGCAGCGACCTGCTGTCGGCGGTGGAGTTCGCCCAGTTCAGCGATGGCTTGTGGAGCCTGGGCGCCGATGGCAGCGTCGCGCCGACCAGCAGCGGCGGCCCGCAGCCGCCCGCCAATGCGCCAGGCACCCTGTTCCTGAGCGGGATCGGCAGCCAGGGCCAGACCCTGAGCGCCACGGTGTCCGATGCCGATGGCGTGGCGCCCGGCACGCTGTCCTACCAGTGGTTTGCCGACGGCGTCGCGCTGGCGGAATCCGGCGCCACGCTGGCCGTCGGTGCGGCGCTGGTGGGGGCGAACATTACCGTCGCGGCCAGCTATGTGGACCTGGCCGGCCAGGCCGCCACCCTGCAAAGCGCGGCCAAGTACATCAACCCGCCGGTCGATGGCGACTTTGCGATCACGCTGCTGCAACTGGTGGCGCCGGCCGGCGCCAGCGTGATGAATCCGCTGACCACACTGCTGCAAGACGCGATCGGGCTGGGCGCCAGCCCGAACGAGGCCAGCATGCTGGTGAAGGCGACACTGGGCCTGGCGTCCGGGCTCGACTTGCTGCATTACGATGCCTGGGCTGCGCTGCAGGCCAACCCCGCCGACAGCGCGGCGCTGGCGGTCGAGAAGCGCATGGTGCAGGTCGCGGTGCTGACGTCGCTGGGCGGCGACGAGAGCGGCATGGCGCTGGCGCAAGCCATGCTGCTGGCGCATAGCCAGAACACGGTACTGGACCTGGCGGACGAGGCGCAGATTGCCAGCTTGCTGGGGCTGGACCCGGCCAATCCGCTGGTGCATGAAATCTGGGACCGCAATGACACCATCAAGGATGCCGGCAGTGTCGCGGCGATCGAAGCGATCTGGCTGGATGTGCAAAGCGGCCTGGATGTCGTGCTGTCGCCCAGCATCGGCAGCTTGAGCGTGGCGCTGAATCAGGCGCCGGTCGGCAGCCCGGCGGCGGTGCTGGCCGCGGGCCAGGCCGGCAGCGACTATGTGATCAGCGCCGCCGTGCTGCTGCAAGGCTTCAGCGATCCGGATGGTGACCCGCTGCAGGTCAGTAACCTGGCCAGCGATGGCCATGGCACCCTGCACGACAATGGCGACGGCAGCTGGACCTTCGTGCCGGCGCCGGGCTATGCCGGACCGGTCGAGCTGACTTACCAGGTGCAGGACCCGTCCGGCGCCGTGCTCGACGCCAGCCAGTTGTTCGTGCTGGCCGCCGCCCCGGCGCCGGTCAACCACGCGCCGAGCGGCAGCGTGAGCATCAGCGGCACGCCGCTGCAAGGACAGCTGTTGAGCGCCGGCAGCACGCTGGCCGACGCCGATGGCCTGGGCACGTTCAGCTACCAGTGGTTTGCCGACGGCCAGGCGATTGCCGGCGCCAGCGGCAGCACCCTGGCGCTGGCCGAAGCGCAGGTGGGGCAGGCCATTGCGGTGCAGGTCAGCTATACCGATGGCCTGGGCTTTGCCGAAGCGGTGACCAGTGCCGCCACGGCAGCGGTGGCTAACCTGAACGACGCACCAAGCGGCAGCGTCAGTCTTGGCGGCCTGGCGCAGCAAGGCCAGACGCTGAGCGCCAGCCACACGCTGGCCGATGCCGACGGCCTGGGCGCCGTGGCCTACCAATGGCTGGCCGACGGCAACGCCATCGCCAATGCCAGCGGCGCCAGCCTGCTCCTGAACAGCGCGCTGGTCGGCAAGTCGATCCAGGTAGTGGCCAGCTATACCGACGGCCACGGCACGCTGGAGAGCGTCAGCAGCGCCGCCAGTGCCGTCGTGGCGGGCTACCAGCAAGGCAGCGCCGGCGCCGACACGCTGAGCGGCACGGCCTACGCCGACCTGCTGTACGGCCTGGGCGGCAACGACACGCTGGCCAGCGATGGCGGCAACGATATGCTGGACGGCGGCAGCGGCGCCGACACCATGCTGGGCGGCGCCGGCGACGACCGGTACGTAGTCGATGACGCCGGCGACAAGGTGCTGGAAACCGTGAGCGCCAAGAGCAAGCTCGATGCCGGCGGCGTGGACACGGTACAGAGCAGCATCAGCTACACCCTGGGCAGCTACCTGGAGCAGCTGGTGCTGAGCGGCAGCGCGGCCCTGAACGGCACTGGTAATGGGCTGGCTAACCAGTTGTACGGGAATGCGGGCGCCAACTACCTGTCCGGCCTGGCCGGCAATGACGTGCTGCGTGGCGGCGAGGGGGCCGATACGCTGGCCGGCGGGGCTGGCAACGACTGGCTGGAAGGCGGCGCCGGGGCCGATCTCTTCCGCTTCGACAGTACCCCGCTCAGTGCCAGCAACAACCTGGACACCATTGCCGACTTCCAGGCCGGCGTCGACATGATCCAGCTGGAGAATGCGGTGTTCAAGAAACTGGCGGTGGGCGTGCCCCTGGCCGCGGCCAACTTCCGCGCCAGCGCCGACGGCCTGGCTGCCGACAGCAACGACTACATCCTGTACAACACCAGCAGCGGTGCCTTGTACTACGATGCGGATGGCAGCGGCAAGGGGGCGGCCGTGCAATTCGCCCAGCTGGTTGGCGCGCCGTCCTTGTCCGCTGCGGATCTGGGGGCAGTTTGAGGCGCGGGACATGACAAAGCCGGCGCGCTGGTGTGTAATGGAGGGGTTGTCCCGAATGAGAACCCCTCCAGCATGTGTCAGCTTCTTGCCATGAACTGCAATGTCCCGACCGACATTGTGTTCAGTTTCACCGGTTTCGCCCTGCGCGGCGGCCACACCGATACCCATCATGACGGCTGGGGCATCGCCTTTTTCGAAGGCGCCGGCGTGCGCCATTTCGTCGACCATCAGGCCGCCATCCATTCGCCGATCGCGGAGTTGATCAAGAATTACCCGATCAAGTCCAAGAACGTGATCGCCCACATCCGCAAGGCTACGCAGGGCGAGGTGATGCTGGAAAACTGCCACCCTTTCGTGCGCGAGCTGTGGGGCCGCTACTGGGTGTTTGCCCACAACGGCGACCTGAAGGAGTTCGCGCCGGTGCTGCACGGGCCATTCCGCCCGGTCGGCACCACCGACAGTGAACAGGCGTTTTGCCTGATCCTGCAGGAACTGAGCGAACGCTTTGGCGATACCTGCCCGCCGCTGCCGATGCTGCGCGCGCAGGTGGAAAAGACGGTGCGCAGCATCGCCGCCCACGGCACCTTCAACATGATGCTGTCCGACGGCCGCGCGCTCTTTGCGCATTGCTCGACCCATTTGCACTACATCGTGCGCCAGCATCCGTTCGACAAGGCCAAGCTGTCGGACGAAGACCTGAGCGTGGACTTCTCCCAGGTGACCACGCCGAATGACCGGGTGGCGGTGATCGTGACCCAGCCATTGACTACTAATGAGCAATGGACTCCTTTCACTCCGGGCGAGATGAAATGCTTTGTGGACGGCCTGCCGCAGAAACGGGACTTCGAGCAAATTTAGACAGACATGGGAAAGATTTGATGTCAAAATTACAGGACACGTCAGGAATTTCCCTATGATCGACCTTTCCAGCAATGATGCGGCCTCCCAGAGCCTGAAAGTGCGCGAGTTCTATCTGGGCCGGCAGCCGATCTTGGACCGGAACCAGGCCCTGTTTGGCTATGAGTTGCTTTTTCGCAACGCCCCGGTAGGTCCTGCCAACATCAACACCACCCCGATTTCCGCTACCGCAGCCGTGGTGGCGCACGCTGCCCAGCTGGGCATGGAGCGCACCATCGGCGACGCCATCGGCTTCGTCAATGTGGATGCCGACGCCATCCTGAGCGATATCTTCGGCTTCCTGCCGCGCGAAAAGCTGGTGCTGGAAGTGAGCGGCGCCGCCGAAATGGCGCCGAACGTGGTGGCGCGCATGTCGGAACTGGTCAGCCACGGTTTCCGCTTCTCGCTGGACGACATCAATCCCGAATCGGCGCAGCTGGCGAGCGTGCTGCCGATGGTGGAGTACGTGAAGCTGTCGATGCGCGATATGCCGCTTGACGGCCTGGTCAAGCTGGCGCCGCGCTTCAAGCAGGACGGCAAGAAGCTGGTGGCCAGCAAGGTCGAGAACCGCGACGAATTCAAGAACTGCCTGGACCTGGGCTGCGATTACTTCCAGGGCTATTACTTCGCCAAGCCGGTGATCATGAGCGGCAAGAAGCTGTCGCCGTCTCAAATGGCGGTGATGGAGCTGATGACCCTCGTGACGTCGGAAGCGGATAACACGGAGATCGAGCGCGCCATCAAGAAGGACGTGTCGCTGGCGCTGAACCTGCTGCGCCTGGTGAACACGCCGGCGGTCGGCGCGCGCCAGCGCATCGATTCCCTGAGCCAGGCGGTGCATATCCTGGGCCGCCGCCAGCTGCAGCGCTGGCTGCAGATCATGCTGTATGCGGAGCCGGGCAAGCGCGGCCACTCGATGACACCGTTGCTGATGCTGGCCACCACGCGCGGCCGCCTGCTGGAGCTGCTGGCCACCAAGCTGCGCCCGGCGCACCGCCATGTGGCCGATATCGCGTTCACGGTCGGTATCATGTCGCTGATGGATACGCTGTTCGGCATTCCGATGCAGGAAATCCTGGCGCAGATCCCAATGGGCGACGAAGTCGGCGAGGCGCTGGTGTTCCGCGGCGGCTTTTTCGGCGACCTGCTCAAGCTGGCCGAGTGCATCGAGCGGCTGGAAGATATGGACAGCCGCATCCTGCCGGCCCTGGCGGAACTGGCCATCTCCACCGAAGAACTGGTGGAGCTGGAGATGTCGGCATTCGAATGGAGTGACAACGTGGTGCGCTACGCCCTGTGAAGGCGCAGGCACCGGCAGCGGCGCCGCAGATGCGGCGCCGTTTTTTTTGTGGAGGGGAATAAGTGTTAAGTGTCAGCGGCTTGAGTAAGTCTTTCGGGGAACGGCGCGCGGTCGACGGCGTGTCGTTCAAGGTGCAGCGCGGGCAGACGGTCGGCCTGCTGGGGCCTAATGGTGCCGGCAAGTCCACCACCGTAAGCATGATCTGCGGTTTGATCCACGCCGATAGCGGCAGCGTCACGCTGGACGGCGAACCTGTAGGGCAGGGCGCCAGCGCGGCCAAGTTCAAGCTTGGCCTGGTGCCGCAAGACCTGGCTTTGTACGAGGAGCTGCCGGCCATCGAGAACCTGAAGCTGTTCGGCGCGCTGTATGGCCTGAAGGGCGCAGCGCTGAACCAGCGCGCGCGGGAAGTGCTGGCGCTGGTCGGCCTGTCGGACCGCGCCAAGGACAAGCCATCCACCTTCTCCGGCGGCATGAAGCGGCGCTTGAACATCGCCGCCGCGCTGCTGCACGATCCCCAGCTGCTGATCCTGGACGAGCCGACCGTCGGCGTCGATCCGCAAAGCCGCAACGCCATCTTCGACACGCTGGAAGCGCTCAAGGCGCAGGGCCGTTCGCTGATCTACACCAGCCACTACATGGAAGAAGTGGAACGCCTGGCCGACCATATCGTGATCATCGACCACGGCAAGGTGCTGGCCGATGCGGCGCCGGCCGATCTGTATCGCCGCTTGCCGGCGCAAGCCGCGCTGCAAGTCGAGCTGGCGGGTGGCGCAGCCAGCGACGCGCTGGTAGCAGCACTGGCCGGCCTGCCCGGCGTGGCGGGTGTGCGCCATGACGGCGCGGCGCTCGACATCAGCCTGCATGGCAGCGCGCATGCCGCACCCGTGCTGCGCTGGCTGGACGAGCAGGGCCACGCGCTGGCCCATTTCGCCACCGCCCGCACCAAACTGGAAGACATCTTCCTCACCCTGACCGGCCGCACCCTGCGCGATTAAGGAATACCGATGACAGCAATTTTCGCAATGATCCGCAAGGACCTGATTCTGTACCTGAGCGACAAGCGCGCGCTGATGCTTAACCTGCTGATGCCAATCGTGCTGGCGGCCTTCTTCGGCTCCCTGTTCGGCGGCGCCGGCAGCGGCAACAACAGCAAGATCGAGATCGGCCTGGTGCAGGAAGACACCAGCCTGATCGGCCAAAAGATCGGCGCCGCGCTGAAAGCCGACGCCACCCTGACGATCCATGAATTGAGCAAGCAGGAAGCGCAGGACAAAGTCCGCGGCGGCAAGCTGATGGTGGCGGTGGTGATTCCGGCCGGCTTCGGCGATGCGGCCGGCCAGTCGCTGTTCCAGCCCGGCAGCAAGCCGGAACTGCCGCTGTTTTATGATCCTTCGCAATCGACCGTGCTGGCGATGGTGAAGGGCCTGCTGACCCAGCATGTGATGCAGGCCGTGACGGGCGAGGTAATGGGCGGTGCGTCGGGCAGCAAATTCACTGAAACGAGCCTGAAGAACCTGGAAAGCGTGCCCGAGGGGGAAGACAAGGCGGCGCTGGCCGGCTTGCTGGGCAGCTTGAAGAAGTACCAGGAGCACGAGGCGGCCAAGGCGGGCAGCAGCGAGCGCACCGTCGCTACCGGCGGCGGCGCGCTGGCGGTGCCGTTCACCACCAAAGACGAGGCCTTGAGCTCGGGGCCGAAGTACAACGGCTATGCGCACGCGTTCGCAGGCATGGGCGTGCAGTTCATCCTGTTCATGGGGATTGATGTGGGCATCGGCATCCTGCTGGCGCGCCGCATGGGGATCTGGAACCGCCTGCTGGCGGCGCCGATCACGATGACGCAGGTGCTGGTGTCGCGTGCCTTGTCGGGCGCGCTGATTGCCGCAGCCTTGATGGTGGCGATCTTTGCCTGTGCAATGCTGATCTTCAAGGTGCAGATCACCAATGTGCCGGGCTTTATGCTGGTGGTGGTGGCGTTTGCGCTGATGACGGCTTCGTTCGGGCTGCTGATCGCGGCGTTCGGCAAGACGCCGGAGGCGGCGCGCGGCCTGGCGACCTTTGCGACCTTGATCCTGGTGATGCTGGGTGGGGCCTGGGTGCCGACGTTCGTGTTCCCGGCCTGGGTGCAGCAGGTAACCCTGGTGGTGCCGACGCGCTGGGCCGTTGACGGGCTGGATGCCATGACCTGGCGCGGGCTGGGGATGGATGTGGCGTTGCAGACTGCGGGTGTGCAGCTGGCGTTTGCGGCGGTGTTTGCCGCGCTGGCGATCTGGCGCTTCCGCGCCCAAAACCGGTAAGCCGGTGGGCGGCCCCCCGGGGGGGGGCCCCGGGGGCG
>NZ_JASATG010000037.1:0-56587 GCF_038440195.1 Pseudoduganella sp. OTU4001 | reverse complement strand
GGGGGCCCCCCCTGGGGCTGGTGGGTCCGGGGGGGGGCGCCCGGGCCGGGGGGGGCGCCGGCCGCCAGCAGCGCGGCGGCCCAAGCGAGCAGCAGCAGCCGGCGCGCGCGGCGGCGCGGACGGGCGGCGGGGGGCGGCTTCAGGCTCGGTAGCGGCAAGGCATCCCTTTCTGGCCGGCGCAGGGGCAGGCGTGTGCGGTCAACTATAGCATTGCTCAGGCTGGAACGCTGCCGCCAAACTGGTAGCGATGGCCGGGGTGCCACATGGTGGCCAGCGAGGCGATGCGGCCGGCCGACTGGGTCTGGCGTTTCAGCACCAGGCAGGGCTGGCGCGCGTCCATCGCCAGCATCTCGGCCACCTCGCGCGGCGGCGCCAGCGCTTCTATGCTGTAAGTGGCAGCCTGCAAGGGAGCGGCTTTCACCAGGTATTCGTTGGGGGTGGTGTGGCTGAAGTCCTGCACCATGTAGTCGGGCGCGCAGAGCGGGTTGACCCAGCGGTCCTCGACCTGGATCGGCACCCCGTTTTCAAAGTGCACGATGACGGAGTGGAACAGCTCGTGGCCGGGGGGCAGCTCGAACGCCAGCGCCTGCAGGTCGCTGGCCTTGGCGCGCTCGAGCAGCTGCAGGGCGCTGCGGTGGGCGTGGCCGCGCGCGCGCACTTCGTCGGCGATGCTGCGGATTTCCAGCAGGGTAGCCTGGTATTTTTGCGCCGCGACGTAGGTGCCGGCGCCCTGGCGCCGGGTCAGCACGCCTTCCGCAGTCAGTTCGCGCACGGCGCGGTTGACGGTCATGCGCGACACGCCGAACTGCTTGCACAGGGCTTGCTCGGAAGGGATCACATCGCCTTCCTGCCAGGCGCCGGCGGCAATCTGCGCCAGCAGGTGGTCCTTGATGCGCTGAAAAATCGGGGTGTCGTTCTGTTGTTGTTCGTCCAAACCGGGCTCCGGGCTTGTGCTCCATGCAATAGGTGTGGCGATTGTAGCACCGGGGAATTCAATAGCAAGCGGCGGAGTGCGACGGCCGGACGGGCTGGCTACCATGGTGGCATACTAGTACCTGGAGTCTTATATGAACCGTTACCTGACCGACAACGAGCGCTGGGCCGCCGTCCAGGCGCGCGACAGCGCGGCCGACGGCCAGTTCTACTATTCCGTGCGCACCACCGGGGTGTTCTGCCGTCCGTCCTGCGGCGCGCGGCCGGCCCTGCGTGAAAACGTCGCCTTCCACGGCTCGATGGCCGAGGCCGAGGCGGCCGGCTTCCGGCCCTGCAAGCGCTGCAAGCCGGAGCAGCCGCCGCTGGCCGAGCGCCACGCGGCCATGGTGGCCGAGGTGTGCCGCCTGATCGATGCGGCCGAGGTGGCGCCGGACCTGGATGCGCTGGCGGCGGCGGGCGGCATGAGCCGCTTCCACTTCCACCGCGTGTTCAAGGCGCAGACCGGCTTGACGCCGAAGGCCTATGCGGCGGCGGCGCGCGCGCGGCGCATGCAGGCGGGGCTGGCGGCCGAGGCCTCGGTGACGGAGGCGATCTATGCGGCCGGCTTCAATTCTTCCGGGCGCTTTTATGCGGCCACGCCGGGCGCGCTGGGCATGACGCCGTCGGCCTGGCGCGCGGGCGGGCGCGGGGCGCTGATCCGCTTTGCCATCGCCCAGTGCTCGCTGGGGGCGATCCTGGTGGCCAGCACGCAGCGCGGCATCTGCTGCATCCTGCTGGGGGACGATCCGCAGGCGCTGGTGCAGGATCTGCAGGACCGCTTCCCGCAGGCCGAGCTGTTGGGCGCGGAGGCGGACTACGAGCAGGTGGTGGCGCGCGTGATCGCGTTCGTGGAGGCGCCGCAGATTGGGCTCGACCTGCCGCTCGACGTGCGCGGTACGGCGTTCCAGCAGCGGGTCTGGCAGGCCTTGCGCGAGATTCCAGCGGGGGAGACGGTCAGCTACGCCGAACTGGCGGCGCGGGTCGGGGCGCCGAACGGCGCACGCGCGGTGGCGGGCGCCTGCGCCGCCAACGCGATTGCGGTGGCGATTCCCTGCCACCGGGTGGTGCGCAACGACGGCTCGATCTCGGGCTACCGCTGGGGCGTCGAGCGCAAAGCCGCCTTGCTCGAGCGCGAAGCCGACGCCGCCCACGCCGCTAGCGCGGCGCCGGCGGAGGCCGCGGCATGACGCGCGACCTCTTCGCGCCGCCCGCCACCGACGTCCCGCCCACCGCCATCGCCGCCACCGCGCTTGCCGCCGCGTCGCCCGCCGCGCGCTGGGACGGCTTCGACTGGGTGCGAATTGCTGCGGATCTGGACGAATTTGGCTGCGCGCATGTGCCTAACGTGCTGTCGCCGCAGGAATGCGCGCAATTGGCGGCCGGCTATAGCCGGCAGGACCTGTACCGCAGCCGCGTCATCATGCAGCGCCACGGCTTTGGCAAAGGCGAGTACCAGTACTTCCGCTATCCGCTGCCGGCGCTGTTGGCTGAGCTGCGTACCGGGATGTATCCGCCACTGGCGGCTATCGCCAACCGCTGGTACGCCACCATGGGCCTGGAACCGCGCTTCCCCGCGCAGCACCAGGACTTCATTGAACGCTGCCACGCCGCCGGCCAGCAGCGCCCGACGCCGCTGTTGCTGCAATACGAACCGGGCGACTACAACTGCCTGCACCAGGACTTGTATGGCGAACATGTCTTCCCCCTGCAAGCGGCCTTCCTGCTTTCGCAGCCGGGCAAGGACTTCGAAGGCGGTGAATTCGTGCTGACCGAGCAGCGCCCACGCATGCAGTCGCGCGTGGAAGTCGTCCCGTTGCAGCAGGGCGACTGCGTCATCTTCCCGGTCTTCCACCGCCCGGTGCAGGGCACCCGCGGCGTCTACCGCGTGAACATGCGCCACGGCGTCAGCCGGCTGCGGGCCGGCCGTCGCCACACGCTGGGCATCATCTTCCACGACGCCGCATGAAGGGTCGGGTGTCTCGATTCGGGGTCCCTGGCAAACCCACAGAAAATTGCACTGAAATGGCCTGAAATGCCACTGAAATCCCCTGAACTTTGGTTTCGAGTGCTGAGGGGGCGCTGGCATCCTGGCTCGCCACGGCGCGCGGCGAAGCGCCACAATCGGCACGCTTGCATCTGCCACCGTGGTGGGGAACGTAGTCATGTACGAAGGTCTTCCCACCACCCCAAACAGATTTGCCGCAGAGGTTGCCGGTTCCGCGCGCAATGCCTGGGAAGTACTTTGGTGCGGCTCCCTGGGCAGCGCTCTTGGAAGAAAGCGCTTTTTGTTCGTAATGAACACTTGCGCGGCCCACGCGTGGAGGGACCGCCGCAGTTCCAGGCGCACAACGCAGCGGCAGCGCGATTCCGGGGATTTCAGTGGCATTTCAGGCCATTTCAGTGCAACTTTCTGTGGATTTGTTTGAGACCCCGGATCGAGGTCCCCATCACCCAGTCTTCAGGGAAGCTCTGATGACGAATGCGGATCGATCGAGTAGGGATGGTGCTCGTCGAGGAAGCCGGGCTGCGCGCGCACGCGCTCGATCCAGGCGCAGACTTGCGGGAACTCGCGCAGCGGCAGGCCTGCTTCGTCGGTGCGGTGAGCGTACGCGAACAAGGAGATGTCGGCGATGGTGTATTCATCGCCGCAGATGAAGGGCCGCGACGCCAATTCGCGCTCCAGGATTTGCAGCGCGCGCATGCCGCCGGCACGCCGCATCGCCACCAGCGCGGCTGGGCGGCGCGCCAGCTTGCCCGTCATCGTCCAATGGCGCAGGCACGCAATGTTCAGCACATAGTCCTGCTCGAACGACATCCACTGCTGCACCTTGGCGGCGGCAAACGCGTCGGCCGGCAGGTAGCGTGTGCCGGCAGCCAGATAAGTCAGGATGGCATTCGACTCCGCCAGCACGCGCCCATCATCCAGCCGCAGCGCCGGCACGGCGCCGGTCGGGTTGATGGCGAGGTAGGCCGGGTCTTGGCCGGCGCCTTCGAAGATGCTGACCAACTCGGTGCGGTACTGCAGGCCGAGATGCGACAGCAGCAGGCGTACTTTGTAGGCGTTTTGCGAAGGCAGGTAATCGAACAGCGTCATCATGTGCGGGACTCCAACGGTTAAAACCGTATTGAACCCGTCACGCGGCGCCGCCGCACTCCGCTTCTTGCTGCTCAATCCTGTGCCGTCACGCGCACCGCGACGTTGAAGTCCTTGCCGCCATCGGCCACGGCGAAGCTGCCATTGCCGCCTTCCGGCATCTTCAGCTTGAAGTTGCTGACGGCCTTGTCGCCATGGCTCACCTGCACCTTCAGCAGGACGTTACCGCCCGCTGGTTCGGCCACAAAGCGCGTGCTCCACTTGTCGGCGCCTTCGCCTACCGTCACCGTGCCCGGCTCGCCGGCTTTCAGCAGGATGCGCGGGGCGGAACCTTCCATCTCGAGATGCAGCTTGTAGTGTTTGCCGGCCGGGGTGCCGGCGTGGGCCGACAAGCCGGCCAGGCCGCAGGCCGCCACCAGCAATGCGGCAGCCAGCTTGCCGCCGTTGCGGCGGGCCGGTGAAACGGATGATTTCAATTGCATGATTCTCTCCTTCAGTGGATGGACGGCCTGCCATTGGCAAGCCAGTGGAAGACCCTGCGCCGCCAGCTGTGTTTTCAGCATGGCATTGGCATAAGTGCCGGCCTGCCCGTGCCGGCGCAGGACCGTTTCGTCGCACGCCAGCTCCTGGTCCAGCCGGAAGCGCGCTGCGGCAAGGTGGATCAGCGGATTGCACCAGGCCAGGCATTGCAGCAGCGCGCATGCCGCATTGGCGAGCAGGTCGCCGCGCTCGGCGTGGATGCGTTCATGGGCCAGCACCAGGCGCCGTTCGGCCCGGTCGTACTTGCGGCGGAAGTCCAGCGGCAGCACCAGGCGCGCGCGCCATATGCCCAGCAGCAGCGGGCCGTCCGGCCAGCGTTCGCGCTGCAGGCCGCGCTGGAACGACCATTGGCGCCAGGCCATCCAGCCGGCAGTGGTCAGCGCCCCCGCCAGCCAAGCGCCGATCAGCCAGGCCTCCCAACCAGCGGCGCGCCAGATGGCCGCCGTGTTACTGGCCGCCTGCAGGGCATCGCCCAGCGCATGGGTGGCGGGTGCCGGCATGGCCGGCCAGGCGACCGACTGTCCGATCACGCCACTGCGCGGCGCCAGGGCCGCCAGCATGCTGGCCGGCACGCACGCCCACAGCAGGTAAGCGCAGCCCGCCCCGCACAGGCGGCGCAGCGGCTGGCGCAGCAGCAGCACCAGCGTGCAGGAGGCCGCACTGGCCAGCAAGAAGCGCAGCAGCCAGTCACTTGTCATCGTCCAGTTCCTTCACCAGTTTTTTCAATGCCGCGATATCGGCTTTGCTCAAGGCCTTGTGCTGGCTGAAGTGCGCTACCAGCGGCGCCAGGCGGCCGTTGAACATGCGGTCGAGGAAGCCCTGGCTTTCGGTCGCCAGCCAATCCTCGCGCGCCAGCAGCGGCGCATACAGGTAGCGCCGCCCGTCCTTTTGCGCGCTGATGGCGCCTTTGTTCAACAGGCGGTTGAGCAGGGTCTTGATGGTGGCGTCCTGCCAGCCCTGGCCGGCCAAGGCGGCGCACACGTCCTCCGACGCCAGCGGATGGCGTCCCCATAACACCTGCATCACCTGGGCTTCGGCTTCACTGATCTGGATAGTCATGATCATTTACGTTTGTAATCGATGGTTGATGATTACACGTGTAAATGGTCGAGTCAACAGGTACACTCTGCAAATTCTTGCTTTCAAATTGAGAGGACTGGACCCATGCACTTCCGCCGCACCCTGCTGGCCGCCGCCGCGCTGGCCGCCGTCACCATCTCCGCCAACGCTGGCACCATGATCGAGAACGCCAATGGCTATACGCTGAATGCCAAAGGCCAGCTGGTGCAGTTCAAGGCGCTGGCCTTCGACGATCACGGCAGGCTGCTTGCCGTCGGCAGTGCGAAAGAGGTCGCGGCCAGGGCCAAGGGCTTCAAGCGCGTGGACGTGCAGGGCAAGACCGTGCTGCCAGGCCTGATCGACGCCCACGGCCACGTGTTCGGCCTGGGTGAGGTGGCCACCAGCGCCGACCTGTACACGCCAACGTCGCTGCAGGCGGCGCAAGCGTCCATCGCCAAATTCGCAGCCGCCAACCCGCAGCGCAAATGGGTGATCGGCAAGGGCTGGAACCAGGAGATATGGAAGCTGGGACGTTTCCCGACCGTGGCCGAACTGGACGCGGTGGTGGGCGACCGCCCGGCGGCGATGGAGCGCATCGACGGCCACGCCATGTGGGTCAACACCAAGGCGCTGGAAGCGGCCGGCATCACGCGCGACACCAAGGATCCGGAAGGCGGCAAGATCGAGCGCGATGCGCAGGGCAACGCAACCGGCATCCTGGTCGATACCGCGATGGACTACGTCTACAAAGTGCTGCCCAAGCCGACCGAGGCCGAAGCGCGCGCCATGCTGGACGGCGCAATGGGCATCCTGTCCAGTGTAGGCCTGACCAGCGTGCACGATGCCGGCATCGATGTCGGCTCCGACCGCTTGTTCCGCGAATACGCCGACCAGGGCAAGCTGTCGACCCGCGTGTACGCCATGATCGGCGACGTGGGCGCCGACTTCGACCAGTTGGCCAAGGCCGGTCCGCTGAAATCCTATGCCGGCGACCGCTACGCGCTGTCCGCCGTCAAGCTGTATTCCGACGGCGCGCTGGGCAGCCGCGGCGCCGCCCTGATCCATCCTTACAGCGACGCGCCGCACACCAAGGGCCTGCTGTTCAACAGCGACGCCGCCATCGGCGCCAAGATCGAAAAGGCGATGAAGGCCGGCTACCAGGTCAATGTGCACGCCATCGGCGACGCCGGCAACAAGCAGATCCTCGACAGCTTCGAGAAGCTGGGCAAGCAATTCCCGCTGCCGGCCAAGCGCCACCGCATCGAGCACGCGCAGGTGGTGCAGCCGTCGGACATCCCGCGCTTCAAGCAGCTGTCGATCGTGCCGTCGATGCAGCCGACCCACGCCACCTCCGACCAGAACATGGCCGAGCAGCGCGTCGGCGCGCAGCGCATCAAGGGCGCGTATGCCTGGCATACCTTCCTGCAGCAGGGCAGCCGCATTGCCTGCGGTTCCGACTTCCCGATCGAGTCGCCCAACCCGCTGCAGGGCATCCACGCCGCCGTCACGCGCCAGGACATGCAGAACGTGCCGGCCGGCGGCTGGTACAAGGAACAGGCCATGACCCTGACCGAGGCCTTCCGCTGCTTCACGCTGGACGCGGCCTGGGCCGCGCACCAGGAGCAGGCCATCGGTTCGCTGGAGAAGGGCAAGTGGGCCGACTTCATCGTGCTCGACCAGGACCTGTTCAAGGTCAAGGATGATCAAATCGGCAAGATTAACGTGCTGGAAACCTGGGTCGGCGGCAAGCAAGTCTTCCGCAAGTGAAGCGGCGAACGGACGGCCGGCGCCGTCCGTAGCAAGCTGGAGCCTCACTTTATAGGAGGCTGTCATGGGCAAATATTTCCTGGCCTGGCTGCTGGGCGTTCCTGGCATCGTGCTGCTGCTGGTGTACCTGTTCTTCAATTAAAAACTGGTTGACTGGGTTGTCTATACAACTTAAGCTGTGAGTATGCGCGGGCCGGTGCAGGTCCGCTCTCACCAACTTGAGGAGATGACATGAGCACCCAGCACCTGGACAACGATCCCCGCTACGACGCTTCCCGCGATATCCGTGCCCCGCGCGGCCCGGAAATGGTCTGCAAGACCTGGGGCGCCGAAGCCGCCTACCGCATGATCCAGAACAACCTGGACAAGGAAGTGGCGGAGAACCCGAAACACCTGGTGGTGTACGGCGGTATCGGCCGGGCGGCCCGCAACTGGGAGTGCTTCGACCAGATCCTCGCTTCCCTGAAAAAGCTGGAAGCCAATGAAACCCTGTTGATCCAGTCCGGCAAGCCGGTCGGCGTGTTCCAGACCCACGAAGATGCGCCGCGCGTGCTGCTGGCCAATTCCAACCTGGTGCCGAAATGGGCCAACTGGGAGCACTTCAATGAGCTGGACCGCCAGGGCCTGTTCATGTACGGCCAGATGACCGCCGGTTCCTGGATCTACATCGGGACCCAGGGCATCGTGCAGGGCACTTATGAAACCTTCGCCGAAGCCGGCCGCCAGCACTTTGGCGGCGACCTGAAAGGCCGCTTCGTGCTGACCGCCGGTCTGGGCGGCATGGGCGGCGCGCAGCCGCTGGCGGCCACCTTCGCCGGCGCGGTGTCGCTCAACATCGAGTGCCAGCAGTCTTCCATCGACTTCCGCCTGCGCACCAAGTACCTGGACAAGCAGGCCGCCAACATCGACGAGGCGCTGGAACTGGTGAAGTTCCACAAGGAGCGCGGCGACGCGATTTCCATCGGCCTGCTGGGCAATGCGGCCGACGTGCTGCCGGAGCTGGTGCGCCGCGCCAAAGCCGGCGGCATCATCCCTGACCTGGTGACCGACCAGACCTCGGCGCACGACCTGGTCAACGGCTACCTGCCGCAGGGCTGGACCGTAGAGCAGTGGAAGGCGGCGCAAGCCGACGCCGCGCGACACGCCAAGCTGGTCGACGCCGCCGCCGCTTCCTGCGCGGTGCATGTGCAGGCCATGCTGGACTTCCAGGCGCTGGGCGCCAAGGTGGTCGACTACGGCAACAACATCCGCCAGGTGGCGTTCGACAAGGGCGTCAAGAATGCCTTCGACTTCCCGGGCTTCGTGCCGGCTTACATCCGCCCGCAATTCTGCGAAGGCCGCGGCCCGTTCCGCTGGGTGGCGCTGTCGGGCGATCCGGAGGATATCTACAAGACCGACGCCAAGATCAAGGAACTGTTCCCGCAGCATGCCAACGTGCACCGCTGGCTGGACATGGCGCGCGAGCGCATCGCCTTCCAGGGCCTGCCGGCGCGTATCTGCTGGCTGGGCCTGGGCGAGCGCCACATCGCCGGCCTGGCCTTCAATGAAATGGTGAAGAACGGCGAACTGAAGGCGCCGATCGTGATCGGCCGCGACCACCTGGATACCGGCTCGGTCGCTTCGCCGAACCGTGAAACCGAAGGCATGCGCGACGGCACCGATGCGGTGTCCGACTGGCCGCTGCTGAATGCTATGCTGAATACTGCCGGCGGCGCGACCTGGGTCTCGCTGCACCATGGCGGCGGCGTGGGCATGGGCTATTCGCAGCACTCGGGCGTGGTGATTGTTGCGGACGGCACGGAAGCCGCCGCCAAGCGCCTGGCGCGGGTGCTGGTCAACGACTGCGGTTCGGGCGTGATGCGCCATGCGGATGCGGGCTATGAAAGCGCCATTGAATGTGCCAAGCGTAACCACCTGAACCTGCCGATGATTAAGTAAAACCGGCAAACCAGTGTCTGACCCATAGGGTCAGACACTTGCCATGCGGCCGCCGCGGGCGCCGGTTTACCGGTTTGAAAAGCAAACGAATACGAGAAAAAAACATGACCCATCTGACCCTGAACCCAGGCAAACTGACCCTCTCCGACCTGCGCGCCGTGTGGACCGCCCACGCGCCGATCGCGCTGGCGAAAGAAGCCTACGCCGCTGTGGAAGCCTCCTGCAAAGCCGTGCAGGACATCGTCGCCAAGGGCGATGCCGCTTACGGCATCAACACCGGTTTCGGCCTGCTGGCCAAGACCCGCATCCCGGACGACAAGCTGGAACAGCTGCAGCGCAACCTGATCCTGTCGCACTCGGTGGGCACCGGCGAGCTGATGTCCGACCAAGTGGTGCGCCTGCTGATGCTGACCAAACTGAGCTCGCTGGCGCGCGGTTTCTCCGGCATCCGCCCAATCGTGATCGACACCCTGATCGCGCTGTACAACGCGGGCATCATGCCGGCCATCCCGGCCAAGGGTTCGGTCGGCGCGTCCGGCGACCTGGCCCCGCTGTCGCACATGACCCTGGCCATCCTGGGCGTGGGCGAAGTGCGCGTGAAGGGCGAGCTGGTGCAAGCCGCCGATGCGCTGAAAGCCGCCGGCATCGCGCCGGTGGTGCTGGCCGCGAAAGAGGGCCTGGCCCTGATCAACGGCACCCAGGCTTCCACCGCGCTGGCGCTGCACGGCCTGTTCATGGCCGAGCGCCTGCTGGAGGCGGGCATGGTGACCGGCTCGCTGTCGCTGGACGCGGCCAAGGGTTCCGATTCGCCGTTCGACGCACGCATCCACGAAGTGCGCGGCCAGCCGGGCCAGATCGCCGCCGCCGGCATCTACCGCGAACTGGTGTCGGGCAGCGCGATCCGCGCCTCGCACCTGGTGGGCGACGAGCGCGTGCAGGACCCGTACTGCCTGCGCTGCCAGCCGCAAGTGATGGGCGCCTGCTGGGACATCATCGCCAATGCCGGCCGCACCCTGCTGATCGAAGCCAATGCCGTCACCGACAACCCGTTGATCTTCCAGAACGACGACGGTCCGGTGGTGGTTTCGGGCGGCAACTTCCACGCCGAGCCGGTGGCCTTCGCCGCCGACACCCTGGCGCTGGCGATTGCCGAAATCGGCTCGATTTCCGAACGCCGCATCTCGCTGCTGATCGACGCCACCCTGTCCGGCCTGCCGCCGTTCCTGGTGCGCGACCCGGGCGTGAACTCCGGTTTCATGATCGCCCACGTGACCGCCGCCGCGCTGGCGTCGGAAAACAAGTCGATCGCGCACCCGGCCTCGGTCGACACCATCCCGACTTCCGCCAACCAGGAAGACCACGTGTCGATGGCCACCTACGGCGCGCGCCGCCTGCACGATATGGCGCACAATACCGCGACCATCCTCGGCATCGAACTGCTGGCCGCCGCGCAGGGCATCGACTTCCACCGTCCGCTGAAAACCTCGGCGCAACTGGAACATGTACACGCCCAGCTGCGTTCCAAGGTACCATTCTTCGACGCCGACCGCTTCTTCGCGCCGGATATCGAGGCAGCCAAGCAGATGGTGGTGAATGGCGACCTGAGCGCAAGCTGCAAGAACCTGTTCAGCGCCCTGCATCCGTAAGGAGGGTTTCATGGATTACCGCTTCCACGCAGGCAGTATTCCCTTGCTGGTGTCGATGCCCCACGTGGGCACCGACATCCCGGACGATATCGCCGCCGGCATGGCGCCTGCGGCGACCGAAAAGGCCGACACCGACTGGCATTTGGTGCGCCTGTACGACTTTCTGGGCGAGCTTGGCGCGTCCACGCTGTCGGCGCGCTGGTCGCGCTATGTGATCGACCTGAATCGTCCGCCGGAAAACACCAACCTGTATCCGGGCCAGGACACCACGGGCCTGTGCCCGCTCGATACTTTCCACCGCGAGCCGCTGTACCTGGCAGGCCGCCAGCCGGACCAGGCCGAGGTGCAGCGCCGCCTGGCCGCCTACTGGCAGCCTTACCACAGCCAATTGCGCGCCGAACTGGAGCGCCTGCTGGCGCTGCACGGCCAGGTGGTGCTGTGGGACGCCCATTCCATCGCCTCCGTCGTGCCGCGTTTCTTCGAAGGCAAGCTGCCGGACCTGAACTTCGGCACCGCCGACGGCGCCAGCTGCGACAAGTCGATGACCGACGCCATCGCCAACGTCGCGCGCAAGGATGAACGCTACACGGTGGCCGTCAACGGCCGCTTCAAGGGCGGCCACATCACGCGTTTCTACGGCAAGCCGGAGCAGGGCGTGCACGCGATCCAGCTCGAGATGTGCCAGTCCACCTATATGGATGAAACGGCGCCGTTCGGCTACCGCGAAGACCTGGCAGGCGAGGTCCAGCCCTTGCTGCGCCAGCTGGTGCAAACCGCTGCCGACTGGGTGCGCCAATGAAGGCCCTCTACGCCCAGCACGCGCTGCTGCCGGATGGCTGGCGCAAGAACGTCCTGCTGCAGTGGGACGAGCGCGGCAACTTCACCGCCGTGCAGGCCGACGCGGTCCAGGCGCCCGGCCTGCCGAGCGCGCGCCTGGTCATGCCGGGCATGGTCAACCTGCATTCGCACGCCTTCCAGCGCGCGCTGGGCGGCCTGACCGAGTTCGCCGGCGAAACCAAGGACAGTTTCTGGACCTGGCGCGACCTGATGTACCGCTTCGCGCGCAACATCACGCCGGAGCAGATGGAAGCCATCGCGGCCCAGCTGTATTCCGAGTGCCTGCGCCACGGCTACACTTCGATCTGCGAATTCCACTACGTGCAGCGCGCAGCGGACGGCAGCATGTACCCGCAAGCGTCGGAAACCGCGCAGCGCGTGATTGCCGCCGCGCGCCAGGCCGGCATCGGCATCACCATGCTGCCGGTGCTGTACTCCTACGCCGGTTTCGGCGAGCAGCCGTTGAAGCCGGAGCAGGCGCGCTTCAAGACCGATGCGCGCGATGTACTGAAAATCATCGGTGAGCTGGAACCATTGCGCGACGCGCAGGTGGAAGTCGGCGTGGCGCCGCATTCGCTGCGCGCCGCCTCCGTGGCGCAGATCAAGGAAGTGCTGGAGCACCTGCCGAAAGCGCGCCCGGTGCACATCCACATCGCCGAGCAGCAGGGCGAGGTGCGGCAGTCGCTCGATTACAGCGGCAAGCGCCCGGTGCAGTACTTGTATGAACAACTGCCGGTCGATGCGCGCTGGTGCCTGGTGCATGCCACCCACCTGACCGATGACGAAGTCAGCGCCATTGCCAACAGCGGCGCCGTGGCGGGCCTGTGTCCGACCACCGAAGCCAACCTGGGCGACGGCCTGTTCCCGCTGGAGAGCTTCCTGGAGCAGGGCGGCCGCATCGGGGTGGGCAGCGACAGCCATGTGTCGCAAAGCGCGGTGGAGGAGCTGCGCTGGCTCGAATATGGCCAGCGCCTGTTGCACCAGCGCCGCAATATCGCCGTCGCCGGTGGCGAGCGCCGCGTGGGCGACTTCCTGTGGCAAGCTGCCCTGCAGGGCGGGGCGCAGGCGGCCGGCCGCCCGGTGGGCGCACTGGCTGCCGGCAAGCGTGCCGACCTGATAGTGTTGGATGACGACCACCCGAATCTTGACGGAATCGACGCCGCCGACGTTTTGGGGTGCTTCGTTTTCAGCGGAAATGATAATCTAGTCAGGGATGTAATGGTTGGCGGCCAGTGGGTGGTGCGCGACCAGAAGCACGTGGCGCAACCGGCCATCACCGCGCGCTTCAAAAAGACGCTGGCCGAACTGCGCGAGCTACGAGCATGACTCAAATCATCCAGTATGCAAGCCTGCACGCCACGCCGTGGAAGAACGGCGGCGGCAGCACCACGGAACTGTGCGTGATGCCGCCCGGCGCCGGCTTCGACGAGTTCGAATGGCGCCTGTCGCTGGCCACCATCGCGCAGAGCGGGCCGTTTTCCGTGTTCCCCGGCATCGACCGCACCCTGACCCTGGTCGAGGGCGGCGGTGTGGTGCTGGACGTGGGCAACGAGCGCCGCGTGGCGCTGTCCGAGCGCGAGCCGGTGATCGCCTTCCCGGGCGAGAACGCGGTGCACGCCACGGTGGAAGGCGCGCCCACCACCGACTTCAACGTGATGACGCGGCGCGCCGTCTGCAACCACCAGCTGGAGCGGCGCGTGGTGCGCGACTTCTCCACGCTGGAGCGGCGCAGCCCGACTACCGTGGTGTTCCTGGCCGAAGGCGAGAGCCTGAACCTGGCCAGCAACAGCGAGCGCATTTCCCTGGTGCGCTATGATGCGGTGGTGCTGGACAAGGACGATGTGTGGACGCTGGAAGCGGGCCACGCCACCGTGTTCATTGTCGATATCTTTCCGAACGAAGAGTAAATGATGGCAGTAGAGTGGGACCTGTTGATCACCAACGTGCATCTGGCCACCATGGTGGGCGGGGGCTATGGCGAAATCCGCGATGCCGCGATTGCGGTCGACCATGGCCGCATCGCCTGGATCGGCCGCCGCGAGGATGCCGCCGCGGCCGGCAGCGCGGAACTGGAGCATGATGCCGGCGGCTGCTGGCTGACGCCGGGCCTGATCGATTGCCACACCCATATCGTCCATGCGGGCAACCGCAGCGACGAATTCGAGGCGCGCCTGAATGGCGCCACCTATGAAGATATCGCCCGCGCCGGCGGCGGCATCATGTCGACCGTGCGCGCGACCCGCGCCGCTTCCGATGCGGAGCTGCTGCGCCAGTCCCTGCCGCGTATCGCGGCGCTGCTGGCCGAGGGCGTGACCACGCTGGAGGTCAAGTCCGGCTATGGCCTGGACCTGGCCTCGGAATCGAAGATGCTGCGCGTGGCGCGCCGCGTGGGGGAGGTGATGCCGGTCAACGTCGTCACCACCTTCCTCGGTGCGCACGCCTTGCCGCCGGAATTCAAGGACCGCGCCGATGATTATGTCGACGCGGTGATTGCCATGATCCCTGCGCTCGCCGCCGATGGCCTGGCCGATGCGGTGGATGCTTTCTGCGAGCGCATCGGCTTTAGCGCCGCCCAGACGGAGCGCATCTTCGCCGCCGCGCGCGAACACGGCTTGCCGGTCAAGCTGCATGCCGAACAGCTGTCCGACCAGGGCGGCGCGGCGCTGGTGGCGCGCTATCGCGGCCTGTCGGCCGACCACCTGGAGCACCTCTCCGAGCAGGGCGTCGCCGCCATGGCAGCCGCCGGCACGGTGGCGGTGCTGCTGCCGGGCGCCTACTACTTCCTGCGCGACACCATGCCGCCGCCGGTTGCGGCCTTGCGCGCGGCCGGTGTGCCGATGGCAGTCGCCACCGACAACAATCCCGGCACGTCGCCGATGACGTCCCTGCTGCTGGCCATGAATATGGTGTGCACGCTGTGGCGCCTGACGCCGCTCGAAGCGCTGGCCGGCTGCACCGTCCACGCCGCGCGCGCGCTGGGCTTGCAGCAGGACCTGGGCACGCTGGAGGTGGGCAAGATTGCCGACTTCGCGCTGTGGCAGATCGCGCGTCCTGCCGACCTGTCCTACGCGTTCGGCTTCAACCCCTGCGTAGCGGTGGTGAATCGCGGCGTGTGGCGCGATCCGGTGGTTGGCATCCCTGCCACGGGCGCCTGACTTGCTGCGCCGCGCCGCTACTGCCTTCCTGGCCCTGGCGGCCGCCGCCACGCTGCTCGTTTCCGCTGCCGCCGCAGCCGCCCAGCCGGATGGCGTGCTGCGCGTCGGCTCCAAGCGCTTCACCGAGTCGTACATTCTTGGCGAGCTGCTGGCGCAAGCGGCCGCACCGCACGCGCGCGTGGAGCACAAGCAGGGGCTTGGCAACACGGCGATCGTGCTGGCCGCGCTGAAGTCCGGCAGCATCGACGTTTATCCAGAATATACCGGCACCATCAGCCTGGAAATCCTCAAGCACGCGCAGCCCGCCACGCTGGCGCAGATGCAGCGCGAGCTGGCCGCGCAGGGCCTTGGCATCGCCGTGCCGCTGGGCTTCAACAATACCTATGCGCTGGCGGTGCGCGGTGACGCCGGCGGCCCGCGGCGCCTGAGCGAGCTGGCCGGGCAGGCTGGCATGCGCTATGGCCTGTCGCATGAATTCATCGGCCGCGCCGACGGCTGGCCAGGACTCGCGCAGCGCTACGCCATCCGCGCCACGCCGCGCGGCCTCGACCACGGCATCGCCTACGAAGCGCTGGCGGCGCAGCAGGTCGACGTCATCGACATCTACTCCACCGACGCCAAGATCAGCCAGTACGGCCTGCGTGTGCTGGAGGACGACCGAGGCTACTTCCCCCGCTACGACGCCGTGCTGCTATACCGCCTCGACGCCGCCCAGCGCTTCCCCGCCGCCTGGCAAGCGCTGCGCGCGCTGGAAGGCCGCATCAGCGCCGCCGACATGATCGCCATGAACGCCGCCGCCGAGCTGCGCAGCCAACCCTTCGCCGCCATCGCCCGCGACTGGCACGCCCGCCACCCCGCCAGCAAGCCGCCGGGCGCCTCCCTCGCGTCCCCGGCCGCCGCTCCGCCCGGCGCCGCCGAGCGGCAAGGCCTATGGCAGCGCCTCTTTGCCGACGACTTCTGGCCCTTGACCCGCCAGCACATCTTCCTGGTTGTGATGTCGGTAGTACTGGCCAGCCTGATCGCCATCCCCCTCGGCATCCTCGCCGCCTACCGTCAAGCCTGGCGCGAACCGGTGATGGCCGCCGCCGGCATCCTGCAAACCATTCCCTCGCTCGCCCTGCTGGCGATGCTGATCCCGCTGCTCGGCAGCATCGGCACCCTGCCGGCCCTGTGCGCGCTCTTCGTCTACGCGCTGCTGCCGATCGTCCGCAACACCTGCATCGCCCTGTCCGGCGTACCGGATGGCCTGAAGCAAGCCGCCCAGGCGCTAGGCCTGACCCCAGCGCAGAAGTTGCGCTACATCGAGCTGCCGCTGGCCGCACCCGTCATCCTGGCCGGCATCAAAACCGCCGCAGTGATGAGCGTCGGCACCGCCACCATCGCCGCCTTTATCGGCGCCGGCGGCTACGGCGAGCGCATCACCACCGGCCTGGCCCTGAACGACAACACGCTGATGCTGTCCGGCGCGCTGCCGGCAGCCATCCTCGCCCTGCTCACGCAAGCGATCTTCGAAATGATCGAAAGGGGATTCAAAGCATCTGCAGCCGTGCGCGCACCTGCTCAGCTTCGCGTGTAAGTAGCTGCTCGGCCAGCGCATCATTGGCCTGCTGCGCCGCCAGCACCTGCAGCTCCCGCATGCAACGGCTCAGCCGAAAGCGCAAATATGCCCGATGGACAGCAACGGAAATCTTCTGCATGGCACTCTCCTGCGGATGGCGGGACTATCCATTCTGAGAATTTCCTAGCGGCACGCGTTGCGCTACATCAAATGTAAGTGGATATCGCTTCTCGGTAAAAATTTGTAAGTGACAGCGCAAGGCCGAGAACGGCGGACTATATTGAAACCGTCGATTCATCTCCCCTCCCAACTGACACCTGGGTTTCCTAATCCCTCGCCCGACCACACACGAGCCGCGAGGGATTTTTTTTGTCCAGCCGGGAACTCCGCATTTTCCAGGTTCAGGCCGCGGCCAGCGCGTTCAGGGCGGGGCCGGTCACACGGCATACACGCCAATCCGGCAATACGTCCGCACCCATCTGTTCATAGAACTTGATGGCATTCACATTCCAGTCCAGTACCGACCACTCAAAACGCCCGCACTGGCGCTCCACGGCAATCTTCGCCAGCGCCGCCAGCATCTGCTTGCCATAGCCGGCACCGCGCCGATTCTGCTTCACGTACAGGTCTTCCAGGTACAAGCCCTTCTTGCACAGGAAAGTAGAGAAATTGTGGAAGAAGAGGGCATAGCTCACCACTTCGCCGCCCTCCACGCCCACAATGCCCTCCACGCCCGGCTTGGCGCCGAACAGCTCCTCATGCAGCATGGCCTCGTCAGCCACCACCAGGTGCTCCAGCTTCTCAAAGACGGCCAGCTCGCGGATCATGGCAATGATGGACGCCACGTCTTCCGGACGGGCAGGGCGGATAGTCAAATTGCTCATACAGCTTTCTTCAAAGGTTCAAGTTCAACAGTTTTACGCGGCGCCGGCGCCGACGGCGAACGCAAGGCCCAGGCCACGCTGGCGATACACACCACCATGCCCGCCACCTCCATCCAGCCCGGACGGTAATTCTCCAGCCGAATACTCATCAGCACCGAAATCACCGGCGTCACCACGCCGATATACACCGCCTTTTGCGTGCCGATCCGGTCGATCAGCGTGAAATAGCAGGCAAACGCAATCACCGACCCAAACAGCGACAGGTACAGCAAGCCGCCCCAGTAAGGCACGGTGGTTGGCATGGCAAACTTGTCGCCGCGCGCCAGCGCAAACAGCGCCACCAGCAGCGTGCCCCACAGCATGCCCCACGCCATGGTCAGCAGCACATTCGATTCATGCTGGCGCACCTTGACCACCAGCGTATTGCCGACCGAACTGGCGATGGTAGCGCCGAGCGCCAGCAGCAAGCCCAGGATGAAATGCCCTTCGCCGCCGGCCAGCGCATCGCGCAGCGACTCGGCAATGGCATGGTAGAACAGCAAGACCACGCCGCCCACCGCGACGATACCCGCCGCCCAGGTACGCCAGGTCAGCGGCGTGCCGAAAGCAATGCGGCTGAGAATAGGATTCCAGAACACCATCAGCGCAAACAGCACCGCCACCAGGGCCGACACCACATACTGCTCGGAGAAATAGGTCCCGATATAGCTCAGGCCAAAGCTGCAGCAGCCTTGCAGGATGGTCCAGCGCTGCGCCGCCCAGGACAGGCGCAGCTTGTCACCGCGCAGCAGGCACCAGCCGAACAGCACACTCGAGGCCAGGGCGAAACGATAAACGATGGAAACGGCCGGGGCGATATCGCCCAGTTGCAAAGTGATGGCCCAGAAGGTGGAACCCCAGATCAGGCAAGCGGCAACGAAGAGGATGGAAGAAGGCATCCCGCCAGTATAAGTGTTTCTTGAATGCAGCGCTGGCGGGTGCCCAAAGATCAATAGGCCAGGTTCCAGCGCCGGTACAGCACGCCCAGCACGAACAAGGGGCCGATCAGCAGGAAGCGCAAATCATCGAAAAAGGACGGCTTCTTGCCCTCGATCTTGTGGCCGATGAACTGGCCGATCCAGGCCAGCACGAAGATCGTCACACTCAGCGGCATGACCGCGCCCGGCGGCAGCGCGCTCAGCACGGCCAGCATCAAGCCGGCCATCACCAGCATGCCCAGCGCGAAATTGCGCGATAACTTAAAGTAGTACACCATCGACGCGACCGTCACGGCGACGGCCAGCAGGGGATGGATGGCCCATACCAGGCCCAGCAAGCTGAACACGATCAGCGGCACGCACACGCAGTGGATGAGCTCATTGGTCGGGTCCATATGGCTTTCGCTGTACTTAGCCAGCAGGGTATCGATGGCACGCGCATCGGTCATAGTGGCAGTCTCCATTGTTGATGTTTTGTTTAGCACTACCGTTCGATTCTACACGTGAAGTGTCTGGACGCATACTTGCTTAAATGCTAATCTTGCCCAGCGCATTGCACACCGTTCCGGCCGGTTGCCGAAGGAGTGAAACCATGTTCAAGAAACTGGCGGCAGAGGCCCTGGGCATCAGCGATATCGGCGTAATCGTTTCGCCCAATGATTACGACAAGGTCGACGCGGACGACTACCTGTTCTCGGAAGACGGCGAGCAGATCTTCTTCCTGATCAAGAGCAAGAAAGACGAGTACTGCTTTACCAACCTGGCGCTTATCCATGTGGATGGCGATTCGGCGGTATCGTCCAAGCGCTCGATCAAGCGCTACGACTACAGCTCGACCGACATTTCCCACGTCAGCATCGAAACCGCCGGCACGCTGGATATGGATGTCGAACTCAAGTTCCACGCCGGCGAGACCGTGTTCAGCATCGACGTCAAAAAGTCGCACATCGAGCAGCTGAAGGACATCTACAAGGCGCTGATTTCGATCAGCAAGCAGCAGTACAAGGATGCGGTCGGCCGCGAAAACGCCGTGCGCGCCCTGGACGCCACGGCCTCGATGTATAAACTGAACGGCATTCAGCCAGGCAGCAGCGTTGCCGGCCAGTTCGGCGAACTGCTGGCTGCGGTGAACACGGCCATCCTGGACACGCACACCAAACGCGATTTTAGCGACGTCTTCACCAAGTACATCCACAACTGAGAACACCATGCAAGAGTATGTCCGCGTCAAGTCCGTGCAGTTGCTGTCGGACGACTGGTATGTCCTGAAGAAGACCACCTTCGATCTGCGCCGCCGCGACGGCCGCTGGCAGACCATGACGCGCGAAACCTACGACCGTGGCAACGGCGCGGTCGCCTTGCTGTACAACCGCGCCCAGCGCACCGTGCTGCTGACGCGCCAGTTCCGCTTCCCGGCCTACGTCAACCAGCACGACGGCTACCTGATCGAAGCGCCGGCCGGCATGCTGGACGACGCCCATCCCGAAGAGCGCATGCATGCCGAGCTGGAGGAGGAGACCGGCCACAAGGTCGCCAAGTTGCAGCCGGTGTTCGATGTCTTCATGAGCCCCGGCTCGGTCACCGAGCGCCTGCACTTCTTCGTCGGCGAGTATGACGCCGATTCGCAGGTCGGCCACGGCGGCGGGCTTGAACACGAAGGCGAAGATATCGAAGTCATCGAACTGGACGCCGACCAGGCGCTGGCCATGATTGCCAGCGGCGAAATCATGGATGGCAAGACCATCATGCTGCTGCAATACCTGCACCTGCACTTGCTGCCACCGCGCAGCATGATGATCCTGGTGGCCGGCCCGTACCGCTCCGGCACCGGCGACGACCCGGCGCGCATGGCCGCCAACGTCGCGGCGATGGAAGCGTTCGTGCTGCCGCTGTATGAGCGCGGCCACACCCCGGTGCTGGGCGAATGGCTGGCGCTACCCGTGCTGCACGCTGCCGGTTCGCAGAAGGTGGGCGATGCAGTGTATGAGAAGATCTTCCACCCGCATTGCGAGCGGCTGCTGGCGCACTGCGACGCCGTGCTGCGCGTGGGCGGCGCTTCCGCCGGAGCCGACGCCATGGTGGAACTCGCGCGCCAGCGCGGCCTGCTGGTCTACCACGACATCAATGACATTCCTGTCGTGAAGCCATGACCCTGAAGCGCTGCTTCGACCCGGTGGTCGACGACCGCACACGCCTGCTGGTGCTCGGCAGCCTGCCCGGCGACAAATCGCTCGCCGTGCAGGAGTACTACGGCAACCGCCAGAACAAGTTCTGGATGCTGATGTCGGAAGTGATCGGCCTCGACCTCGTCCCTCTCGACTACCCATCAAGGTTGCAAGCATTGCTGGCGCACGGCGTAGGGCTGTGGGATGTGGTCGCGGAAGCTCATCGAAAGGGCAGCCTCGATAGCCATATCAGGGAGCGCAACCACAACGACTTGCGTGGTTTGCTTTCGCGCCATCCCAATATCACGGCGATCGCATTTAATGGTGGGACGGCTGGGCGGCTGGGGCTTAAAGTATTAGGGGAAGCGGTACTCGGCTACCATATCGTGGAACTTCCATCGAGTAGCCCAGCACATACCTTGCGGTATGCAGAGAAAGCGAGGCGGTGGCAAGCCTTGCGCGCGGCGTTGGCACGATAACGCATTGCTGACTCTCTCCAAAACCCAAGGGCTGGAAAGAAACGCTACATAGGCTGGCCACTCAGCCTATTCAGCAGTTCAGCTACACGACAGGAATGAATTCCACGGACTCATCCCTTATCATCGATGCAATGGAGAGGGCAAGATGGAGGCCCTTCGCCTGTTGCCATATCCATCACATTAGGAGCCTAAGTGAGCTTGAATCTTTCATCGTCTATCACGCAAGTGAAGAACACCACGCCCTCGTCGATTTCGCCTGGCGTTCTGGCTCTGTGCCACGACATTGTGCGCAATGGGGTGCCGGAGTATGTCAGCGTTCAGGTGGAAAACGGCGCGATCGTCAACGAGTGTTTCGGCAATGTCGCCAAGAAGGTAGCGGCGGACGGAGGTTCTATCCAGCACGGTTGGACTATCTGGCAGACTGGCGCTTGGATGGTGGAAGGCGAGTTTCACGCGGTTTGGAAGGCGCCGGACGGCACCTTGATCGAGGTCAGTCCCAAACCAGACGGCGAGTCATCGATTTTGTTTTTGCCAGATCCCAAGCTTGTCTTTAGTGGAATGGCGCGTGGGAGCGTTCGTCGAGCACTGGTCCGCAGTTTGCCGGTGGATGACTATGTCAATTTGGCGAACAAATTTGAAGCGCTGGGACTTGCCGCGCGGGCTGGGACTGTAAGGATCTCACGCGAAGCACTTATGCAGCTCATGGAGTGCAAAGATACTGCATTGGCGATGATGGCAGCCGATGGCGGCGCTGATCACCCATGCGCCTGCAATAGTGGAAAGCGCTACAAGAACTGCCATAGCAAGGCGGCCAAGAGCATTCGCGTGCTTTGACGCGCGCGTTCGCGAGGCTAAGGTTGCGGTGGCTTAGAACTTCAACATCCCGAGCTAAAATCCTGGCTGAGCTCCGCATTGAAGAGTAGTCGTTGCGAGGCGAGTGAACGCCCTTAGGCTATCGCTGACGAATCGCTGGCTTCCAAAGGAATAGCGGATAAGGAGAGATGCTCAATGAGCGAATGGAGCTTGGCGCCGAAGGCGTTTGTGGGATCGTTGGGAATCGAGGGGCATAGCGCGGAGGTCGAGTTCACAGTCGGTCTGGACGAGGCCGGCCAAGCCGTAATTGAATTCAATCCGCTGGACGTCAACTCTCAGACAGCGTTTGTCATGACCCATTCGAACGCGGAGAATGGTCGGTTTTCCTGTTTCAAACTGGAGGGCGCGGACGGCGAGGGGGCTCGCTTTGAGTGCGACAACCTTGTTTTGACCGGACTTGGATCTCAAAGCGTTCTGGCGCCCGGCTTCACCGAGATGGACGAGGCGCCTTTTTTCGTCAGCACGATGACGCCGCGCGCGGCTTACTCTACCGCGCGAATCACCATGAAGGCCGGCGTTCCGAAAGAACTCTGCGCCAAGGAGCTCGCGGAACAGAGCGAGCCGCCGGTCGTGCAATGGCAATTGAAGGGCTTCGCCAGCCACGGCTGTCTCAGCGCGGATTGTCCATTAGGCGCGGTGACGATGTGGGGCAACATGGAGAACAAGGGCCAGAATGACCTTACAGGCACTCTGCGAGTCGCTGCCGCGAGCGAGCAAACGGATGTCGAAGAATGGAGAAAGCAGACGGAGTCATTGTGCCGCCATGTTCGGCATGTAATGTCATTCGCGGTCTCTTCGATGTTGGGAACGCCAGTAGAGGAGTTCTACCACGACGACATGGTGGTCATGGACCTTTTGAGCCAGAGTGAGCAGCAGCGCTCGGAGTTCCAAGTCTTTCACCACCTCGACTTGGACGATATCTTCAAATGCGCGGTGGTATCCCATTTCCAGCCGGCGTTCGACGTCAAGAACATTACCTTCGCGATCCAATGGTTTGCCATGCGAGCTGCCTATCGAGAGTCTCGGCTGATTTCGTCCATGACCGTGCTGGAAAACTTGATCGACTCGAACCTTCCTGAGGAGGACACATATATTCTTTCTCCGAAAGCCTTTGAAAAGCTCAGGGGCAAGCTGAGCGAAAAAATTAAAGAGCTTGCGATGGGCTGGGCCGAAGACGAGGCGTCTCAGAAGGCCTATGTGAAGGAATTTAACGACCGCCTGTCGGACCTGAGGCGGCGCTCTCTGATGGATAAGATTTTATTGCTAGCAAAACGTTGGGGAGTCGAACTGAGCGACATTCCACAAGAGTTCATACAAGAGGCCAAGCGAGCAAGGGACTTGGTGGTTCATCGTGGCTCGTTCGAGCAGAAGAAGGATTCAACTCGCGACTTGCACGATCACATCGTGACGGTGAGAGAGGTGGTGTCTCGATTCGTTTTGACCGCGTTGGGCTTTGAGGGACGCTATATCTCTTACCTGGGCGGCTACCATACCAGGGTTTTTACGAAGAATGCTCCCGAGCTGAATTACAACGCAGGAGCGCCGTCATCGCTTACGTTGGTGACGCCAACAAAGGCTTTGCCCGACTGATGTTGCCAACACAGCCGTTGTTGGGCTTGGAGCTAGCTACCATTTCCGGTTCTGGCGTTGAGCGACATTAAGAAAGAGACAGCGCTAACGCGCCGTCGTAATTAGCCAAGAGCAGGCATTAATTATATGAAAGAAACTTATGTCGTTTCTCGGTCTTACCCCCCGCTTGTGCGAACAGCCGCAACCAGTAGTTGGCTTTGCCTATCATGTTACGCACGGCGCTCGCCTCCACTCTATAAAACTTACTGGGTTAGTACCCGGCAAGCCTGGCGTGCAATATAGAACTGACAATGTTTTTTTTGGCACTAACCTCGACAGCATGTACTCGGCGTACGGGACTACCATTGTTAGCCCCCTGGAGCGCAAGGTTGGTAAATGTGCTTTTATCTACTATCAAGGCGTGGCTGTCTTGCGCACAGCGCAGGCCCAATTGATTGGGCTAGGATTTAGCCAGATCAATGGAAACGATTGGAGCGGTTCTAGTGTTCCGCCGTCCAAACTTGAGCTCTTCATTGATGGTACATGGCAAGCGCTGCAATCAGTGGAACTAGGTTTCGCAAATGCATGCTGGCGCGTGTTGTACGATGCCACGCCATGGCTACGCGGTTAATCCGTGTCGTAATCAAGGAATGGGTTTATAACGGCGGCATTGGGGCGTAAGCTGCCGTCGGTAATTGTTTAAGACTCATCCGTCTCAACAGGCTGTACTACCAAGCGTAAGCCCATGGTGCTCAAGATGGCCCGAAGGATATCTAGAGAGGGATTACCCCGTTCGGATAACATGCGGTCCATGTTGTTGGGATTGGCTTCTGCCTTGCGGGCGATTTCTTGGACGCCACCGAACGCATTGCTTATGTACCGAAGCGCTAGCATGAGATCCACTTCGTCGCCTGTAGCGAGCACCTCGTTGAGGTAGTCAACCGCCAGCATGGGGTTCTTCTGGAGCATCTCTGTAATTGCAGCTTCATGGGATCTGTGAGCGTTAGCCATTTCTGTTCTTCCAGCCGAAGTGTGTCAAGCCTTCTACATGCTAGCTTGTATGCGAACTTCAGGCGCGCGCTATGTGAAAAAGGGAATGGGCGAGTAACATCTGGTCTATGCCGATGACGGGAAGTGAGCCATGCGCGTCTCTGCGATCATGGACTTTTGCTTGCTGACCTTAGCCGACGCGGTAGCTGCCCAGCAGCCGCTGCACGTGCTGGTGGAAAACGCTGCATCTCCTTATTCCAATCCTGATGGCACCGGCGTTGCCAATGATGTGGTGCGGGCGGCATTCGATGTCGTGGGTATGGCGCTTAAGCTCACTATTGTGCAATGGTGATGTCGAATCCTCTTGCCGGTGCGCGTCACCGGCTCAACCAAGCAGGCGTCGAAAATGAGGTCAATGAAGCATTCCTCAGCGCTGGCATCGAGTGTGGTATATGGGCGCCAGCTTGTCGCATGCACGCGGCGCCGAGGTCTTGGAGAAGTTTAACGACGGCATGCGCCGCATTGCGCGCAACGGCGAGCTGGAACGCATCCGCCGGCGCTGGCATCCGGCCGACAACTGAGCCGCTGGACAGCGTGAGAATTTGCGCATTTTTAATCTGAGCAAGATGATATGCTCGAAGTTTTTCGGCTGCCGGGTTTATGGAATCGACTGTACAAAGCGAAGAGTTCATCAAGTTGAATTTCCCCCGGCTGGCGGCGGCGCTGGAATACATGCCGGTTGGTGTGACCATTGTCGACCGGGACCTGACCATCCGCTTCTGGAACCCGGCCTTTTGCGAAGTGCAGGGATTTCCCGATGGGGTGATGCATGCCAATATCACCATGGCCGAGGTGTTCCGCTACATCGCCATCCGCGGCGACTATGGGCCGGGCGAGATCGATGACCACGTGGCGGCGCGTGTGGCGCTGTGCCTGAAGTTTGAGCCCCACAACTTCACCCGGACCATGGCAAATGGCCGCAAGCTGAATATCTTTGGCCGCCCGATCTTCGGCGCGGACGGCGAGGTCAATGGCTTCGTGACCATCTACCACGACGTGACAGCCGAAAAGCGCCACGAGGAAGAGCTGGAAGCCAAGAACCAGGAACTGCTGCAGGCCAAGCAGCTGGCCGAGGCGGCCAGCATGGCCAAGGGCCAGTTCCTGTCCAATATGAGCCACGAGATCCGCACGCCGCTGAACTGCGTGATCGGCATGGCCTACCTGGCCTTGAAGACGGAACTCGACCCGCGCCAGCGCGATTACCTGGAGAAGATCCGCTTCGCCGGCGAGCATGTGCTGGGCATCATCGACGACATCCTCGACATCTCCAAGATCGAGGCCGGCAAGATGGAGCTCCAGCATATCGACTTCTCGCTGGGCCACGTGATGCAGACCCTGACCACGGTGGTGGCGCCGAAAGCGGCCAGCCGCAACCTGGAGCTGCAGTTCGATCTCGATCCCACCTTGCCGACCATGCTGGTGGGCGACCCGCTGCGCCTGGGCCAGGTGCTGATCAACTACACCAACAATGCGATCAAGTTCAGTGAGCAGGGCCGGATCGTGATCCGGGTGCGCCGGACGGGCGGCGATGCGCGCGGCTGCCTGCTGCGCTTCGAGGTGAGCGACCAGGGCATCGGCCTGTCCGAAGCGGAGATGGCCAAGCTCTTCGTCTCGTTCCAGCAAGCCGATACCTCCACCACGCGCGAGTATGGCGGCACCGGCCTTGGCCTGGCCATCTGCAAGGAGCTGGCCCACTTGATGGGCGGCGAGGTCGGCGTCCACAGCGAGCACGGGGTCGGCAGCACGTTCTGGTTCACGGCGCGGCTGGGCGTGTCGTCGCAGACCATGTCGACCCTGATCACCCAGCTCAGTGATGCCGCCAGCGGCCTGCTGGCCAGCGCCCACACCACGGCGGTGAAAGCGGCGCTGCAGGCGGCCCGCATCCTGCTGGTCGAGGACAATGACTTCAACCAGCAAATCGCGCAGGAAATGCTGGAGCAAATGGGCGCCACGGTGTCGATCGCCAATAACGGCGTGGAAGCATTGGCCTTGCTGGAGCAGACTGCCTTCGATTGCGTGTTGATGGACCTGCATATGCCGCAGATGGATGGCCTGGAGGCGACCCGCCGCATCCGCGCCAACCCGCAGCTGGCCCAAATCCCGGTGCTGGCAATGACGGCCACCGCCACCACCGAAGCGCGCATGCGCTGTATCGACGCGGGCATGAACGATTTCATTTCAAAGCCTATCCAGCCGGCGCGCATGTATCAGACCATCGCCGGCTGGCTGCCGAGGGGCGTACTGCTGGCGGGGCTGCGGCAACCGGCGCCGGTGGTCCGCGACGAGGCGGCAATCGACCTGTCCGTGCTGGCCGGGCTGATTGGCGGCGACCAGCAAAAGGTGCGCAAGTTCGCGCTCAAGTTCTTGCAAAGCACGCAAGATGGCCTGCGCGACATGGAGGCCGCGCTGGCGCGCGGCGAAGTGCAGCAGGTGCGCGAGCTGGGGCACCGCATCAAATCGGCGGCACGCGGCGTCGGCGCATTCGGCATGGCCGATTTGTGCGAGGCGCTGGAGTTCCTGGCGCCGGGCGATGGGGCCGGCGAACTGGCGCGCGCCCGCCCCATGGTGGCGCAATTGGGGGAGCTGCTGGAAAAAGTGGCAGAAGAAATCTTGCCCTTTTATGAGAATTCCGTTATATTGAACTCGAGTTCTGTATAACGAATTCCGTACAACGGGATCTGTTGTCAGATTTACAGCATCAAGAGTCGGTTCGACCGACGCCAACCTGCCTACCCGGGCAAGGTGGAAGCCATTACGGCGATGCGGCCTATTAATACGGCAACGAAGCGGGCGCACATGGTTTTTGCTCCGAATCGGGCCAAGCTCTCAGGAGAAACCATGACTACCCAAGCCTCCCAACAAGACCTCAGCGCGTGGCGCAACCAGTTCCGCCTGACCCATACCTTCCATGTGTCCTCGGGCGCTGACGACCTGATCGCCGGCCAGCTGGAAACCACCCTGAAGAATTCCAACGCCCATGTCGACAAGTGGGTCATCTCGCGCCGCGGCGGCTTTTACGACCACTGTATTACCGTGGAGGGGATCGGCGACGAGTCGGCGCGCGAGCTGCGCAAGGAATTCGCCAGCCTGAGCGGCCATATCAAGGTCCATGTCGAACACATGATCCACTTCGGCAGCGAAGCTAAATAACCGCCGGCAGGCCGTAGATCAGGCGCGATAAATCCACCTGGCGCGATACGCCGGTCTTCTGGTAGATGCGCTGGGTGTGGGTCTTGACCGTGGCCAGCGAAATCGAGAGGTCGCTTCCCAGCGCGTCGGGTGCGCGGCCGTGGGCGATGCCCATCGCGACTTTGATCTCGGCCGGAGTCAGGCCGAAGCTCGATTTCAGCACCTGGCTGGCCATCGAGCGCTGCTGCCGGGCGTCGGCAATGATGATGGCGGCGCTGGCTTGCTGCTCGCCGTTCGGCGCGCTGCCGCTGACGCCAATCGGCAGCACGATCAGGTGCACGCTGTCGCCGCCGGCGGCGTGGCCGATTTCCAGCGCCTGCGCCGCCGGCTCGGCGCCATCGCAGGCGGTGGCGCAGCGCAGCGCGGCTGCCAGTGCTTCGTTGTCGGCGGCGCGCGCCAGGCGGATGCGGCCGAAGATCGAGCTGATGGTCTCCTTTGACTCGAACAGTTTTTCCGCGCGCTGGTTGCTCAGGCAAATCTGGCCGCGCTGGTCCACCAGCACGATGGCGTAGTCGATGTGGTCGAGCATGGCCATGGCCAGGCGCTTTTCTTCGCTGATGCGGTGGATACGGTTGGCGATGTCGTCGACCCGCGCCAGGTGCGGGATCAGGTCCTGCATGAAGCTGGTCTCGGCCGCGCCGAACGGCTCCTGCGACAGCGCGCGCTGGAAGCCGAAAAAGCACACCGTGCTGCCGTGCGATTTGGTGACGCCGCTCAGGATGTGGCGTATGCCAAGCGGCAGCAGGAATTCCTGGTGAAAGCGGCTGGCGGCGACGGCCTGCTCGTCGAGATAGTCGCAGCAGGCGAAGGCGCGTCCCGGATGGTTGGCGATGTGCGCCAGGGTCGGGTCGATGGTCAGGTAGCGTTCGTTGTAAAGCTGCTGGGTGTGCGGCGTGTGGCCGATCGAATGCCAGTAGGCGCCCAGTCCCTTGCGCACGTCGAGCCCTGCGACGAAGCCGGCCACCGCGCCGACCGCGCCGGCAATGGCGCTGAGGGCCGCCTCCCATTCGGCGGGGTCGAGGGCCGCGTCATAAATTTTTCCTACCGCATGGTCGAACTGGCTTGGCATGGCTGTTCTTTCCCGGCTGTTGCACTATTTTTTAATAAAAATAATACAACAGCTGCGAATCCTTTTGGCTGGCCACTGCCTCTTAGCAGTTGGAATTAACCACTGGAGGAGACATGATGGACGACCTGAAATATGCCAAAGACCTGATCGAACTCGCCCCGCAGGAGGCGCACGCCTTCCTCGGCCTGAAAGGGGCGGCGGAACGGGAGGATGGGGCGATCCCGGCCAAATACCGCGAGCTGGTGTCGATCGGGGTGGCGCTGACCACCCAGTGCGGCTACTGCATCGACGCGCACACGAAAAACGCCCTGGCGGCGGGCGCCACGCGGCAGGAAATTGCGGAAGTGGTATTCATCGCCGCTGCGCTGCGGGCAGGAGCGGCGGTGGGGCATGGCCTGCAGGCCATGAAAAAGGCCAGCGAAAGCTGGCCCCGGAGCGCTTAGCGGTAGAAAGCTTCCACCGTGCCTTTCAGCTTGATCAGCATCGGCTGGCCGCGGCGGTCTTTGGCCGTCGCGTGCTGGACTTTGATCCAGCCTTCGCTGATGCAGTATTCCTCAACGTCAAAGCGCTCTTTGTCGTTGAATTTGATGCCAATGTCGTGCTCGAACACCGCTGCCACGTGGTGCGGGCTGCGTGGGTCGATCGACAGATGGTCCGGGAGGTCTGGGCGGGTAGTATCGTTCATGGGGCAGGATTATACCGGAAGCCGGCTTCGCGTTGATGCCGCACCGCCAGCACCAGTATGACGTCCTGGGCTGAATCGTATGCATAAAGGGCAATATATCCTGTCCTTCCCTGCGAGATAACCAGTTCGCGCAAATGATTCTCTGCCGGACGGCCAACCAAGGGATGCCGTGCGAGCATACTGATCGCATCATCGATCAGATCCAGGGCGTGCAAGGCCGCCTGTTCAGAGTCGGTTGCCAGGAAATCGGCGATGCCTTCCAGGTTGCACAGCGCGGTAGCCGAGTAAGCTATTCTCGCCATGTTTTGGTGGCCGGCCGGGGTGCCGCCTTGTCTTGCACGCGCTTTCGCAAGTATGTGCGGACATCGTTGGCTTCATAGCCGGTTCCTGACTCCAGCATTTCTGCTCGGGCCGCCAAAGCCTCGGCGACGAACTGTGCGCGAATCTCGGTTTGTTCGGTTGCCAGCCTGATCGCCTCCACCATGAAGGCGTGGGTGCTCAGGCCGAGCTCCTGGGCGGCAGAAGCCGCCCTTTCCTTGAGGTCTTCCGGCAGCTTGAGGGATGTTGTCGACATGGTGGTCTTTCAATTCGAGGTAACACCATGGTAACACCATCCGCTATACCGGCCAGGCGCGGTCGATGATGGCGGGCAGGCTGGCGCTGGCGGGCAGGGTGCCGTAGATGCGGCCGTGGGCGTGGTCGAAGCGGCTGGCGATGAAGGCGTCGGCCACTGCGGCCGGGGCGCGTTCGCGCAGCAGGCGGGCCTGGATCAGGGTGGCCAGCAGCTGGGCGTGGCGGCGCGCCTGGGCTTCCAGCAGGCAGGCGTCGGCGGCGGGCGCCAGCAGGGCGTCCAGCGCGTCGAGGTGGGGGCGCAGCACGGCGTCGCCGGCGCAGCCCTGGCGCAGGTCCTCGCGCAGGGCCAGCATGGCTTCCGGTTCGCGCGCGATGGCGCGCAGCAGGTCGAGCGCCATCACGTTGCCGGAGCCTTCCCAGATCGACAGCACCGGGGTTTCGCGGTACAGGCGGCCCATCGGGCCTTCATCCATATAGCCGTTGCCGCCGAAGACTTCCATCGCTTCGGCCGACAGTTCGATCGAGCGCTTGGTGGTCCACAGCTTGCCGGCCGGGGTGACGATGCGCTGGTAGGCGCGTTCCAGCGGGCTGTCGCCGCGCTCGAAGGCTTCGGCCATGCGCAGCATGAGCTGGGTGGCCGCTTCGCTTTCGAGCGCCATGTCGGCCAATACGTTCTGCATCATCGGCTGCTCGACCAGGCGCTTGCCGAAGGCGTGCCGCTGGCGCGTGTGGTGGATGGCTTGCGTGACGCACTGGCGCATCAGGCTGGCCGCGCCCATCACGCAGTTCAGGCGCGTGATATTGGCCATCTCGATGATGGTGGGGATGCCGCGGCCTTCCTTGCCGACCAGGCGCCCCCAGGCGCCGTGGAATTCGACTTCGCTGCTGGCGTTGGAGCGGTTGCCGATCTTGTCTTTCAGGCGCTGGATGTGGATCGCGTTCTTGCTGCCGTCCGGGCGGTAGCGCGGCACGAAGAAGCAGGACAGGCCGTTATCGGTGCGCGCCAGCACCAGGTGGGCGTCGCACATCGGCGCCGAGAAGAACCATTTGTGGCCGCTCAGCTCGAAGCCATCGGCCACCGGCTCGGCGCGCGTGACGTTGGTGCGCAGGTCGGAGCCGCCCTGTTTCTCGGTCATGCCCATGCCGACCAGGAGCGAGTCCTTCTGCTCGAGCGGGATGTCGCGCGGGTCGTAGCGGCGCGAGAACAGCTTGGGCGCCAGCGTTTCGAACAGTTCGGGTTCCTGGCGCAGCACCGGCACGCAGGCCAGCGTCATCGAGTGCGGGCACTGGCTGCCGGACTCGATCTGGTGGTGCATGGAGAAGGCGGCGGCATAGGCGGCCCAGGCGCCGGGGCGCTGGTCGGAAAAGGGCTGGGTGACCATGCCTTGCTCGCGCGCCATGCGCATCATGCCGTGCCACGCCGGGTGGAATTCGACGCGGTCGATGCGGCGGCCCTGGCGGTCGAAGGTGTGCAGCTCGGGCTTGTGGTGGTTGGCTTGCTCGGCCATGCGGATGGTGGACGCGCTGCCCAGCAAGGCGCCGTAGGCTTCCAGCTCCGATGCATGCGCGCCGGCGCCGGCGCGGCGCACGCCTTCCTGCAGGGCGAGGTCGGTGGTGTAGAGGTTGTAGCCGGCCAGTTCGTGGGTCAGGTTGTCCATGCGCGATCCTTGATAAAAGTGCAGGAAAGTGTAATGCTCGGCGCTTTCCCGGGTGTTCGGATTTTGACCATGCAACTACCTTCTTCCAGCGCGCCGAAGCGGCGAAAACCGACGCAGTCGCGTGCGCGGGCGACGGCGCAGGCGATTGAGCAGGCGTTTGTGCAGCTGCTGGCGGAGCGGGGCTATGCGCAGGTGACGATCCGCCAGGTGCTGGCGCTGGCCGGCGTGGGGGCGGGCAGCTTTTACGAGTACTTCGCCAGCAAGGAGGCGCTGGCGGCGCTCTGCATCCGGCAGCGGGTGCGGGCGATCGCCGACGCACTGGGCGCGGCGGTGCAGGCGGCGGGCGGGCTGCCGCTGCCGGAGCGGGTCGATGCGCTGCTCGACGCGCAGCTGCGCGCGCCGCTGGCGGAACCCGAACAGTGGGCCGCGCTGTTCCACCTGGAGCGCCAGGTGTCGAAGCCGCAGGCCTTCCGCCAGCTGTACGCCGAGTTCGTGGCGCTATGGGAGCGCGGGCTGGGCGGCGGGGCGGACTGGCCGGCCGGCGCGGCGCTGGGCGATGCGGCGTTTGCCGCGCACGCCATCGCCTACAGCCTGGTGTCGCAGACCCTGATGGCGCGCAGCGAGAGTCCGGATGCGGCGGCGCTGCGGGCGCTGGTGCGGCAGGCGGTGCATGGCTATCTGTCGCTGCTGGCGCCGCGCGCCTATCGCGGCTGCCTGAGCTTCTAGGCTGCGAACTGCGCTTGCAGGAAGCTGGCGATCTTCTGCTGCGTGGTGGGCAGGTAGGGGATGTTCAGGTGGTCGGAATCGGGAATGATCTCGTCGTGGTGCAGGCAGGTGAGCTTGCTGACCAGTTCATTGGTGTGCGAGTGCGGCACGATGTCGTCGCTGGCGGCGCGTAGCACATAGGTCGGCGCGGCCAGCAGGGTCGCATGCTTGACCGATTCGAAGCGGTGCTGCAGCAGCATCGACACCGGCAGCGCCGGGAATTTGCGCTGCGCCAGCGCCAGGATCGAATCGTAAGGCGTGATCAGCACCGTGGCCTGCACCGGCCGCTGCATCGCCACCTGCACCGCCACGCCCGAGCCCAGGCTGCGCCCGACCACGGCGACGCGCGTCGGGTCGACCTTGTGGTGCTTGCACAGCCAGTCGACCTGCATGCAGGCGTCGGCGATCAGCAGCTCCTCGCCCGGCTCGCCGTGCGATTCGCCGTAGCCGCGGTAGTTCAGGGCCAGCACCGCCATGCCGGGGAACAGGTTGCCGGCGTCGCGCACCAGCCAGGACACTTCTTCCGAGCGCCCGCCGAAGTACACCACGGCCGGCCGCACGCCCGGTTCGCGCGGCGTCATCAGCCAGCCCGCCAGCCGCGTGCCATCGCCGCCGCGCAGCACGATGGCGCGCGTGCGGTGGCCGCTGCTGCGCGGGTTGGCAACCTCGCGCTTGACGGTGGGATTGAACAGCAGCTTGCGCTGGCCGGCCATGAGCAGGGCCGTCAATCCGGCCCATGCAAAGCCAATCGCACCCGCGGCGGCTGCCATTTTGCGTGAATTGCTCATGTGTTTTAGTATGCTCTTAATGCTGAGTAAACTGCGTTAAGCCACGCACTTAAGCTGCCCGCTGTCAGATTGCGGCAACACACTTATAAGGATGACCATGGCCACTACCGATCCGCGCGTCGATGCCTACATCGCCAATGCTGCCGACTTCGCGCAACCGATCCTGAGCCACCTGCGCGCGGTGATCCACGCGGCTTGTCCGGATGTCAAGGAGACCATCAAGTGGAGCATGCCGAACTTCGATTACCACGGCATCATGTGCAATATAGCCGCCTTCAAGCAGCACTGCGCCTTCGGCTTCTGGAAGGCCGAGCTGCTGCTGGCGGACGAGGATGACAAGGGCCGCGAAGCCATGGGCCAGTTCGGCCGCATTACATCGGTGCAGGACTTGCCATCGAAGAAAGTGCTGACGGCGTACGTCAAGAAGGCGATGAAGCTGAACGAGGCCGGGGTGAAAGTCGCGCGGCCGAAAGCGGCGCCGCGCGAACTGGTGGTGCCCGACTATTTCATCGCGGCGCTGGAAGCCAGTCCGGCCGCCTATGAGGTTTTCAACAATTTTTCCACCAGCGCCAAACGCGAATACTGCGACTGGCTGAGCGAGGCGAAAACCGAAGCCACGCGCGACAAGCGCATGGCCCAGGCAGTTGAGTGGATTGCGGAAGGCAAAAAACGCAACTGGAAGTACGAGAACTGCTGATCAGGGCAGCACCATCAGCTGCAGGCCGGAGGCGGTGCCCGGCGCGCGGTAGACGCGCTGGGTAGCCTTCACGAAGTGTTCCGGCTTGGCCTGCGGGATGCTGGTGAAGGTCTGCGGGTTGAGGTCGACCAGCGGGAACCAGCTGCTCTGCACATGCACCATGATGCGGTGGCCGCGGCGGAAGGTGTGCTGCACGTCGCCGATCTGGTAGTTCAGCGCTTCCACCTTGCCGGGCACGAACGGCTCCGGCTGTTCAAAGCTGTTGCGGAACTTGCCGCGCAGCGGATTGCCGCGCACCAGCTGCTGGTAGCCGCCCATCGGCACGGACGGCGGCGCCACGTCCTTGTGCTGGCCTTCGTCTTTGTCCTGCGGGTAGTCGGCCGGGTAGACGTCGATCAGCTTGACCACGAAGTCGCTGTCGGTACCGCTGGTGGAGACGAACAGTTTCGGCGTCACCGGGCCGGCGACGGTCACGTCCTCCTCCAGCAACTCGCTCTGGTACACCAGCACGTCCGGACGCGAGGAGGCAAAGCGCTGGTCCGACACCATATACTCCTGCGGCACGCCGGTGGCCGGGTAGCCGATGTAGGGCACCGGCTTGCGCGGGTCGCTCACGTATTCGTCGAAGGCGCTGGCCTGCTGCGCGGGTTGGCTCCAGCTCAGGGTGCCGTTCGGGCCCAGGTACAGCATCTTCGCCTTGGCCGGCGCCGGCGGCCAGGCGCTGTACTGGCGCCAGACATTGGTGCCGGTTTCGAAGGTGTGCACGGCGGCCATCGGCTGCGCCGGTTTCACGCCTTTCAGGTGCTCTTCAAAGAACGGCAGCAGCAGCTTCTTGTTGAAATGCTCGCTGGTCTTGCTGTCGAACTTCACATGGCCCAGGCGCTTGCCGTCGCCACCGGCCCAGCCGCCATGCACCCACGGGCCCATGACCAGGCCGTTGAAGATGCCGGGGTTGTGCTTGCCGAGCGCGCGGTAGGTGAGCAGGGGGCCGGCCGGGTCTTCCGCGTCGAACCAGCCGCCGACGGTCAGCACGGCGGCCTTGACGTTCTTCAGGTGCTGCGCCACGTTGCGCGACTTCCAGAATTCGTCGTAGGTGTCGTGCTCGATGGTGGGCTTGAAGTAGGCCTGCTGCTTGGGCTGCATGTCGGCCAGCATGTTCGACAGCGTCAGGCGCTGCAGGAAGTAGTCGTAGCCGCTGGTGGTGCCGTAGTCGAACCCGTCCCAGGTCTTGGGCAGCATCGTCGGGTTTTTTTCTTCGGTGAAGGCGGCGTAGAAGTCGAAGTTCGCCGCCAGCATGAAGGCGCCGCCGTGGTAGGAGTCGTCGCCCATATACAGGTCGGTGACCGGGGCCTGCGGCGAGGCGGCCTTGATGGCCGGGTGCGAGTCGATGATGCTGGCCGCGGTGTAGAAGCCGGGGTAGCTGATGCCGTAGATGCCGACCTTGCCGTTGTTGTTGGCCACGTGCTTGAGCAGCCAGTCGACGGTGTCGTGCATGTCGCGGCTCTCGTTGCCTTCGCCCGGCGCCAGGTCCTTCCTGGCGTGCGGCGTCATCTCCTGCCATTTGCCTTCCGACATATAGCGCCCGCGCACGTCCTGCTTGACGAAGATGTAGCCGGCGTCGCTGAAGTCGGGCGACGGGCCGAGGCGGCGCGGGTAGAAGTCGACGCCGTAGCGCAGCTGGCCGTCGACCGTGACGCCGGCGCTGTACGGCGTGCGTTCCATCAGGAAGGGATAGCTTTTGCTGGCGTCCTTCGGCACGTAGACGGCCGTGAACAGGCGCACGCCATCGCGCATCGGGATGCGGAATTCGTACTTGGTGTAGGCGGAGCGCAGGTCCGGTTTGTCATCAGGCGCCGCCTGGGCGGCGCCTGCGAAGGCCAGTGCGAGGGAAAGGGAAAGGGTGAGTGGAGTAAGTTTATCCATTACTTGGGCTTCTTATTATTGTCGAAGACGGGCTCGCGCTTCATACAGCCGCAAGTTCGCCAGCTTGCCGGCGTAGATCGCACTGTCGCTGCGCGTGGTGCTGTTGTTCAGCGCCAGGGACATATGCTTGTCCGCTTCCTTCAGGTCGCCCAGGGCAAAGGCGGCCTTGGCCAGCCAGAAGTGGAATTCATGGTAGTAGGGCGCGCGCTGCACTTCGCGCACGAACAGCGAGCGCGCCTTCTTGTAGTCGCCCTGCGCCATGGCCTGCTGCCCCTGGTTGAAGAAGTAGAACGGCGGGTAGGGCTCCAGGCGCGCCAGTTCGGCTTTCAGCCGGGCCGATTCCTCGGTCTTGCCCAGCGCATTGGTGACCTCGGACAGGTTGAACAGGATCACCGCGTTGACCGGATCGTGGCTGTGGGCGAAGCGCAGGGTTTTTTCGGCCAGGGCAAAGTCGCCGCTGCGCTGGTAAATGGTGGACAGGGTGTTGTAGCCCATCAGGAAGCCGGGATCATGCTCGATCGCGGCGCGCGCCCACCAGTAGGCTTCATCCAGCTTGCCCTGCACCATGGTTTCGGCTGCGCGGTTGTTCATGAACATGGCGATGATGGTGCGCTCCGGGATGATCACGGTCGGCATCTTGTCGGCGTCGGGCGGCGGCAGGAAGTCGATCGTCACGTCCTGGTAGCGGTCGTACAGGTTGGATGCTTCGAAGGCGGCTTTGCCCAGCACCAGGTTGACGTGGCCGTTGCTGAAGTAGAGCGAGCCGCTGCGGCTCCAGGTGTCTTCGGCCGTGACGCGCTGGAAGCGCACGGTCAGGCCCATCTCGCGCGCAAAGGCGGCGGTCATGATCACCAGCGACAGGCAGTTGCCGGAACGGGCGTCGAAGGCCTGCGCGGCGGTGCGCGTCATTTCGGAGTCGTATTCGAGGCGCAGCTGGCCGCGCTGGGCCAGCGCGTCGACCAGCGTCTCGTGCATATTGGTGTTGATCTTGCGTTCCTGCCGGATCTTGAAGGCGTAGCGCTTCATTTCCGGCGTCAGTTCGAAGATCTGCTCCGGGCTCAGGATGTGCTCCGGTTTGGCGAACGCGCTGTCGTGATACAGCGAGCGCTCCGGCGTGGGCAGCGGCGCCAGCGGCGAACTGGCGCAACCGGCCAGCAGTGCGGCAAAAGTCAATATTGACAGTAGTTTCATGGTGGTGTCTCCTCCCACTATATGAAACTAGTATGTGCGCGTCTCAGGGGGCTGTCAATTCAACCGTAATGTCGCCGATGCCGAGGGTGGCCAGGGCATCGCGCAGGTCCTCGATCTCCGCGTCCACGTCGTCGCCCACATCGAGGCGGCGGTCGGCGTGCGCCAGTTCGCCGGCGGCGCCGAGCAGCTGCACGCCGAGCGCGGCGTCGTCCTCGGTTTCCACCAGCGTGATCACGGCGCGCGCGCTGCCGTGGGCGTCGAGGGCGGCGCCGAAAGCGGCCATCATGGCCAGCATCCAGTGCTCGGAGCGGCCTTGCTGCAGGGCGCCGTAGAACAGGTCCTGGTACTGGAAGTTCAGGCGCAGCGCGGGCGCCCGGGCGCCGCTGGCCAGGCAGCGCTGCAGCAGCGGCGCGGCCGACACGGTCCAGTCCTGGTAGCGCTGCAGGCGCGCTTCGAACCAGGCGTCCTGCTGTTTGCCGGCCGGCGGCATGGCGTAGAACGGGTCGTCGGCGCGCTTCAGGGCAAAGCCAAGCAGGAAGCGCAGCTCGACCGCTTCGTCGGCGGCGCCGAAGGTGGACGGCTGCCAGCCGGCGATGCTGCGCAGCAGGGCCGGCGCCTCGGCCACCTTCTTGCCGCTCAGGGCGGCGGCGGCTTCGTACACCATGGCATTCAGCTGGCTGGGCGTGATGCGCTCCATCTCGGCCAGGTCGTAGGCGTGCTGCACCAGCACCACCTTGGCTTTCGGGCCTTCCAGGCCGGCGCTGGTGAAGCTGTCCAGCAGGGCGGCGTAGGCTTGCTCATCCTGGAAGCCGTCGGCTTCGCGCAGGCCGCCCTGGCTGTGCACGAACAGCGGGATGGCGAAGGCGTTGATTTCCAGTTCGGGGCCGTCGCCCTTGCGCAGCAGGACGGTGCCGGCGTCTTCCTCGATGGCCTCCTTCAGGTGGCGGTAGGCCTCCACGTCCTCGCCGCGCGCCAGTTCGATGGCGCCCAGCAGGATGGCGTCCTTGCCGTGGCGCAGGTGGCGGCGCACGGCGTGGCGCAGCTCAGGGTCCTGCGCCAGCGCCAGGCTGCACAGTTCATGGCTGAGGGATTCGTCTTTGTCTGCTGCGGGGGGATGGCCTTTGGCTGGGCGCTTGTTCTTTTGCATTCGGCTCAGTGTTCGATGTGGAAGGTTTCGTGCAGTTCGTCGAGCAGGTCGGCGGTTTCGTCTTCATTCATGCCCAGGTGGCGGCAGGCGGCCGCGCCGCCTTTTTCCCACTCCAGCGAGTCGCTGTTGCCGTGGTAGCGCTGGATGGCGCGTTCGGCCAGCACGGCGGCCGACACCAGCGAGCGGATCGCGTCGTCGGTGGCGTCGTCGCTCAGCACCTCGTAGTCGTGGTGGTGCAGGATGGCCCAGGACACGTCGGGCGACAGGCCCCAGTTGCGCGCCAGCAGGCAGCCGATGGCGGCGTGGTTGGTGTTGTGGCGCGCGTCTTCGAGCTCGGTGAACTTGCGGCTGGCCGCGCCGTTGCACAGGTCCAGGGTCTGGTGGTAGTCGGCGAAGCGGTCCATCAGGATCGGGATGCCGATGTCGCAGAACAGGCCGAAGGTGTGGGCGATGTCGGGCGGCGCCAGGCGCAGCTTGCGCGCGATGAACACCAGGGCCTGGGCGCGGCAGGACGACACTTCCCAGAACTGGTTGAGGGCGGCGTTGTTGCCGCCGATGGCCTGGCGCGCCAGGATCCCGGTCAGCATGGCGGCGCACTGGGTGATGCCGAGGAAGTTGATCGCCTGTTCCACCGACTTGGCCTTGCGCGCGGCGCCGTAGAACGGCGAGTTGGCTAGTTTCAGCAGGGCGCCCGACATGCCGACGTCGTTGCCGATGATGCGCGCGATGGCGCGCGGCGACGGGTCTTCCTGCGCCAGTTCGCGCTGCAAATCGACCAGCAGGCTGGGACGCGGGGGGATGCGGATGGAGCGCATCAGCGCGTCTTCTGCGGTGGTGTTTTCTGCCGGGAGCCGGGCTGCTGCTGTTGTCATTTTGCTTCGTGGGTTGTTCTGCTGAGGCGGGCACCGCCATTATCGCCTGTTTTTCCCGCTTTGCCCGGCGCCCGCGTGAGTTTTTTTTCATGCCTGAATGACAGCATTGCTACAATCTGTAGCATGTCTTCCCACATTCTGGCCGGTATCGACTTCAGCGCCCCGTCGCCGCAAGTGGCGCGCCGCCTGATCGGCGTCACCCTGCTCGTCAATGGGGTGGGCGGGCGCATTGTGGAAGTGGAGGCGTATGACCGCGAGGACCCGGCCTCGCATAGCTTTTCCGGCAAGACGGCGCGCAATTTCGCCATGTTCGGCGCGCCGGCGCATGCCTATGTCTACCTGTCGCATGGCATCCACTGGTGCCTGAATTTCGTGTGCCGCGAGGAGGGGCATGGGGCCGGGGTCCTGATCCGGGCCATCGAGCCGCTGGCGGGGCTGGAGCAGATGGCGCTGCGGCGCGGGCTGTCCGATGCGCGGCTGCTGTGCTCCGGGCCGGGGCGGCTGGGGCAGGCGCTTGGCGTGACCCGCGCGCTCAACGCCCTGGCGCTCGGCGCGGCGCCGTTCGAACTGCTGCCGCGCAAGGGGCGGGTGCCGGTGGCGGTGGGGCCGCGCATCGGGATTTCCAAGGCGGTCGAGCTGCCGTGGCGCTTCGGGCTGGCCGGGTCGCCGTTCCTCAGCCGTCCGTTCCGTTAGCGATTCCGCGGCCGCTGCGCCCGCGTCGCGTCCGCCCGTCCCGCATCGGGCTGGCCGCCGAGCGCCGCTCGCCAGCCGTCGCCGCCTCGCCGCGCGGGCGGGCGGGGTGGGCGCCCAGCTCGAACACCGCCACCGCCCGCGCCAGACCGGCCGCCTGCTCCTGCAGGCTGGCGGCGGCGGCGGCGGCCTGCTCCACCAGCGCGGCATTCTGCTGCGTGACATCGTCAATCTGCGCCACCGCCTGGTTGACCTCCGTAATCCCGCGCGCCTGCTCCGCGCTGGCCTCGCTGATGCGCCCGATGATGCTGCCCACCTGCTGCACGGCAGCCACGATATCGCCCATGCTGCCGCCCGCCACGCCGACCGACTCCGCGCCGCGGTCGATGGTGGCCACCGAAGCATTGATCAGCGCCTTGATCTCGTGCGCCGCCGTGCCGCTGCGCTGCGCCAGCGTGCGCACCTCCGCCGCCACCACCGCGAACCCGCGCCCCTGCTCGCCCGCGCGCGCCGCCTCCACCGCCGCATTCAGGGCCAGGATATTGGTCTGGAACGCGATCCCGTCGATCACCCCGATGATCTCAACGATCTTGCGCGAAGAAGAGCGGATCGCCTCCATGGCCTGCACCGCATCGGCCACCGCCGCACCGCCGCGCGCCGCCAGCGCGTTGGCATTGGCCGCCAGCTGGCACGCCTCGCGCGCGTGGCCGGCATTGCTGCGCACCGCCTGCGCCAGGCAATCGACCGCGCTGGCGGTTTCCTGCAGCGAACTGGCTTGCAGCTCGGTGCGCGCCGACAGGTCCATATTGCCGCTGGCGATCTCGCGCGCGGCCACATCGATCTGCTGCACCGCGCTGCGGATCGCACCGATGGTGCCGTTCAGCTGCGCCACGCTGCCGTCGAGCGCGCGCGCGGTATCGGCAATCTCATCGCGCCCGCGCGGCGCCGGCCGCGGCGCCAGCTGTCCGGCCGCCAGGCGCCGCACCGCTTCGCCAATCGCATGGATATCGCGCAGCAGCGCGCGCCGCACCTGCATCGACACCGCCAGCGACAGCGCCACCGACAGCAGCAGCAGGCCCGCCATCGCCATGCCCAGCAGGCGGAACTCCTGCCGCGCCTCGGCATAGGCCATCTCGCTGAGCGATTTTTCCAGCGTCGCCAACTGCGTCAGCTGCACGTCCAGCGCGGCGAACTGGCGCTCCGCCTTGGCCATGGCATTGGTGGCGATCGACTGGTCCACCGCCGCCAGCTCGATGGTTTCCTGCACCGCCTTGCGGTAGCCGGCCAGCGCCTGCGCCGAGCCGGCCAGCAGGCCCCGTTCATCGGCCGCCGCGCTGCCGGCCAGCTGCTCGAGCCGGCTGCCGACCGCGCCGTGGCGGTGGCGGATCTGGGCCGTCAGCGCGTCGAGCCGCGCCTGTGCGAAGCTGCCGTTGATCCAGGCCAGCAGCTGGTAGATGTTGGCGTGCGCCATGCGCGCCTCGGCCGCCACGTCGGCCACCGACTGCAGGCGCGCCGCGCGCAGCTGCACCAGGTTCTCCATCGATGCGTTCTGCCGCACCATGCCGGTCCAGGCGCAGGCTGCTGTCGCCAGCAGCAGTGCCAGCACCGCGCCCGGCGCCAGCAGCAGCTTCGCTCCTATCCGCAGTCGGTTCAGCATGGCGGCCTACTTCTTGTAGATGCCAGCTTCCAGCACGGCGTCGCCCACCCGCATGATGTAGGTGGTCTTCGGTTCGATCTTGCCGTTGGTGGGGTTCTTGTACATGTAGTCGACCCAGCCCTTGCCCTTCTTGGCGGCCAGCTCGATGATCTCGCGCCGGTATTTCTTGCCGCTGGCGTCCGGCACGTCGGTCAGGTCCTTGCCGACGATGGTGGGGTTGACCGGGTGCGCCAGCACGATGCCGCTTTGCAGGTCGCGGATATCGACGTACAGCGCGCCCTGGATGAATTCCGGGTCCTTGGCCGCGACCTTCTCGATGAACTTGTCCTTGCCGTGCTGCTTGATGAATGCGGCGCCTTTCTCCACCATGGCGATGGCGTCTTTCTCGGTCGGCTCGCTGCTGGCGTGCGCTGCCGCCATGGCCAGGACAATCAGTGGTGCGCTGAGGATGCGTTTCATTGCCGGACTCCTTGGGGTGGGGTGGAGATGCCAATGTACGTCCGCGCGCCGCGGCGGGAATTGCGCAAACGCAAGCTCGTAGGATTTTTCCGGCGAAGTATTGAGATGCGGCAATAGGCGAATTCTGAAGCGGACCATCATGAAGTCCTAGCCCACCCACTCAGGAGTTCGCCATGTCTGCCGCTGACCAGCTCAAATTCAAGCCTTACACCCGCCAGACCATCCGCCAGGCGCCGCAATGGGATTTGCTGGCGCCGGAGCAGCAGGAGGCGGTGCAGGTGCTGTCGCATGTGCTGCCGTTCCGCACCAACCAGTACGTGCTGGAGCAGCTGATCGACTGGTCGAATATCCCGGACGACCCGATCTACCGGCTGGTGTTCCCGCACCGCGACATGCTGCCGGCGCACGAGTACTGGCAGCTGCGCGACCTGCTGCTGGTGAAGCGCGATGAGGCGGCGGCGCAGCAGCTGGTGCGGCAGATCCGCCTGCGCATGAACCCGCACCCGGCGGGGCAGATGACGCACAACGTGCCGCGTGTGAACGATGCGCCGCTCAAGGGCTTGCAGCACAAGTACAAGGAGACGGTGCTGTTCTTTCCCAGTGCGGGGCAGACCTGCCACGCTTACTGCACCTTCTGCTTCCGCTGGCCGCAGTTCGTCGGCATGGACGATATGAAGTTCGATGCGCGCGAGACGGGCGAGCTGGTGGCCTACCTGAAATCGCATCCCGCTGTGACCGACGTCCTGATCACCGGCGGCGATCCGCTGATCATGAACACGCGTTCGATGGAGGAGATCATCACGCCGCTGCTGGCGGCGGGGCTGGAGCATATCCAGAACATCCGCATCGGCACCAAGTCGGTGTCGTACTGGCCGCAGCGCTTCGTCAGCGACCGTGATGCGGACGACTTGCTGCGCCTGTTCGAGCGCGTGGTGGCGGCGGGCAAGAACATGGCGATCATGGGGCATTACAACCATGCGGTGGAGCTGCGCAACGAAGTGGCGCAGCAGGCGGTCAAGCGGATCGTCGGTACCGGTGCGACCTTGCGCATGCAGGGCCCGCTGATCCGGCATATCAACGAAGACCCGGCCAGCTGGGCGGAGCTGTGGCGCACCGGCGTGCGGCTGGGGGCGATCCCTTACTACATGTTCGTGGAGCGCGATACCGGGCCGCGCGAGTATTTCCAGCTGCCGCTGGCGCGCGCGCATGAGGTGTTCCAGCAGGCCTACCAGATGGTGTCCGGCCTGGCGCGCACGGTGCGCGGGCCTTCCATGAGCGCTTTCCCGGGCAAGGTGGTGATCGATGGCGTGGCGCAGATTGGCGGCGAGAAGGTGTTTGCCTTGCAGTTCCTGCAGGCGCGCAAAGCGGACTGGGTGCGCAAGCCGTTTTACGCGAAATACGATCCGGATGCGACCTGGTTCGACCAGCTGCGGCCCGCTTTCGGGCGCGACAAGTTCTTCTTCGAAGAGGAAGGGCAGGGCGCTGCGCATGGCGCTGCGCTGGCGCCGCCGGTCACGGTGCTGCCGCGCCGGGTGATTCCGCTGGTGGCATAAGGCGATGCCATGCCTCCGCCCGCATCCGCGCCTGCGCTGCAGCCAGATGCCGCCGAGCCTCCGGCAGCCCCCGCGGCTCATGGCGCACCAGTCTTCGCGCCTGGCGCGGCGGATGCAGCGGCGGGCGTGCGGCGCGGCGAGGCGATGGTGCCGCTGCTGTTGCCCGGCCTGCTGGCGGTGTCGGTGCCGGTGCGCGGCGATTGGCGCGCGCGGGTGCTGGCGGCGCCGGGCCGCTGGTGGCGGGGACGGGAGCGGGTGCCGGGCACGCTGTCCGGCCCCGCCACGCTGCTGCTGGTGTTCATCCCCTTCGCGCTGGGACACTACCTGTCCTGGCTGCTGCGCAGCGTGAACGCCATGCTGGCGCCGCAGCTGCTGGCGCAGGCCGGCCTGACGCCGGCGCAACTGGGCCTGCTGACCAGCACCTACTTCCTCGCCTTCGCCGTGGCGCAGCTGCCGGTGGGCATGGCGCTCGACCGCTACGGCCCGCGCCGCGTGCAGTTTGTGCTGCTGCTGGTGGCGGCGCTCGGCACCCTGGCCTTCGCCGGCAGCCGCGACTTCGCCACGATGGCGATGGCGCGCGGGCTGATGGGCCTCGGCCTGGCGGGCTGCTTCATGGCGGCCATCAAAGCCCTCACCACCTGGCTGCCCGCGCACAAGACGCCTTCGGTGCAGGGCTACCTGATTGCAGCAGGCGGCCTGGGCGCAGCCACCGCCACCTTGCCGGTGCGGCTCGCGCTGCACCATATGAGCTGGCAGTGGATGATGCTCGCGCTGGCGGCTTGCTGCATCGCGGTCGCCCTGCTGGTACTGCTGCTGGCGCCCACCCCGCCCGCCGCGCCGCCGCGCCCCTTCGGTCGCAACGCGCTGGCCGGAACCTTCGCCCACCCCGTGTTCCGCGAAACCGCGCTGCTGGTGCTGCTGCCGCACACGGTGTTCTTCGGCGTGCAGGGCCTGTGGATCGCGCGCTGGATGGCCGACGTGCCGCGCTTCGGCGAAGAAGCCATCGCCTGGCTGCTCTACCTTGGGATGGCCGCCGTCATCTTTGGCTCCATCGGCGTCGGCATGCTGACCGAATGGGCCGCCCGGCGCGGCTGGCGCGCGCTGGACGTGGCCGCCGCCGGCGTGCTGCTGTTCGTGCTGCTGCAATGCGCCTTCGCCTCCGGCTGGCGGCCGCCGCAGCAGATGCTGCCGGTGCTGTTCATGCTGGTGGGCTGCGTTACCGGCATGGAGTTTTCGATCGTCGCGCAAGCCATACCGCCAGCATTGACGGGACGCGCCTCCACTTGCCTCAACCTGCTGATCTTCATCGGCGCCTTTATCGTGCAGGCGGGATTCGGCCAGGTGGTCGGCCTGTGGCGGCCGTCCGCGCTCGGCCACCATCCCGCCATCGCCTACCAATGCGCCTTCGCCGTCCTGGTCCTGATCCAGCTGCCGGGCCTGTGCCGCTACCTGCTCCGACGCTTCCGGTAAAATATCGCCTTCAACAAGAAGGAAGATGAAATGAAACTGGTTCGTTACGGCCGTATCGGCAAAGAGAAACCCGGCCTGATCGATGAATTCGGCAAGCTGCGCGACCTGTCCGCTGAGATCAGCGACTTCGAAGGCGACAACCTGTCCGATAAAGTGCTGCGCAAGCTGGCCAAGATCGATCCAGAAACCCTGCCTGTGGTGCGCGGCAATCCACGCTTCGGCGTGCCGGTCGCCAAGGTGGGCAAGTTCATCGGCGTAGGCCTGAACTACGCCGACCACGCCAAGGAAGCGGGCCTGCCGATTCCTTCGGAACCAATCATCTTCATGAAGGCCATTACCTGCCTGTCCGGCCCGGACGATCCGATCATGCTGCCGAAAGGCTCCAGGAAGACCGACTGGGAAGTGGAACTGGGCGTGGTGATCGGCGCCCGCGCGCGCAACGTCAGCGAGAAGGACGCCGAAAAATACGTCGCCGGCTACTGCGTGGTGAACGACGTGTCCGAGCGCGAGTTCCAGCTGGAGAAGGGCGGCACCTGGGACAAGGGCAAGGGCTGCGATACCTTCGGCCCGGTCGGCCCGTGGCTGGTGACGCGCGACGAGATGTGGGACCTGAACAAGCTTGACCTCTACCTGGAGGTCAACGACAAGCGCATGCAGACCGGCAGCACCGGGACCATGATCTTCAAGGTGCCGCAGCTGGTGGCCTACATTTCGCGCTTCATGACGCTGGAACCGGGCGACATCATTGCCACCGGCACGCCGCCCGGCGTCGGCATGGCGCGCAAGCGCTTCCTGAAGAAGGGCGATTTCGTCCGCCTCGGCATCGCCGGTTTGGGCGAGCAGCAGCAGGACGTGATCGGCTACCAGGAGTTCTAAGCCGCCGGACGCACGCGCAGCAAGGCGCGCTCCAGTCCATCGGCCAGGCGCGCCACGATCTGCTGCAAATCCGCCTCCGTCGCGATAAACGGAGGCGCCAGCAGCACATGGTCGCCGCGCCGGCCATCGATGGTGCCGCCCATCGGATACACCATCAGCCCGCACTCCATGCAGGCATCCTTCACCGCTGCGTGCAGCCGCAGGTCCGGATCGAACGGCCGCTTGCCATCCCGGTCCTGCACCAGCTCCAGTGCCAGCAGCATGCCGCGCCCGCGGATATCCCCCACATGCGGATGCATCGAGAACGCCTCGCGCAGCATGCGCTTGAACGCCGCGCCGCGCACCGTCACCGCCCCCAGCAGGCAATCGCGCCGGATCACCTTCTGCACCGCCAGCGCCGCCGCCGCCGCCACCGGATGGCCGACATAGGTATGCCCATGCTGGAACACCCCGCTGCCTGAGCGCAGCCGCTGCACCACATGGTCGCGCGCGACCACCGCGCCGATCGGCTGGTAGCCGGCGCCCAGCCCCTTGCCCAGCGCCACCAGGTCGGGCACCACGCCATCCTGCTCGATGGCGTACAGGGTGCCGGTGCGCCCCATGCCGCACATGACTTCATCGGCGATCATCAGGATGCCGTACTTGTCGCACAGCGTCCGCACGCCCTTGAAGTAGCCCGGCGTCGGCGGCACCGCGCCGCTGGTGGCGCCCACCACCGTCTCGGCGCAAAAGCCGATCACGTGCTGCGGCCCCAGTTCGAGGATTTTCGCTTCCAGTTCCTGCAGCAGGTTGGCGGTGTATTCGTGCACGTCCTGCCCGGCGCGGCGCTCGCGGTATTCAAAGCAGGGCGACACGCGCGCCACATCCATCAGCAGCGGCTCGAAGTGGCGGCGGCGGTACTCGTTGCCGCCCAGTGCCAAAGCGCCCAGCGTGTTGCCGTGGTAGCTCTGGCGGCGCGCGATGAACACGCGGCGCTGCACCTCGCCATGCTCGACGAAGTACTGGCGCGCCATCTTCAGCGCCGCTTCGACCGCCTCCGAGCCGCCCGACACCAGGTAGGCGTGGTTCAAGTCGCCCGGCGCGTCCTGCGCCAGCCGGTCGCCCAGCTCCTCCGCCACCTCGGTGGTGAAGAACGAGGTGTGCGCATACGCCGCCACCTTGAGCTGCGACTGCATCGCCGCCAGCACGTCCGGATGGCCGTGGCCCAGCGAAGACACGGCGGCGCCGCCGCTGGCATCGAGATAGGTATTGCCTGCGCTGTCGCGCACTTGCATGCCGAAAGCGCAGACGGCAACGGGCGGCGTGCTGCGCAGGTCGCGGTGGATCAGGTGGGTCATGGCGGCTCCTCGCTGGTTGGTCGTCCAGCGACATTAGCGCGCACCTTGCGCCGGCGTTTTGATTTTTGTCGCATCCTGTGCGAGGATTTTCGTCATGGAAGAGAGACTCGGCCCCATCCCGCAGGAAGCCATGACGCCCGCACAGCGCGCGGCGGCGCAGGCCGTGATCGACGGCCCGCGCGGCGCGCTGTACGGTCCGTTCGTGCCGCTGCTGCGCAGCCCCGAGCTGCTGGCTTGCACCCAGCGCCTGGGCGAATACCTGCGCTACCGCAGCGCCATCGGCACGCGCTTGAGCGAGCTGGCCATCCTGGTGACGGCGCGCCAATGGGACCAGCCGGTGGAGTGGGCGATCCACGCGCCGATCGCGGCGCAGGCCGGCCTGCCGCAGGCGGTGATCGACGCGATTGCCGCGCGCACTGCGCCGCCCGGCCTGGCGCCGGACGAGCAGGCCGTGTACGACTTCTGCATGGAACTCCATACGACCAAGCAGGTCAGCGATGCCGCCTGGGCGGCGGCCTTGCTGCATTTCGGCGAGCAGGGTGTGACGGACCTGATGGGCATCAACGGCTACTACACCATGCTGGCGATGGTGATGAACGGCGCCCGCTCGGCGCCGCCGCCGTTCCCTACACGGTAGGAACCGTGCCGCCGTCGATCACATGTTCGGAGCCTGACACCGATGCCGCGCGCGGCGACACCAGGAAGGTGATCAGGTCCGCCACCTCTTGCGGCTTGGCTGGGCGCCCAAGCGGAATTCCGCCCAGCCAGTCCATGATCAGCTGCTTGCCGCCCTCATAGTCCGTGCTATTTTCAAGCGCCATCCGCTCGGTGAAGACAACCGAAGCCTCGGTTTCAATCCAGCCTGGCGATACGCTGAGTACGCGAACGCCTTTCGGCGTGACTTCCTTCGACAGGGACTTGCTGTAGGTCGACAGGGCGCCCTTCGCCGCCGCATAGGCGGTGGTCGACGCCGGCAGCGGAAGCACACGCTGGATCGAGCTGACGTGCAGCACCACGCCTGCGCCTTTGGCCAGCATCGCGGGTAGCAAGGCCCGGTCAAGACGAACCGCGCACATCAAGTTCAGGTTCAGTTCATTGAACCACACCGCGTCATCGAGCACGGCGAAACCGCCGCTCGGAGCGCTCGAGCCGCCAACGCTGTTGATCACGATGTCGGCGCTGCCCCAATGCTCGCTGACCGCGCGGGCCAGTTCGGCGACGCCTTCCGCCGTCGACAAATCGGTCGCCACGTATGTCACGCCTGGCAGCGGCTGCTCTGGTGTGGAGCGTGCCGAAGTCATTACTTCCACTCCGGCCTCCTGCAAGCTCTTGACGAGGGCAGCGCCCAAACCTTTGGTGCCGCCTGTCACCACGGCACGCTTTCCTTTCAGTTGGAGGTCGAAGCTCATACGGAAATCTCCAGCGATGCGATCAGGTCGCGTTCAAGTAAGAAACGGTAGGACAGGTCAACCGGACTGCCGGCGAAGTTGCCGCTGACCTTGGCACGCACGACCTGGAAGCCATCCTCCTGTTGCAAGGCAAACGGCACGGTGGTTGCGCTGTATTTGGCCGACACCGTGGCCATGAACGCCTTGATGGTGTCAATGCCAACGTAGGTGTAGCCGTCGTCCTTCATGACGGCGTCCGCTTTGAAGCATTGCGCCAAAGCGTCAGGATTGTGTTCGGCCGCGAAGTACTCAGCGATTGGTGCGGGAAGTGTCAGGGTGTTCACGATCAGGACTCCATGTAGTTACTGAAGGCCTATCATGCGCGCCGCTACCTGATTAGGGAATCGTCTAGAATTCGCATGGGTTGTGTAGGGATCAGTGCATAATGCGGGCGCTAGGGCCGATCGAACGGCGCCCGATCCAGCAAACAATCGATGAATGCCCCGAGGGCGGCTGGCCGGTGTCGCCGGTTCGGGTAGTAAAGGAACAGCCCCGGACGCGAGATCGACCAGTCCGCAAGGACCTGGACCAGCCGCCCTTGCGCCAGCAGCTCGCCCACGCCATCCAGCGCAAAGTGATAGGCAATGCCAAGCCCGTTCACCGCAGCGGCAACGCCAACGTCGGCGTGGTTGGTGACCACGGGGCCCTGTACCGCGACCTCGAAACGCTGCTCGCGCTTCTGGAACTCCCAGCGATAATGCCGGCCCTCCGTCTGCAGCCGCCAGTTGATGCATGCATGGTTGTGCAAATCGGCGGGTGACCTGGGGACGCCGCGACGCGCCAGGTAGTCCGGCGCCGCCACCGCAACCATGTCCAGGTCTGGCGTGAGGCGGATGGCGACCATGTCCTTCTCGAGCTGCCCTCCCACGCGGATGCCCGCGTCGAAGCGGCCTGCGACGATGTCGCTGAGCGCGTCGTCGACCACGATGTCGAGCACGACATCCGGATGCGCTTGGTGGAAACGTGCCAGGCGGGGAGCAATGATGGTCCTTGCTGCGATCCCGAGCGTGTTGATGCGCAGCGTGCCGCTCATCTGCCCCGTGGCTTCGCTGGCTTCGGCGACGGCAACGGCCATCTCCCGGAACAAGGGGGCGACGCGGTGATACAGCTGCTCGCCAACTGCCGAGGGCGCGACACTGCGGGTCGTACGATGCAGCAGGCTGGCGCCAATCCGGCTCTCCAGCTGGCGAATTGTCTGGCTGAGCGCAGAAGGCGATAGGCCCAGATGCTCCGCTGCGCGGGCAAAGCTCTGGCGCTCGACTATGGCCACGAAGGCCTTCAGCTCAGCAAAGTCTGACCCACGCATTATGTGCTCTCGCCTTCATGGAAAGTCCCGATTCTAGTACTTTTTCTAAATCCTCATAAAAATATTTGCACGCTAACGATTAGTGCGCTATATTTCAGTCATGCGCTTAGCGCGCTAACCATTAACGCGATAACTTAAAGGAAAATGCCATGACCAAGCCCATCAAATCCGCCCTGATCGCCGCCTCCCTGCTGGCCGGCGCCACCCTGGTTCCAGCGCACGCCGCTGAAGACACCACCGTCGTGCTGGTGCACGGCGCCTTCGCCGACGGTTCGTCGTGGGACAAGGTGATCCCGCTGCTGCAAAAGCAGGGCTTGAAAGTGGTGTCGGTGCAAAATCCCCTGACTTCCCTGGCGGACGACGTGGCTTTCGCCCAGCGCGTGATCGATGCGCAAACCGGCAAAGTGGTCCTGGTTGGCCACTCCTGGGGCGGCGCGGTGATTACCGAGGCTGGCGCCAGCGATAAGGTGAAAGCGCTGGTCTATGTGGCCGCCTTCGCACCATCGGAAGGCGAGGTGATTGGCGAGTTGGGCAAGGACTTCCCGCTGCCGCCGGGCGTTCCGACCCTGAAGCCTGATGCCAATGGCTTCATCTACTTGTCGCAGGAATCGATGGCGGTCAACTTTGCGCAAGACCTGACGCCGGCCCAGCATCGCCTGATGACCGCCACCCAGGGTCCGATCAAGGCCAGCGCCTTTGCCGACAAGGTAAGCGTCGCGGCCTGGAAGAACAAGCCTAACTATTACATCGTCGCCTCCAAGGACCGCATGATCGACCCAGGCCTGCAGAAGTCCTTTGCCGCCAAGATCAATGCCACCACCACCACGCTGGCCGCCAGCCATGTGCCGATGGCGTCGCAGCCGGCTGCTGTGGCGAAGGTCATTCTCGAAGCGGCCAAGCGTTAATCGCCCGAGGGGGCTGTGCTAAAGTACGCGCCATGGAAAAACGCACGCCCCCAACGCTGGACCAGCATCTCTGCTTCAAGCTGTATTCGACGTCGCTGAAGATGACGCAGCTTTACAAGCCGCTCCTTGCCCCGCTCAATCTGACCTATCCCCAATACCTGGTGATGGTGGTGCTGTGGGAAGAGGAGGGCCTTGGCATCAAGGGCCTGGCCGAGCGTTTGCAGCAGGACCCGGGCTCCATCACGCCCCTGGTCAAACGCCTGGAAGCCGAAGGCTACCTCGCGCGCGGCCGCGACCCCAACGATGAACGCAACCTGGTGCTGACCCTGACCGACAAGGGCCGCAAACTGCGCGCCGACGGCTTGAAGGTCAGTGAGCAGATCGCCCATGCCTGCGCCATTACCATGGCCGACGTCGAACGCCTCGCCTCCGGCCTCGACAAGCTAAGCCGCAACCTTAGTTAACGTTCTGCCGGATCCAGTCCAGCATGTCCTGCCAGATGCGCTGGATTTCAGCGTCGGACGGCATGGCTTGCGCATGCGGCAGTTCGATCGTAATCACGGGCACCTGCTTGTGCTGCCCACTGTAGTTGCCAAGCGAACCCGGATACACGCCCACTTTGCGGTAGCTTAGCCGCCCGAACTTGCGCGGCGGCTCCGCCTCGCCATCGAAATCCAGCACGCCGAACGGCGCATGCACCGACACAATCAGGTCAGGGCGGAAGCGCTCGATGGTGTCATGCACCCACTTGCTTTCCGGCTCGGATAACGGATTCTTGCCAGGGAAGCGGCGCGGGTCGCTGCGCGTCACTTTGGCCCAATAGCGCGGAGCTTCGCGCTGCCAGCCCGGAGTAGGGAAGTTGCGGTTCAAATCCACGCCGCGGGCATTCACGCGCTGCGGCTTGGCCGCCAGCAGCCCATCGGGATTCAGCAGCGGCGCCACCTTCCAGTGCAGTCCCTGCGCCCCCGGCGTATCCATCTCCTTCAGCCAGCGGAACACCAGCGCCGAAGCACTCGGCTCGTCGCCATGGATCCCGCCCAGCAGCAGCACGCGCGGCTGGTCGACGCCTTTGCGCGGCGCGATATCGCGTTCAAGGATAGGGAAACCTTTGGTGGACTTGGCGCCGCTCGGTACCACCGCGCTTTGGCGGCAGGCATCCGCGCTGACGGTTGGCAGGCGCGGCGCCAGGCGCTCGCACCATGGCGCAGCCGGAGCAGCGTGGGCCGCGCCGGCGCAGGCCAGCACCAAGGCGGCCCAGCCAGCGCGCACGCTGCGCAGGTTTAAGCGAACACTTTCTTCAGCCATGCCGAGATATGCTGCACTTCCTCGGCGCAAGCGGAATGCTGCATAGGATAGTCGTGCCATTCAATCTTGTAACCCAATTGCGTCAACAGGTCGCGCGAAGCAGTCGCGCGGCCAATCGGAATCACCGGGTCCATCGTGCCATGCACCATGAAGACCGGTGTATCCTGGTTGGCTGCGTGGCGCTCAACAGCCGCCTTGTCAGCCAATGGCAGGTAGCCGGACAGGCACATCAGGCCCGCCAGCTTCTGCGGATAGCGCAGGCCAGCCTGCAGCGTCATCGCGCAACCCTGTGAAAAACCACCCAGCACGATGCGGTGCGCCGGCACGCCGCGCGCGATTTCGCGCTCGATCAGCGCGTCCACCAGGATCTGCGACTCGCGCAGGCCCTTTTCATCTTCCTGGCGGCCCAGGTCCGTGTGGATGATGTCGTACCACGAGCGCATGACGTAGCCGCCATTGATCGTCACCGGCATCATGTTCGCATGCGGGAACACGAAACGGATGCCCGGCAGGCCGCGCAGGTCCAGTTCATTGACGATCGGCGCCCAGCCTTCGCCGCTGTCGCCCAGGCCGTGCATCCAGATCACGGAGAATTCAGGATTCGGCGCGGTGTCGATGACGATGGAGTCGAGCAGGTGGGTCATGCGTTGTCCTTCTTGCGGATAGCGGATTTAGGGCGGAATGCCTTGCACACCGCGTCATTGGTTTCAGCGTAAGGGCCGCCGATCAGGTCGATGCAGTATGGCACGGCCGCAAACACACCGCCCACCAGCTGCTTGCCGTCGGCATCCTTCAAGCCCTCCAGGGTTTCCTTGATGGCCTTCGGCTGGCCCGGCAGGTTAATCACCAGCGCCGCATGGTCAGCGGTCTCGCGGATCACCGCCACCTGGCGCGACAGGATCGCGGTCGGCACGAAGGCCAGGCTGACCTGGCGCATCTGCTCGCCGAAGCCCGGCATTTCCTTGGTCGCGATGGCCAGCGTGGCCTCCGGCGTCACGTCGCGCCGTGCCGGACCGGTGCCGCCGGTAGTCAGCACCAAATGGCAGCGCACATTGTCGACCAGGTCCACCAGGGTGGACTCGATCTGCGCGCGCTCGTCCGGGATCAGCCGGGTTTCAAAGCGCACCGGCGTGGACAGCGCACTGCGCAGCCACTCTTCCAGCGCCGGGATGCCCTGGTCCTGATAGATACCGCCGCTGGCGCGGTCGGAGATCGAGACCAGGCCAACCAGCAGGGTTTCATCACTCATCTTCATCGCCCTCAGGCGCGTCGACGTCAACATCCGGGCCAGGCGACGGCGCCGCAGCGCCAGCCTTTTCCAGGTCCTTCAGGATCTGGAAGATTTCACGGTAAGCCTTTGGCGGCTTGTTCTCCGCCTGCTCCTTGCGCGCATTGCGGATCAGGGTGCGCAGATGCTGCACGTCCAGGTGCGGCGCTTCTTCCAGCAGGGCGGTCAGGGCCTTGTCGTCGGCCAGCAGCTTGTCGCGGCGGCGTTCCAGCGCGTGCAGGGCGGCGGTATCGGCCTTGGAGGCGCCTTTCCAGCCCTCGATGGTGCGCTTGATGACGGCCACTTCCTCATCCGTCAGGCTGCGCATCTTTTTGCCGATGAACTGCATCTGGCGGCGGCGGCCTTCGTGGTTGTTGATATTTTGGCATTCCAAAATAGCATCGCGCACATCGTCCGGCATCGGCACGCGCTTGACGCGGTCGCGCGGCGCCTCGACCAGCTCCTTGCCCAGCGCCTGCAGGGCGTCGGACTGGCGCTTCATCTCGGTTTTGGAAGGGCGTTCGTATTCTTGTTCGAACTCGTTGGACTGGAAGCCAACCGAGCCGCGGTTTGGATTAGGCATGATAGAGCGAAAAAATCGGTAAACGGCTGCTATGATAACTGTTTTAACGCCACAGCCCCCAAAAAGACCCCATGAGCGAATCCGCCTTCTCCTACTCGCAGGACCAGTTGAAACAGCTTGCACGTGATGTATTGAAGTACGCGCGCGAGCAGGGCGGCACCGATGCCGCCGTTGAAATCAGCGAAGGCAGCGGTCTCTCGGTGTCGGTCCGCAAGAGCAAGATCGAAACGATCGAGCAAAATCGCGACAAGGGGATCGGCGTCACGGTCTTCATCGGCCAGAAGCGCGGCAACGCCAGCACTTCCGATTTCTCCACCGCCTCGCTCAAGGCCACGGTGGAAGCTGCCTACAACATCGCCCGCTTCACGGCGGAAGACGATTGCGCCGGCCTGGCCGACGCCGACCAGCTGGAAATGAACCCGCAGGACCTGAAGCTGTTCTACCCATGGGCCATCAGCACCGAAGAAGCGGTCGCCCTGGCGCAGCGCGCCGAAGCCGCCGCCTTCGCAGTCGACCCGCGCGTCACCAATAGCGAAGGCGCCGGCGTGCACGTGCAGCAGTCGCACTTCGTCTCGGCCAACTCGCGCGGCTTCATCGGCGGCTACCCGTACTCGCGCCACACCCTGTCGGTGACCCCGATCGCCGGCAAGGGCGCCAAGATGCAGCGCGACGACTGGTACACCTCGGTGCGTGATCCAAAGAAAATGGCCAGCGCCGAAGCCGTCGGCCGCTACGCCGCCGAACGTTCGCTGGCGCGCCTGAACGCGCGCAAGCTCGGCACCCGCACCTGCCCGGTGCTGTTCGAAGCGCCGCTGGCCGCAGGCCTGCTGGGCGCTTTCGTGCAGGCCACCTCCGGCGGCGCGCTGTACCGCAAGTCTACCTTCCTGCTTGATTCGCTGGGCAAATCGGTATTCCCGTCCCATATCCAGGTCAAGGAAGACCCGCACGTGGTAGGCGGCATCGGCTCGGCCCCGTTCGACGAGGAAGGCGTGCGCACCCACAAGCGCGACGTGGTCAAGAACGGCGTGCTGCAAGGCTACTTCCTGTCCACCTACTCGGCGCGCAAGCTGGGCATGAAAACCACCGGCAACGCCGGCGGCTCACACAACCTGACCATCACCTCGTCGCTGACCAAAAAGAACGACGACTTCGAAGCCATGCTGCGTAAGATGGGCACCGGCCTGCTGGTCACCGAGCTGATGGGCCAGGGCACCAACTACGTCACCGGCGATTACAGCCGCGGCGCCTCCGGTTACTGGGTCGAGAATGGCGTGATCCAGTACCCGGTGGAAGAGATCACCATCGCCGGCAATATGAAGGAAATGTTCCAGGACATCGTCGGCATCGGCACCGATACCCTGGTGCGCGGCACCAAACAGACCGGGTCGATCCTGATTGAAAAGATGGTGGTTGCCGGAAACTAAATATTTCCATACACTGTCCCGAGAACACCACCCTCAAGGAGACAGAACGTATGGAACGTCGTTCGTTTATCAAGAAGGCAGCCGCGGGCGCGGGCGCAGGTGTAATTGCCGCGCCAGCCATCGCTGCCGAACTGCCTGCCGTCACCTGGCGGCTGGCATCCAGCTTCCCTAAATCCCTCGACACCATCTACGGCGCGGCCGACACGTTCACCAAACGCGTGTCGCAGCTGACCGGAGGTAAATTCACCATCAAGGTCTTCGCCGCCGGCGAGATCGTGCCGGGCCTGCAGGTGCTGGACGCCGTGCAAGCCGGCACCGTGGAATGCGGCCACAGCGCCTCGTACTATTACTACGGCAAGGACGCCACCTTCTCGCTCGACTGCGCCGTGCCGTTCGGCCTGACCTCGCGCCAGCACACCGCCTGGTACGACCAGGGCGGCGGCAAGGAGCTGCTGCGTAACTTCTTCAAGGACTACGGCGTGGTCAACTTCATTGCCGGTAACTCGGGCACCCAGATGGGTGGCTGGTTCCGCAAGGAAGTGAAGTCGGTGGCCGACCTGAAAGGCGCCAAGATGCGTATCGCCGGCCTGGCCGGCAAGGTGATGGAGCGCCTGGGCGCGGTGCCGCAGCAGCTGGCCGGCGGCGACATCTACCCTGCGCTGGAAAAAGGCACCATCGACGCGGCGGAGTGGGTCGGTCCTTATGACGACGAGAAGCTGGGCTTCTACAAGGTCGCCCCGTTCTACTACTATCCGGGCTGGTGGGAGCCGGGCGCTTCGTTCACCCTGTACGTGAACATCAAGGAATGGGAGAAGCTGCCGAAGGAATACCAGGCCGCGATCGAGTGCGCCTCCTACGAAGCGCACGTGGTGATGCAGGCCGAGTACGACTTCAAGAACCCGACCGCACTGGGCCGCTTGCTGAAGAACGGTGTCAAGCTGCGCAACTACTCCAACGACATCATGGAAGCGGCCTACAAGGCTTCCAATGAACTGATGGCCGAGGAAGCGTCCAAGAACGCCAAGTTCGCCAAGATCTACGAACCGTGGAAGCGCTTCCGTTCCGACCAGAACCAGTGGGCTTCGATCGCCGAGTCCACCATGCAGAACTTCCTCATCAAAGCAGGACGGGGCGGTAAGTAAGCCCACCGCACGCCGCAGCCGTCATCATGACGCTGCGGCGATTAA
>NZ_JASATG010000036.1:0-57784 GCF_038440195.1 Pseudoduganella sp. OTU4001 | reverse complement strand
CCGCCCCCCCCCACATTTCCCCCCCCGCCCGGCGCCCCCGCCCCCCCCCCCCCGCCCGGGCGCCCCCGCCCCCGGGGCCGGGCGGCCGCCCCCCCCACCACCGCCCTGCACTCCCTGCTGCTGCAGCTGGAGCGCGCCGACGCCAAGGTGTGGACCATCGAAGAACCGGTGGAAATCGTGCAGCCGGGCGCGCGCCAGGTGGCCGTGCAGCGTGAAACCGGCATGGATTTCAGCACCGCCCTGAGCGCCGTGCTGCACGCCGACCCCGACCAGGTGGCCATCGGCGACATGCGCGACAAGGACACTGCCGCCATGGCGATCGAAGCGGCGCTCAGCGGCCGCATGGTGCTGGGCAGCCTGCCCACCGGCAGCGCCACCGATACCATTGGCCGCCTGCACGAAATGGGCTGCGAACGCTTCGCCCTGGCCGACGCCTTGCTGGGCGTACTGTCGCTGCGCCTGGCCAAGCGCCTGTGCGAGCACTGCAAGCTGGCCTACCATCCGGGCGAGGCCGAACTCGAACTGCTGCTGGCCGAGTACGTGGAAGAACTGCAGAAGACCGACGCCTACCGCGCCGAACCGCGCGCCACCCAGCTGCGCATCGTGGCCGGCTGGCGCGAGCGCTACGGCGATGCGCGCGGCAGCTTTACCCTGTACCGTCCGGTGGGCTGCAAGGAGTGCAGCAAAGGCTACAAAGGCCGCATCGGCCTGCATGAACTGCTGGTGCCGGGCGAACGCACGCGCCAGCTGGTGCGCGAATGCGCCAGCGCGCCCCAGCTGCGCAACGCCGCGCTGGCCGAAGGCATGCAATCCCTGAAGATGGACGGCATCGAGAAAATCCTGGCGGGATTGACCGACGTCAAAGCCGTGCGGGCCGCGCTGTGATTTCCCACGTCTACATTGGCATCAGCGATTTCGCCGCCGCCCACCGCTTCCACGCCGCCGTCATGGCGGCGCTGGGCCATGCCCAACGCTTCTGCGACGAGAGCAAACCCTGGGCCGCCTGGCAACCGGCGGGCGGTGGCCGGCCCCTGTTCATCATTGGCCATCCATACGATGGCGCGCCAGCCAGCGCCGGCAACGGCCAGATGACCGCCCTGCTGGCCCCCTCGCGCGCCGCGGTCGATGCCGCCCACGCAGCGGCACTGGCGCATGGCGGCAGCTGCGCAGGCCTGCCCGGCCTGCGCCCGCAATACCATGCCAACTATTACGGCGCCTACTTCCGCGACCCGGACGGCAACAAGTTCTGCGTCTGCTGCCACGACCCCGCTTAGAGCAGCTTCTCGAAGCAGGCTGCGGCGGGATTGCCGGCATAGCGGCCGAAGTTCTCGATGCGCTGGTAGCCGTGCCGCTGGTAGAACTGCACCGCGCGCGCATTCACCAGCCGCGTTTCCAGGCGCAAGGCGCGGTAGCCGATGCTGCGCGCCTCGCGTTCAAGCCAGGCCAGCACGGCACTGCCGACACCCTGGCTGCCGGGCCGCGCATACATGCGCTTGAGCTCCGCCACGCCCTCCTCCGCCGCGCCCATCGGGCGCAACGCCCCGCAGCCAAGCAATGCACCGTACGCATCGCGCGCCAACGCAAAGCGGCCCGCCGCGCTGCGCACATCGTCGGCGCGGAACAGGGTACGGCCGCTGTCGCCGGTGATCGCCTGCAGCGCGCTATCCAGCTCCGCCAGCAGCGCAACTGCCTCGGGCGCGCCCGGATCGGCCGCCGCCACCTGCGGCAACAGCTTGTACATGAAGGTGGTGGCGCCCAGGCGTCCATCCGGCATGCTGGCGAATTGCGGGATTTCGCCGCAACGCTGGTAGCCCAGCTTCAGGTACATCTGCTCGGCCGGCTCGCCGCTGCAGGTGTCCAGCACCAGCAGCGTGCGCCCCAGCGCGATGGCCTGCATCTCAGCGTGGCGGATCAGCGCCTGCGCCAGGCCTTGCCGGCGCGCACGCGGGTGCACCAGCATCTTGGACAGCTCCGCGCGGTGGCGGCCGTTCGGCATGGCGGCCAGCACCAGCTGCAATGTCCCCACCACTGTGCCGTCAGCATCGCGCACCACGAACAGGCGCCGTTCGCCGCGCGCCACGCCGCCTGCCAGGCCAAGCCAGAAAGCGCGCGCCTCTTCCGGCGGAAATGGCAGCTCAAAGCCGACGCTGGCGCCGGCCAGCACGCAGGCGCGCAGCACTTCCGCCAATTGGCCGGCGTGCGCCTGCAAGCCGGCGCCATCCAGTTCTTCTATGGTTCGCATAGTGTGATCAGGTAATGGGCCGCATCCGGGCCGGGACAGGAAAAGCGCGTCGCGCCGTACAGGTGGAAGCGCAGGCAGTCGCCTTCCTGCAGGCGGTGGGTGGCGCCGTCGATGGTGTAATCGAGGACGCCTGACAGCATCCACATATGCTGCTCCAGGCCGCGCACCGGCGGCTGGGCGTAGTCGATCACGGCGCCGGGCGGCAGGCGGCCCTCGACCAGCTCCGCCGCGAAGCCGCGCGCCGGCGGCGACACCATGCGGCGCACGAAACCGCTGGCCGGATCGTGCCACTCGGCCTGCTCGGCGCGGCGGATCAGCTGTACCGGCGCCTGCTCCACTTCGGCGATCAGGCGCGACATCGGCATGCCGTACACGGCGCACAGCTTGCCCAGCATTTCCGCCGTGGGGCTGGTTTCACCGCGCTCCAGGCGCGACAAGGTGGCGCGGCTGATGCCGCTTTGCGTGGCCAGTTCTTCCAGCGACAGCGCGCGCTCCTCGCGCAGGCCCGCCAGACGCCGCACCAGGCGGTCTTCGAATGAATTTCCCATAATTGGGAATATATCCCAATTTTGAGATTTGCGCGACGAAAAAAAACCCGGCCGCAGCCGGGTTTCGTATTACATGATGTGCCGACCAAGCCACCACGCCACCGCCGCCACGAAGGCAGAAGCAGGAATGGTAAAGATCCAGGCCCACACGATATTGCCCGCCACGCCCCAACGCACGGCCGACATCTTCTGTGCCGAACCCACGCCGACGATCGCGCCGGTGATGGTGTGGGTGGTCGAGACTGGGACGCCCCAGAAAGACGCCATCAGCAGGGTGATCGCACCGCCGGTTTCGGCGCAGAAGCCGCCCACCGGTTTCAGTTTGGTGATCTTCTGGCCCATGGTCTTGACGATACGCCAGCCGCCGAACAGGGTGCCGAACGCGATCGCGCCGTAGCAGGAGATGATGACCCAGTCAGGCGGCGCCTTGGCGTCCGGCGACACATGGCCGGAAGCGATCAGCAGCATCCAGATGATACCCATGGTCTTCTGCGCGTCGTTACCGCCGTGGCCCAGCGAGTAGCCGGCCGCGGAAGCCAGCTGCAGGCGGCGGAACCAGGTATCGACCTTGCGCGGCGTCGATTTGACGAAGACCCAGGACACGATCAGCATGATCAGCGAGCCAAGCACGAAGCCCAGCAGCGGCGCCACCACGATGAAGGTCACGGTCTTGATCAGGCCACCGGAGATCAGAGCGCCGGTACCGGACTTGGCCACCGCCGCGCCCACCAGGCCGCCGATCAGCGCGTGCGAGGACGAGGACGGGATGCCGTAGTACCAGGTGATCAGGTTCCACACCACGGCCCCGACCAGTGCCCCGAAGATCACATAATGGTCAATCACCGAGGGTTCGATCGTCCCCTTGCCGATGGTGGTAGCCACCTTTAGGCCGACGATGAAGATCGCGATAAAGTTGAAGAAGGCGGCCATGGCCACCGCGGACTGCGGTTTCAGCACGCCGGTGGACACCACCGTGGCGATCGCATTCGCGGCATCATGGAAGCCGTTCATGAAGTCGAATATCAGTGCGAGGCCGACCAGTGCGACCAGCGCATAGATGCTAATTTCGATGTGGCTCATGAGAGTCTGTTTTTTTAGTTATGCGTTTTCGACGATGATGCCTTCGATGATGTTGGCAACATCTTCGCAGCGGTCGGTGACGGTTTCCAGGATTTCGTAGATAGCCTTCATCTTGATCAGGTTACGCACGTCCGGTTCGTCGCGGAACAGCTTGGACATGGCGGCGCGCATCACGTGGTCGGCGTCCGATTCCAGGCGGTCGATCTCTTCGCAAATGCCGACGATCTTGGAGGCGTTGTCCATGTTCGACAGCAGGGCCACGGCTTCCTTCACCTTTTCGCAGCAAGCCAGCACCAGTTCGGCCAGGCGCTTGGCTTCCGGGGTCACGGAGTGCAGGTCGTACAGCGACACGGTCTGGGCGGCATCTTCCATCAGGTCCAGGATGTCGTCCATGCGGGTGATCAGCTTATGGATGTCGTCGCGGTCCAGCGGGGTAATGAAGGTCTTGTGCAGCAGGTCGACCGCGGTGTAAGTGATCTTGTCTGCCTGTTTTTCGATGCTCTCGATGGCGTGCACGCGGTTTTCCAGGTCGTCGAAGTTGGCCATCAGGCCCAGCATTTCTTTGGCGCCCTTCACGCACAGTTCGGCGTGCTGGTTAAACATGTCAAAGAATTTGCCCTCCTGGGGCATCAAGCGTCCAAACATTTTTGTTCTCCGTTGGTTGATTCGTAGATACTGCAGCAAGGCCACCCAGCGCGGCCAGCGTGATAATCAGTCGCCTTGGTAGATCGACAGGTTACCGGTGTAATTGCCAAACTTGGTATATGCACCGATCCAGGTCAGGCGCACTGCCCCGATTGGACCGTTTCGCTGCTTGCCGATAATGATCTCGGCGGTGCCTTTATCCGGCGAGTCAGGGTTATAGACTTCGTCGCGATACAGGAAAATGATCACGTCCGCATCCTGCTCGATAGCGCCGGATTCGCGCAGGTCGGACATGACGGGTCGTTTGTTGGGGCGTTGTTCCAGCGAGCGGTTCAGCTGGGACAGTGCAATGACGGGGCAATGCAGCTCTTTGGCCAGGCCCTTCAGGGAACGCGAGATCTCGGAAATCTCGGCCGAGCGGTTGTCGCCCGGCTGGCTGCCCTGCATCAGCTGCAGGTAGTCGACCACGATCAGGCCCAGCTTGCCGCACTGGCGGGCCAGGCGGCGCGCACGGGCGCGCATCTCGATCGGGTTCAGGGCCGGGGTCTCGTCGATATAGACCTGGGCTTCATTCATTTTCTGGATGGCGTGCGTCAGGCGCGGCCAATCCTCGTCGATCAGTTTGCCGGTACGCAGGCGGTGCTGGTCCAGCAGGCCGACCGAACCCAGCATACGCATGGCCAGCTGCACGCCGCCCATCTCCATCGAGAACACGGCGACCGGCAGGCCGGCTTCCACCGCCACGTTTTCGGCGATGTTCATGGAGAACGCGGTCTTGCCCATGGAAGGACGGCCGGCCACCACCACCATGTCGCCCGGCTGCAGGCCGGAAGTCATCTTGTCCAGGTCGGTCCAGCCGGTCGGCACGCCGGTGATTTCGGAGCCGGAATCGCGCGAATACAGTTCGTCGATGCGCTCCACCACCTGGGTCAGCAGCGGCTGCACCGGCAGCCAGCCGGCGGCGCCGCGCGAACCGGCTTCGGCGATGGCGAAAATCTTGGCTTCCGCCTCGTCCAGGATCTGCTTGACGTCCTTGCCTTGCGGGCTGAAGGCATTGCCAGACACTTCGTCGGCCACGGTGATCAGCTTGCGCAGCACGCCGCGGTCACGCACGATTTCCGCATAACGGCGGATATTGGCTGCCGATGGCGTGTTCTGCGCCATGGCGTTCAGGTAGGCCATGCCGCCCACCTCTTCCGCCTTGCCCAGCATGCTCAGGGCCTCGAACACGGTCACCACGTCGGCCGGCTTGCCCGAGTTGATCAGGCGCACCATCTGCTCGAAGATGATGCGGTGGTCGTAGCGGTAGAAGTCTTCCGCGTTCATGAAGTCCGCGATACGGTCCCATGCCGCGTTATCACGCAGCAAACCACCGATAACAGATTGCTCTGCCTCGATCGAGTGCGGCGGAATGCGGAGGGAATCGACTTGTGGGTCGGACTGGGGTGCGGCGTTCATGGCGCGCATTATACCTGCTTCGGCAAGCTGGGAATAAACTCTGGAAATAAAAAAAGCCGGGAGAACCCGGCTTTTTTGATGTAGATACGACGCTGTATTAAGCAGCTTCGCCAACCACGGCTACGGTCACTTCCGCCACCACGTCGGTGTGCAGGGACACGGCAACTGGGAACTCGCCGACGGTCTTCAGAGGACCGGTTGGCAGGCGCACAGCGGACTTCTCAACAGCGAAACCAGCTTTGCTCAGGGCTTCAGCGATGTCGAAGTTGGTCACGGAACCGAACAGACGGCCGTCAACGCCGGCTTTCTGGGATACGGTCACGGTCATGCCGTTCAGCTTTTCGCCTTGGGCTTGGGCAGCAGCCAGCTTGGCGGCCGCAGCTTTTTCCAGTTCGGCGCGCTTGGCTTCGAATTCAGCAACAGCAGCAGCGGTAGCGCGGCGTGCCAGTTTCTGAGGGATCAGGAAGTTACGGGCGTAGCCGTCTTTCACTTTAACCACGTCGCCCAGGTTGCCGACGTTGATAACTTTTTCCAGCAGGATGATTTGCATAGTTTTCTCCAGGTACTTAGATCTGAGCCGCTAATTAAGCGTGGTGCAGATCGGTGTATGGCAGCAGGGCCAGGTAGCGTGCGCGCTTGATCGCGGTGTCAACTTGACGCTGGTAGTGCGCCTTGGTACCGGTCAGGCGTGCTGGCATGATCTTGCCGTTTTCCTGGATGAAATCTTTCAGGGTATCTACGTCTTTGTAGTCCACTTGCTCAACGCCAGCGGCGGTGAAGCGGCAGAACTTCTTGCGCTTGAACAGAGGGTTTTGTTGCTTGCGCTTTTCTTTCAGCTTGAGCTTGTTTTTGTCGAACTTTTTACCGAATGCCATTTTTGGCTCCTGTATTTAAAAATTGCGCTGTTTAAACAGCACGAAAATCAATGATGTGAAACACCAGGGTTCTGCTATTGCGGTTCTTCTTGGCCAGGAAGCCGGTGAACTCGTACAAGCCTCCCAGGGGCGCCTGACTGAATCGTTTCGACAGCTCACCGGCGGCAACCGCGGGAACTTCAAATTCGGTCAGTCGGGCGATACCTGCCTCTGTCTGCTGCGAACTGTGCTGCAAGCTTGCATTCACAATCGGCAGGCCGGCCGGGGTGTAACGAATTTCATCCCGTTCGGCGATCAGGGCGGTAACCCGGAGCTGGTTGTACAGACCGTCTCCTGTTCAGGAATTAGGCCGCTGCAGGAGCTGCTGGAGCTTCGGCGCGATGGCTCTTGGCCGCGTCTTCACGCTGGACCGACTTCATCATCGGGGAAGGAGCGGTTTCCGCTTTCTTCATCTTGACGGTCAGGTGACGCAGCACGGCATCATTGAATTTGAATGCGGTTTCCAGCTCAACCAGGGTCTCGTTGTCGCATTCGATGTTCAGGCAGATGTAGTGTGCCTTGGCCAGTTTCTGGATCGAGTAAGCCATTTGACGGCGGCCCCAATCTTCAACACGGTGGACGTTACCGCCGCGCGAGGTCACGCTGGCTTTGTAACGTTCGATCATCGCGGGCACTTGCTCGCTTTGGTCCGGGTGGACGATAAATACGATTTCGTAGTGACGCATTAATAACTCCCTTAAGGACTGTGAAAATAGCCCACCCCGGCGTCAAGACGGGTGTGGGAAGAGGTAAGCCCGCAAATATAGCAGACTTTGGCCGCCGGCTCAAGCTTTACTGACGCCGCGCAAATCGCCCTGGCCCGGCCGCTGGCATGCTGGGCCAGGGACCGCCCCGACCTCGCCTGGAAGCTTGTCGCCAGCCGCTCCCCGGAGGCTTTTCTGCGCCTGTTCTTTCCCGATGTCGCCGAAGCCGTCGACTGGGTCCGGGGATATTGGCTTCCAGACCACGAACTAGCTCCCGACAACGTGGCAGCCCATCCACGCCACCCTGATGTGGTGATCCTGGCATTTGACAGCGCACCGGACGCATAAAGACCGAACGCAGCGGGAGCTCTCCAAGCAATGGCTATGGCATCTGATGCATAAAAAAGATGGCACCTGGACGAACTTTTTGTACTGCAGGTGGTCTTAGGTCACCGTTTCGCTTCCCTGCCTGAATCCGCACTTCACAGCCTGAACCGGGCAAGTCCTGCTCAACTGGACGCCCTCTCCCTCGCAATGCTTGATGCGCGGACTCTCGAGGAGGCGTTAGAGACAGCCGGCCTAAACGCCTGATGCCTCCCCCTGCGGCGCCATGGCGGCCTGGCGATCGCGGGCGGACTGCAAAATACCGATCAGGAATCCCAGACCGGCCGCCAGCCAGATGACGGAGGCAATGACGTCGAAAGTCCAGACGCGGTTGGGAAACTTGTACAAATACGGCAACACCAGCAAGCCGCGCAGCAGGCACACCGCGGCCACCGTGCCCTGCACCATCTGCGCAAACGGCAGCCAGCGCAGGTAGCCGGCACCTGCCAGCGCGTACATGGCGCACACCAGCATCAGCAAACCAATCACCACCGCGCCGGCCGGCGCCAGCAATCCGCCGGCCTCGGCGGAGGCCACCACCTTGGGCGGCGCCTGCAGGAAGGCATACCACTCCGACCCCAGTAAAGGCGCCGCAAAATGGATCAAAGCGCCAAACAAAGAAATCCCCGCCGCCAGCAAGAAAGCAAACCGTCCCATCCTGCCCTCCAATGGTTATCGAATCGACATTAAGCCGAATATTTTCTGTCGATGCAACAAATTTGCTTGCAATTCGTTCCACACTGTACAAAAATACAGACTGTCTATATTCACAGTTCACCATAGCGCCATGATCAAGCTCACAGCACGCCAAGAAGAGATCCTCAACCTGATCAAGGAAGCGATCGAAAACACCGGTTTTCCTCCGACCCGCGCCGAAATCGCAGCCGAGCTGGGCTTCAAATCGGCCAACGCGGCGGAAGAACACCTGAAAGCGCTGCAGCGCAAAGGCGCCATTGAAATCACTGCCGGCACCTCGCGCGGCATCCGCCTGACCGGCAACTTCGGCGGCACCGCCACCGGTACCGGCGCAGCGATCGCCAGCACCGGCGCACCGGCTGCGCGCGGGGCGGCGCGCGCCAAAGTCGAATTCGACGATATGCCAGCCGTCCCGGCCGGCATGCTGGTCTCCCTGCCCCTGATCGGCCGTGTCGCCGCCGGTTCGCCGATCCTGGCGCAGGAAAACCTGGAAACCACCTACAGCGTCGACCCCAAGCTGTTCTCCGCCAAGCCCGACTTCCTGCTGAAAGTACGCGGCGAATCGATGCGCGACATCGGCATCATGGATGGCGACCTGCTGGCCGTGAAGAAAACCGACACCGCCCGCAACGGCCAAGTGGTGGTAGCCCGCATCGGCAACGACGTCACGGTCAAGACCTACCGCAAGACCGGCAGCACCATCGAACTGCTGCCGGAGAACCCGGACTTCAAGGTCATCACCGTCACCCCGGAAGACGACTTCGCCCTGGAAGGCCTGGCCGTCGGCCTGATGCGGACCTGGCACTGATGATCAAACTGTATGGCAGCGCCGAATCCGGCCACACCTTCAAGGTGCGGCTGCTGCTGGAAGTAGCAGCGCTGCCATACGAATACGAAGAAGTCGACCTGCGCATCGACCGTGAGGCGCGCCCCGAACCTTTCCGCAGTCTCGCCAAATACGGCGAAGTCCCATTGCTGGTGCACGACGGCCAGCCCTACGTCCAATCCAACGCCATCCTGCTGCACCTGGCGCAGCACACGCAAGCCTTCGGCGGCGAAACGCCGGAGCGCCTGGCGCGCTGCCGCGAATGGCTGTTCTGGGAAGCCAACCGCATCGGCACCTGCCTGCCCCACCTGCGCTTCGGCCAGCGCTTCGACCCGCAAGGCTATCCGCCCGGCGTACTCGAATGGATGCGCACCCGCTTTGATGCCGACATCGCCCGCCTGGATGAAGAACTGTCCGACGGCCGTGCCTTCCTGCTTGGCGATTCGCCCAGCATCGCCGATTGCGCGATCTGCGGCTATATGTTCTGGCCCGAGCAGGCCGGCGTCAGCTACCCGCCGCAGGTGACGGCATGGCTGGAGCGCATCCGCGCCCTGCCCGGCTGGCGCCATCCCTACGACATGCCCGGCGTCATCCCGTTTTAAACGCCCTGCTCCCTTATTTTTGCAGCCTGTCGCAATCGCGTGCAGCGCGCGCGGCAACAACGTTACTCTTCTTGCATGACAAATAAGTAAGGAGATAGCATGTTCGTCCGCCGCATCGGTTCCATCCTCTGCACCCTCGCCTTCGCATCCTCGGCCGCCTACGCCGCCGCCCCGCAGCAGCAATTCGCCAGCATGGGCGACCTGCAGCTCGAAAACAAGACCACCATCAACGACTGCGCCATCGGCTACCGCACCATCGGCACCCTGAACGCCGACAAATCCAACGCCATCCTGTTCACCACCTGGCACACCGGCACCAGCCGCGATGCCGCCGGACTATTGGCCAGCGGCGCCCTGTTCGATCCATCGCCCTGGTACATCATTGTCGTCGACGCGCTTGGCAACGGCGTCTCCTGCTCCCCATCGAACAGCAAAACGCAACCCGGACCCGCCTTCCCGCAATTCTCGATGCGCGACATAGTCGCCAGCCAGCACAAGCTGCTGACCGAAAAACTCGGCATCCAGCATGTGCGCGCCGTCATGGGTTACTCGATGGGCGGCATGCAGGCATTCCAGTGGGCTGTCAGCTATCCCGGCTTCATGGATGTCGCCATCCCGATCGCCGGCACACCGCGCCTGACCGCTTCCGACATGCTGTTCCTGCGCATCGTTGAAAAGTCCGTGGTCGACGAACCGGCATATGCCGGCGGCCGCTACGCCAAGAATCCCGCACTGCCGATGTATAACCTGCTGTTCGCCATGAACTTCGACAGCCCCGCGCACCGTTCCGCACGCACCGCACCGAAGGATTTCGAAAAATTCTTCCGCGAGAGTGCAGCCTCCGACAATGGCGGCACCGACGCCAACAACTCCCTGTGGCAGATCCGCGCCGTGCTGGGCCACGACGTCGCGCAAGGCGGCCAACTCGAAGACGCGGCAGGCCTTGCCAGGGCGCGCATCCATGCGATCAACGCCGCCCAGGACCACGTGGTCAACCCGGCGCCGGCCCTCGCCTTCGCCAAGCAGCGCAAGGAAGACGTGACCGTGCTCGACACCGACTGCGGCCACGCCGCCCTGCGCTGCGCCATGCCCGCCATGAAAGCCGTTGTGGAAAAAGCGCTACGCTAAGCCTGCAGTCTGTTCCGCGAATCCTGCATTTCGTCGCAGCCATGTTCCCCGCATGGCTGCTTGCAACATAAAGTTACATAACACCAAAAACACCTACGGGGAGATTAGATGTTCAAGCCTTTATGCATCGCAGCCGCGATGCTGGCAGCGCAGTCTGCGTTCGCCTTCGACAACCAGACCAACCACTACCGCTTGAGCATCGACAAGGATGCCAAACGCGCCCACGTCGAAGCCGACGTCTGGGTGGAAGGCCGCGAGCTCGTGCTGTTCAACTGCATGCCGATCCCGCAGCTGAAGAACGGCCAGGCCGACCTGATCGAAAAGCTGACCGTGCGCGACATGGCCGGCAATGCCGTCCAGCTGCACGACAAGGGCGAAGGCGAATACGAAGTGGATGGCGACCGCCGCCTGCGCCTGTCCTACGACATCCGCCTGGAGCATGACAAATACCAGTGGCCGGGCGGGAACGAGGAAGTGTCCTACCACACCGACGAAGGCGTGATGTCGGTCGGCTATCCGCTGTTCATCGTGCCGGGCGTGAAGATGCCCGGCCAGACCGAAGTCACCTTCAACCTTCCGGCGGGCTGGAAAGCCAACGCCCCGTTGCGCAGCGCCGGCAAGCCTGGCGTCTTTATCGCCGAGTCCCGCCGCGAACTGGTGAACAACGCCTACTTCTTTGGCACCGCGCGCGCCGAAAGCTTCAAAGCCGGCGGCGTGGACATGACCCTGGTCATGGGCAAGCAGTACTGGAAGCGCCGCGACTCCTTCATCTCGATGATCGACAAACAGATGAACAGCTACCAGAAGCTGTACGGCCGCGGCCCGGTAGCCGACCGCTTCCTGATCGTGATCAACCAAGGCGACACCGGCGACGGCGGCGCCTTCTCCGGATCCTTCAGCCAATACCTGAAAGACGACGGCAGCGACGTCTCGCGCCCGATCTGGGGCAAGGTGATGGCGCACGAGCTGGCCCACTTCTGGGACGGCCACTCGCTGGTGCCGAAGAACGAAAGCGAAGAATGGTTCAAGGAAGGCGTAAACGACTACGTCACCGTCGTCACCATGGCGCGCAACAAGCTGATCGACCGCAGCATGGTGATCCAGCAGCTGGAAAACCTCGCACGCGGCCAGAACGTCGCCCGCAATGTGCAAGGCCTGACCGTCACCGTGCGTGAAGCCGTGAAAGACAAGCACCGCAACTGGCTGCTGGTCTACGGCGGCGGCACGATTGCCGGCCTGGCGATGGATGTCGAACTGCGCAAGGCCAGCAAGGGCAAAGTCAGCCTGGATGACCTGCTGAAGGAGATGTACAAGGAATTTGGCCACAAGGGCAAGACTTACGACCAGGCCGACATCGTCCGCATCGGCAAGGCGATCAGCGGCGTCGACCTTGATCCCCTGCTGAACAACATTGTCGCCACCAGCAAGGCCCCTGACCTGGGCCCGCTGTTCAAAGACATTGGCCTGCGCCTCGAGCAGTTCGGCATGCTGGAAACCTACCTGCTGCGCGACCCAGCCGCCACGGCCGAGCAGAAAGCCCGCTACACCGCCATCTTCGGCCAGCCCTACTAACCACAGTCCAGCCCGTGTCCCACCATGGGGTCACACCCCAACCGGGACACGAGCTGTTCCATCGCATGGTTGAACCCGTGTCTCACTTGGGGTGTGACCCCAGGGTGGGACACGGGCTGAGCTGTATTAGTTGAGGGCGTTTTGGAAGTCGGCGATCAGGTCGGCGGTGTCTTCGATGCCGACGGAGACGCGGATCAGGCTGTCGGCGATGCCCATCGAGGCGCGGCGCTCGGGGCCCATCTCGAAGAAGATGGTGTGCGAGACGGGAATCACCAAGGTGCGGGTGTCGCCCAGGTTGGAAGTCGGGATCGCCAGCTTCAGCTTGTTCAGGTAGTCGAAGCAGTCGATGCCGTCTTTCAGTTCAAAACTCAGCAGGGATCCGAAATCCTTGAACAGCTCGGACGCAATGCCGTGCTGCGGGTGCGATTTCAGGCCGGGGTAATACACTGCGGCTACGCGCTCGTCGGCTTCCAGCATCTCGGCCAGCGCTCGCGCGTTGGCGCAAGTGCGGTCCATGCGCAGCGCCAGCGTTTCCGCGCCGACGGCGATGTGGTGCGCCGCCTCCGGGCCCAGCGAGGCGCCGAAATCGCGCAGCGCCTTGGCGCGGATCTGCACCAGGCCCCACTGCACGGCCGGATTCTTCTTGTAGTTCTCGAAAATATTCGGGAACTTGGTCCAGTCGTACGCGCCGGTATCGGTCAGCGCGCCGCCCAGCGCATTGCCATGGCCGCCAATCGACTTGGTCAGCGCATTCACCACCAGGCCCGCGCCCACATCCTTCGGGCGGAACAGGTATGGCGAGGTCATGGTGTTGTCCACGATGTACAGGATGCCGCGTTCGGCGCACAGCTGGCCGATGCGCTTCAGGTCCGCGATCTGGGTGCGCGGGTTGGCGATGGTCTCTACGAACACCATACGCGTTTCCGGCTTCAGCGCAGCCGCGACGTTGGCTACGTCGGTGGCGTCGACAAAGTCCACGCCCACACCCTGCCCCGCCACGGTCTGCCACAGCGAATTGGTATTCCCAAACAGGAACGACGACGACACGACATGGTCGCCGGCACGCAGCAGCGCCTGGAACACGGCGCCGATGGCGCCCATGCCAGTGGCGAAGCAAATCGTGCCCACGCCCTGCTCCATCTTGCTGACCTTATCCTCCAGCGCGGCAACCGTCGGGTTGCCCTGGCGGCCGTAGCGGAAGCCCGGCTCCTTGCCCTGGAAGACCGACGCCAATTGGCGCGCGTCGGCATAGCCGAAAGTCACCGAAGTGTGGATCGGCTTGTGCAGCGAGCCGTGTTCGATGCCTTTCTGGCGGTCGTTATGCAGGATGGTGGTCGTGAAGCCGTAGTTCTTCATCAGGATTCCGTATTGGCGGTGTTCAGGTTCAGCTGCGTGCGGGCCGCATCCTCCGCGACCTTGGCCTTCTTCGGATTGTGGCGTGCCTGTTCGATGCGGTCCAGGTACTCGGCCGACACGTCGCCGGTAATGTACTTGCCGTCGAAGCAGGAAGCTTCGAACTCGGTCAGCGCCGGGTTCACGTCGGCGATGGCTTTCTTCAGGTCTTCCAGGTCCTGGTAGACCAGCGCATCGGCGGTGATTTCCTTGCACACTTCTTCCACGGTGCGGCCATGGGCGATCAGTTCGTCGCGGGTCGGCATGTCGATGCCGTATACGTTCGGATACAGCACCGGTGGCGCGGCGGATGCGAAGATCACTTTCTTGGCGCCGCCTTCGCGCGCCATCTGCACGATTTCGCGCGAGGTGGTGCCGCGCACGATGGAGTCGTCCACCAGCAGTACGACCTTGTCCTTGAATTCGTCGCCGATGGCGTTCAGCTTCTGGCGCACGGACTTCTTGCGCATCGCCTGGCCCGGCATGATGAAGGTGCGGCCGATGTAGCGGTTCTTGATGAAGCCTTCGCGGTAATCCACGCCCAGGCGCATCGCCAGCTGGATCGCGGCAGGACGCGAGGAGTCAGGGATTGGCATCACGACGTCGATATCGACGGCCAGGCCTTCGCGCTTGATCTTGTCGGCCAGGTACTCGCCCATCTTCAGGCGGGTGTTGTACACGGAGGCGCCGTCGATCACGGAGTCAGGACGCGCCAGGTACACGTATTCGAACACGCAAGGGTTCAGCTTTGGATTGTCGGCGCACACTTGCGAGTGCAGCTTGTTGTCCATGTCGATGAAGATCGCTTCGCCCGGCAGCACGTCGCGCACGAAGCGGAAGCCCATGCCTTCCAGCGCCACGGATTCGGAAGCCACCATGTACTCCACGCCTTCCGGGGTTTCGTTGATACCCAGGCACAGCGGACGGATGCCGAACGGATCGCGGAAGGCCAGCATGCCGCTGCCTGCGATCTGCGCTACCGCAGCGTAACCGCCGCGCACGCGCTTGATCAGCACCGTTACGGCCTGGAAGATATTGGCCGGGGTCAGGGTGACGTCGGTGGAGGCTTTCTGGATTTCATGCGCCAGCACATTCAACAGCACTTCCGAATCGGAGTCGGTGTTGATGTGGCGGCGGTCGTTCTTGAACATCTCGTCCTTGAGCTGTTCCCAGTTGGTCAGGTTGCCGTTGTGCGCCAGGGTGATGCCGAACGGTGCGTTGACGTAGAAAGGCTGCGCTTCTTCTTCGCTGGAGGAGCCGGCGGTCGGGTAGCGGCAGTGGCCGATACCGGAGGTGCCGTTCAGCGAACGCATATTACGGGTGCGGAACACGTCGCGCACCAGGCCATTGGCCTTGTGCATGGAGAACGTATTGCTTTGGTTGGTCGCGATGCCTGCTGCGTCCTGGCCGCGGTGCTGCAACAGCAGCAGCGCGTCATACAGCATCTGGTTGACTGGTTGGTGGGATACGACGCCGACGATGCCACACATGGTGTGCTCCTAAACTTGGTACTGCGGATTTAAAGAATTCTAAAAATGGACATGCTGCGCCATCGCGGCAGGCAGGAAGGGTTTCACCGTTCGCACGCCGGATTCCGCCATGGGACTCAACAGCGCGTTTCTCCAAAAATCCTGTTTGGGGATGGAAGTCATCCCACACAATATGACGCCGGCCAGCACAATCACAATACCCCGGCCGAGGCCAAACAAGCCTCCCAGGCCGCGGTCTGCCAGCGTCAAGCCGCCGGCGGTGACCAGCGCATCGACCGCCATGGCCAGCAGGGCCATGAGGATGCGCACACCGATGAACAATGCAATGAAAGCAACGATCAGCCGCACCACCACGCCGGGAATCGCATCCGGCAGCATGGTGGCCAGCGTGGCGCTGTAGGCGTTGGCGACGACGAAGGCGACAATCCAGCCGGCCAGCGACAGGATCTCCTTCACCAGGCCGCGCATGGTACTGATGACGATGGATGCGATCAGCACGAAAATAACCAGGTAATCGAAAATCGTCACGTCAGTACAGCCTCAATCGTCGTTGTCAGGCCGGGGTCAGGCTGCCGTTCAGGCCCAGTTTGCCCAGCTTGGCTTTGACCTTCTCGGCTTCTTCCTTGTTCGGGAATGGGCCGACTCGCACGCTGGTCAATTCGCCGTTGGCGGTACTGACCTTTTGCGCATAGGACTTGATGCCCGCTTCATTCAGCTTGCGCTGCAACTCGTCCACTTTCTCTTTCGCGGCGAAGGCGGCAACCTTGATCACATATTTGGTCGCAGGCGCTGCTTCGGCAGGCTTGCCTTCCAGGATAGCCATCGCGCGCGCATCGTCGGATTGCGCTGGCTTGGTTTCCGGCTTGGCTTCTTTCTTTGGCTCGGGCTTTGGCTCGGTGTGCTTAGGCTCGGTCTTGGCGACCTTCGGTTCCGCCGGCTTTGGCTCGGCCGCTTTTGGCGGCTTCGCAGGTTCAGTCACGGCCGGTTTGCTTGGCACCTGGACAATCTCTTCGCCCTTGTCCAGCGCCGCACCTGCGGCAACCGGAGCGACGGTGCGCGACGTTGGCGCAGGCGCCGCCGAGGAAGGCTGGGTGACCGGTGCCGGCGGCGTCGCCGGGAACGGCACGGTGGTATCCGGCGCCTGAGCGGGAACGCTTTGCGCCGGTGCCGGCACCGGGCCGCCATTCAGCGGCTCGCCCGGCTTGTCCTTGGACGGCATATTGATGGCGATATCCGAAACCGACGATTTAGGCTCGGAATCCAGCAGCATCGGCAGGCCGATGGCGACTGCCAGCGCCAGCGCAATAGCGCCCACCAGGCGGCGGCGCGCGCGCTTCTTCTCAGGCAGAACGGGATCGGGGGCGTCTTTGCGGTTGCCGCTGCGGCGCGGGGCTGCGTCGGCGCCGGCGCTGGAAGCGCGTTTGGAACGGGCTTTATCGCTCAGGGACCGGTCGTCCTGAGCGCGGTAGTAGCCGCTGTCTTCACCAGCGGCATCTTGCTTGTCTTTGCCAAATTTCGATAACAAGCCCATGCGTGCTCTTCTCAGTCGAGTGCTCAGTGGAGTGAGGATTTTTTCGCCGCCATAACGCCTGCGACGGTCAGGAATGATCCAAAGACCACAATTCTATCATTCTCGCCCGCCCGGCTCATCGCATTTGCGAATGCCTGGCCTGGATCATCGAAAATATTGGCAGTTTTTTCATCCATTTTTGGCTCGATCGCCTGCACTTTGGCCGCCAGCTCCGATGCTGTGGCCGCGCGCGGCGATGGCAGGTTGGTCAAACACCAATGATCCACGCAAGGCGCCATGGCGGCAATCACGCCATCGATATCCTTGTCATGCATGGAACCGAATACCGCGTAGGTGTACGGCGCAAAGCCCATATTGCCCACGTTCTGTGCCAATGCGGCGGCAGCGTGAGGGTTGTGCGCCACGTCGTAGATCACGGTCGGACGGCCCGGCAGCACCTGGAAGCGGCCTGGCAGTTCGACGGTCACCAGGCCGGTGCGCGCATCCTGCGCGCCGACCGGCAGTTCCATCTTCAGCGCTTCCAGTGCCGCCAGTGCCGCGCAGGCGTTCAGCAGCTGGTTGGCGCCGCGCAGGCCAGGGTAGGCCAGCGAATTGCGGCGCATCGAACGGCCGCCGTAATTCCACTGTTGCTTGTCGCCGGCGTAGTTGAAGTCGCGGCCCATCAGCCACAGGTCGGCGCCGATTTCGGTCGCATGGTCGATCAGCGATTGCGGCGGCACCGGGTCGCTGCAAATCGCCGTTTTGCCGGTGCGGAAAATGCCCGCCTTTTCAAAGCCGATCTGCTCGCGCGTGCCGCCCAGGTAATCGACATGGTCGATATCGACGCTGGTAACGATCGACACGTCGGCGTCGATCACGTTGACCGCATCCAGGCGGCCGCCCAGGCCCACTTCCAGGATGGCCACATCCAGCTCCACCTGCGTCATCAGGTGCATGATGGCCAGCGTGGTGAATTCGAAATAAGTCAGCGAAATATCGCCCCTCGCCTGCTCCACGAAATTGAAGCTCGCCACCAGCAGCTCGTCGCTGGCCATATCGCCATTGATGCGCGCCCGCTCATTGAAGTGCAGGAAGTGCGGCTTGATGTACAGGCCGACGCGGTAGCCGGCCTGCAGCAGGATCGATTCCAGCATGGCGCAGGTCGAACCCTTGCCATTGGTCCCCGCCACCATGATGACCGGGCACTTGAATTGCAAGGCCATGCGTTCCTTGACGGCGCGCACGCGGTCCAGGCCCATGTTGATGACGGTTTCGGCATGGCGCGACTCGATCAGCGCAAGCCATTCTGGGAGGGTGTTCGGGAGTTGGGACATGATCGCCAGGGAGGGATTTTGGGCGCGCAGCGCGGAAGGCTGCGCGCGCCAGGTGAAACTTAAAGCTTAGGCCAGCACTTCGGCGGCCTGGTTCTGCATCAGGGCCAGCAGGCGTGCGATTTCTTCGCGCATCTGGCGGCGGTCCACGATCATGTCGATCGCGCCTTTGGTCAGCAGGAACTCGGAACGCTGGAAGCCTTCCGGCAGCTTTTCACGCACGGTGTTTTCGATCACGCGTGGACCGGCAAAGCCGATCAGTGCCTTCGGCTCGGCCATCACCACGTCGCCCATGAAGGCGAACGATGCGGACACGCCGCCCATGGTCGGGTCGGTCAGCACGGAGATGAACGGCAGCTTCTTCTCGGCCAGCTTGGTCAGCATGGCGGTGGTTTTCGCCATCTGCATCAGCGACAGCAGGCCTTCCTGCATACGTGCACCGCCGGTGGCGGTAATGCAGATGAACGGCACTTTCTGTTCCAGCGCTACCTGGGCCGCACGGGCGAAACGCTCGCCCACCACGGAGCCCATGGAGCCGCCCATGAATTCGAATTCGAAGCAGGCCACCACAACCGGCAGGCTCATGATCGAGCCGCCCATCGCGATCAGGGCATCGGTTTCGCCGGTGGCTTCCATCGCCTGCTTCAGGCGATCCGGGTATTTCTTGCTGTCTTTGAACTTCAGCGTGTCGACTGGCAGGGTTTCCTGGCCAATTTCATAACGGCCGCCGGCGTCCAGCAGCGCGTCCAGGCGCTCGCGGGCGCGGATACGCATATGGTGGTCACACTTCGGGCAGACATGCAGGTTCGACTCGAGGTCGGTACGGTACAGCACTGCCTCGCAGGATGGGCACTTGACCCACAGGCCTTCAGGCATTGTCTTGCGAGCGGCAGCTTCCGAGCGCTGGATGCGCGGGGGCAGCAATTTTTCCAACCAGCTCATAATTTCTCCTCTTGCACTAACTTAGGCCGGAAGTGTAGCCGTTTCTGCCTGTCCTGTCGAACAAAACAGGCAGAAAATTGCTTGCAGATCAACGAATTTCGTCTAGAGCCTGGCGGATACCCGAAACGAACGATCGTACTGATTTTGCAGCGTTTTCCGGCCCGGCGGCCTCGATCTCCTGGATGATGCGGCTGCCGATCACCACGGCATCGGCCACGCTGGCCACGGCACGCGCGGTTTCAGCATCGCGGATACCGAAACCGACGCCCAGCGGAAGCTGGACATGCTTGCGGATCATGTCCAGGCGGCGGGCTACATCTTCGGTGTCGATGTGGCCGGCGCCGGTCACGCCTTTCAGGGACACATAATACGTGAATCCGCTGCCGACGCGCGCCACCTGCTGCACGCGCTGTTCGGTCGAGGTGGGGGCCAGCAGGAAGATCAGGTCCTGGCCGGCGGCACGCATCTTGGCGGCGAATTCCTCGCACTCTTCGGGCGGATAGTCGACGATGATGGCGCCGTCGGCACCAGCGGCGGTACTGGCGTCGATGTAGGCGTCCACCCCGAGGCGTTCGATCGGGTTGGCATAGCCCATCAGGATCACGGGGGTGGTCTGGTTGGTCTTGCGGAATTCGCGCACGAAGTCGAAGCAGTGGCGGATGCCGACGCCCTTGGCCAGCGCGCGTTCGCAGGCGCGCTGGATGACGGGGCCTTCGGCCATCGGGTCAGAGAATGGGACACCGAGTTCCAGGATGTCGGCGCCGCCCTCCACCAGGGCGTGCATCAGTTCGACGGTTCGGCCGGGGTCCGGGTCACCGGCGGTGATGAAGGTGACCAGGGCTTTCTTGTTTTGCGCTTTCAGGGCGGCGAAGGTTGCTGCGATACGAGTCATCTTGGCAGCCCTCCTTAGAACTGCAGCCCGGCGCGCTGGGCGACGGTGTGCATGTCCTTGTCGCCACGGCCCGACAGGTTGGCCAGGATGATCTTATCCTTCGGCAGGGTCGCCGCCAGCTTGGCCGCGTAGGCCAACGCATGCGACGACTCCAGCGCAGGAATAATCCCCTCGATATGGCAGCAATCGTGGAAGGCTTTCAGCGCCTCGTCATCGGTGATCGACACATACTGCGCGCGCCCCGAATCCTTCAGGTGCGCATGCTCCGGCCCCACGCCAGGATAGTCCAGGCCGGCTGACACCGAATGCGTCTCGATAATCTGGCCGCCCTCGTCCTGCAGCAGGTAGGTGCGGTTGCCGTGCAGGACGCCAGGGTAGCCGGCCGTCAGCGAAGCGGCATGCTTGCCAGTGTCAAGCCCCTCGCCTGCCGCCTCCACGCCGACCAGCGCGGTGGACGCCTGGTCGATGTACGGGTAGAAGATACCCATCGCATTCGAACCGCCGCCAATGCAGGCGACGACATAGTCCGGCTGGCGGCCAGTCATCTCAGGCAGCTGCCACAGGCATTCCTCGCCGATCACGGACTGGAAATCGCGCACCATCATCGGGTACGGGTGCGGGCCCGCCACAGTGCCGATGATATAGAAAGTGTTTTCAATATTGGTGACCCAGTCGCGCATCGCCTCGTTCAGCGCATCCTTCAGGGTCTTCGAGCCGGATTCCACCGGCACTACGGTCGCGCCCAGCAGCTTCATACGATAGACGTTCTGCGCCTGGCGCTTGACGTCTTCGCTGCCCATATACACCACGCACTCCAGGCCGAAGCGCGCGCAAATGGTGGCGGTGGCGACGCCGTGCTGGCCGGCGCCGGTTTCCGCGATGATGCGCGGCTTGCCCATGCGCTTGGCCAAGAGCGCCTGGCCGATCACATTGTTGATCTTGTGCGCGCCGGTATGGTTCAGGTCTTCGCGCTTGAAGTAGATCTGCGCGCCGCCCAGCTGGTCGGACCAGCGCTTGGCGTGGTACACGGGCGAAGGACGGCCGACGAAGTGCTTGAGTTCATAGCGGAACTCTTCGAGGAACAGTTCGTCCTTGCTGTACTTGGCATACGCTTCGCGCAGCTCGGCCAGCGCATAGCTCAGGGTTTCGGCAACGAAGGAGCCGCCGTAAGGGCCGAAATGGCCGGAGGCGTCAGGCAGGTGGTAGGTGGAAGCGTGGAACAGGTGCGCTGGTGGCGCATCAACTGGGGTTTTCATGGTGCGGATCTTTCTCAAACGTGGCATCTGCTGCCCGCACGCCGCGAATGAACTCCGCGATCAGGCGAGCATCTTTGATGCCCTTGGCGCGCTCGACGCCACTTGAGACGTCAACCGCGTAAGGGCGAACGCTGGCCACTGCGCCAGTCACATTTTGCACGCTCAAGCCACCACTCAAAACGGCCCGATGCGCGAGATCTTTTGGGATTAGAGACCAATCGAAAACCTTTCCTGCGCCGCCATATGCATCCACGAAGGTGTCGAGCAGGAGGCCCGAGAACAAGCCACTGGATGCGCGGCAAAGTCGCTCATATTCTAGCAGTTCAGCGCCGCTTGTGTCGGGTTTGACGCGGAATACCCGCATGAAGGCGCGCCCGGCGGCGCGCGCTGCCTCGGCGCACTCCCCGGCGGTCTCGTCGCCATGGAATTGCAACAATGACACCGGCGCCACCGCGACCGTCGCAGCCACAGCCTCGGCGCCCGTGTTGACGAACAGCCCGACCGGCGTGACGAACGGCGGCAGCAGCGCAATCAGCTCGGCGGCGCGCTGCGGCGTGACGTAGCGCGGGCTCTTCTCGTAGAACACAAAGCCCACCGCATCGGCGCCCGCCTCCACGGCGGCCAGAACGTCTTCTTCGCGGGTCAGGCCGCAGATCTTGATGCGGGTGCGTAGCATGGCTTGTTCTCTTAGAAAGCTGGCAGGATGCTGGGCTCTTCGTGTGGCAAGCCCCACTTCTCGTCGTATTCGATTTTGGACAGGTACAGGCCGTCCGGCATGAAGGTCGGCGCGGCCTTGGTGCGGTCCTTCCCCGCCAGCAGCTCGCCCAGCCAGTCGGTGTTCTCGCGGCCTTGGCCGACGTAGACCAGCGAGCCGACCAGGTTGCGCACCATATGGTGCAGGAAGGCGTTGGCGCGCAGCGTGAACAGGATCATGTCGCCGTGGCGTTCGATCTCGATCATCTGCATCTCCTTGACCGGGGTCTTGGCCTGGCACATCGAGGCGCGGAAAGCGGTGAAGTCGTGCGTGCCGATCAGCGGCTTGACCGCCTGGCGCATGCGTTCCACGTCCAGCTGCCAATGCGTAAAGCCGGCGCGGCCCGCCAGCAGCGGCGAACGCACCTGGTGGTTGTACAGCAGGTAATGGTAAGTACGGGAACGGGCGCTGAAGCGGGAGTGGAATTCCTGCTCCGGCGTCGGCGCCTCCGGCAGGTAGCGCGCCCAGCGTACGCCGATCGATTCGGGCAGGAAGGCGTTGATACCGCGCACCCAGGCGTGTTCGGCGCGATCCAGTTCGGTATCGAAGTGCACTACCTGGTTCAGCGCATGTACGCCGGCGTCGGTACGGCCGGCGCAGGTCGTGCCCAGCTTGACGCAGGCGAAGCGCTCAATGGCTTCCTCCAGCTTGTTCTGCACGGTCTGGCCGTGCGGCTGGATCTGGTAGCCAAGCCAGTCGGCGCCGTTGTACTGGACTCCTAATGCGATGCGTTTCAAAATAAAAAATGCCCGGTCAGATTGATCTGTGACCGGGCATTATACGGCGAAACGCCGGGCCGACTAAGGCTTAGCCAAGTTGGGCGCGCATGGCGCTGGCGCGCGCGACCTGGTCGTCGCTGCCGCCGCGGATCACTTCATCCAGCAGCTCGCGGGCGCCTTCCTTGTCGCCGATTTCCTGGTAGGCCACGGCCAGATCCAGCTTGGTGTCCATTTCCATATGCAGCGCGGACATCTCTTCCTCGTTCTTCGGTTCGGCCGTCTCCTGGCCTGCACCGCCCAGGTCCAGGTCGATGCCGGACAGGTCGAAGTCGGCCGGCGCGGCGGCAGCAGGTGCTGCGGCTGGCTCGCCTGGCAGGTCCAGCGCGAAGTCGGCAGCGGACAGCGCTGGCTCTTCGGCTGGCGCCGCTGCCGGTGCGGCTGGTGCGTCAGCGCCTGGCAGCGAGAAGTCCATCATATCCAGTTCGGCCAGCGGGTCGGCGGCCGGTGCTGCGGCTGGCGCTTCGGCCTTGGTCTCGGCGCCTGGCAGGTCCAGGTTGAAGTCCATGCCGATATCGGCCATCGCGTCGGCAGCTGGCGCGGCTTCCACGGTTTCCACCTTGGCTGGCGCCTCGTCCAGACCCAGGTCGAAGGACATGTCCGGTGCTGCTTCCGCTGCCGCTGGCGCGGCTTCGGCTGCAGGCGCGGCGGTGGCCGGTTCGTCGAAGCTCAGGCCGCCCAGGTCGAAGTCCAGCGAATTGCTGTCGGCGACCTTCGGCGCCGGCTTTTCCTCTTCCAGCGAAGGCAGCGCGGTTGCGTCGCGGTCCAGGTCGAAGTCCATCAGGTTGGCTTCTTCCGCTGCCGGGGCGGCTGCTTCGGCGCTCAGGTCCAGGTCCAGGCCGCCGGCGTCGGCTGCCGGTTCAGCCATCGCCGGCGCCGCAGGCGCTGGCTCGGCGAACATGGCGGCAAAGTCATTCAGCTCGCTCGACTCGCTGGCCACGAACGGAGCGGCAGCGGCGCCGGCGGCAGCGGCGCCACCCAGGCCGGCGGCGGCCTTGGCTTGCGCTGCGCTGACGTACAGCGGATTGTCAGGATCAATGCCTGAACCCAGCGCGGCGGCTTGCGCCCACTCGTCGCCCGAACCCTTGGTCATCGAATACAGCTCGCCGGCCTGGGCTTCAAACGCGCGCGCATCCTTGCGGCCGGCGTAGATTTCCAGCAGCTTCAGGCGCACTGGGTGGCGTTCCGGATGGACGCGCAGGGCTTCCTTCAGGATTTCCTCCGCCTGCGCATCGCGGCCGTAAGCAATATACACATCGGCTTCCGCCACCGGATCGACTTCATTGGTGTCGAGCTGGCTGGCCGAAGGAGCGAAGTTGGAGTTGAACACGCTATTGCTGGTGTCCACGCTCTGGCCGCCGGTTTCAGCGAACAGGGAATGCGCGGTGGTGCCAGGGTCGCCCAGCACGCTGCTGTTTTCCGCCTTCGGCAGCGACAGCTGTTCGGCGGCCTTGCGGCGGCGCATAACCAGCAGCGCGGCGCCACCCAGCAGGGCAGCCAGTGCGGCGCCGATCAGCTGGATATTGTCCATGATGGTGTCGACCAGGCTTGGCTCGACCGGTGCTGGCGGCGGGGTCACCACGGTGCGTTTTGGCTTGGCTGGCTTGGCTGGCGCCTCCGCCGGCGCGGCGGCAGCTGGTGCGGCAGCGGCAGGCGCCGACGCAGCCGGTGCGTCCTTGGCCGGGCTGGCGGCGGCTGCAGCGGCAGCTGGCTCGCTGGCCTTGGTCTGCGCGTTGGCGGCGGCCTTGTTCTTCACCTCCATCAACTTCTCGAGGTCGTTGACGTTCTTCTCCAGCTCCTTGACGCGCGCGCTGGCATCGGCCATCTGGCGGTCCTTGGCGATCTTGTCTTCCACCGCGCCGGTCTTGCCCGGCTTGCTGGCGGCGTCGGTGGCCTTGGACAGCTTCAGCTGGTCTTTCGATTCGCTGACGGCGGTCGGGCGCTCCTTCACCTGGGCGGTGATCTTGCCGGTCTGGCTTTGCTGCGCTTCCGGCTCCCTGGCCGGGGTGGCAGCGGCGACCTGCCCTGCCAGCTTGGCACGGTAGGCGTTGAAATCGTTGGCGTGCGCCACCACGACACCGTGAGCTTCGCCCTGGCCGGTGCCCTTGATGGTGTTCGCATCCGGTACCGACAGGATGGTGCCGGACTTCAGGCGGTTCATATTATTGCCGGCGAAAGCGTCCGGATTGGCGCGGTAAAGCGCCACCAGCATCATGTCCAGCGAAACGTCGGCGGGCTTCAGGCGGCCGGCGATGCGGCCCAGGGTGTCGCCCTTGCGGACTTCGTAGCTGTCGGCAGCCGGCGCATCCTGCGCGGCAGCGTGGCGCGGCTCGGCTGGCGACGGTGCGCGGCTCGGCGCAGCGGCCGGTGCCGGCGCCGGCGCCGGGGGAGCGGCGCTTGGGGCAACGCTTGGGGCGGTGGCCGGTGCCGGCGTGCGGCGCACTTCCACCGGCGCGGCGACTTGCGGCGACTGGGTGGTGCGCAGGTCGGCCGGGTCCAGCAGGAAGGTGTATTCACGCACCAGGCGGCCATTGGTCCAGGTCAGCTCCAGCAGCATGTCAACGAACGGCTCGTTGATCGCCTGCGAGGAGGAAACGCGGATGTACTGGCGCGCGCCGCGTGCTTCCACTTCGAAGCGCAGGCTCAGCAAGGCCGGGTTGAAGTCGATATTGGCGGCACGGAAGGCCTCCGGCGAGGCCAGCTTGGCCACCAGCTCGGATGCTTCTTCAGGCGAAACGGCGGTCAGTTCGATTTCGGCGCGCAGCGGCTGTCCCAGCGAGGACAGCACTGTGAGCTTGCCAAGACCGGCTGCGTTGACGGAAAGAGGAGCGAGCACAGCGCCGCTGAGCATGGCAGCGGTCAGTGTTTTCAACGCGAACGAAGCGACCTTGGAAGGTTTTTGTACTGGCATAGTGGGCGACGAAATATAGTTAACGTGGAAAAAAAGTTACTTTCCCAGACGTCCAAACATAACATCATCAAATGATGCATGCAAGCATTACCCCTCTTGAGCTGCCTTTACTGTTTCGTTCATGCCGAAAATATTTTTTGATTCAAAGAAAAAAGCCGGATTTCCCTTTGAAATCCGGCTTTTAGAAAATACTTCTTAACTTGTTTATTAATCAGCAGGTATTACCTGCTTAATAACAAATTTATTTATCGAGCACGATGCGCAGCATGCGGCGCAGCGGCTCGGCGGCGCCCCACAGCAGCTGGTCGCCAACCGTGAAGGCGGACAGGTATTCGCCGCCCATCGACATCTTGCGCACGCGGCCGACCGGGATGGTCAGGCTGCCGGTGACGGCGGCCGGGGTCAGCTCCTTCATCGACGCCTCGCGGGTGTTCGGCACGAACTTCACCCACTGGTTGTCGCTGGCGATGATGTCGTTGACTTCATCCAGCGGCACATCCTTGCGCAGCTTGATGATCAGCGCCTGGCTGTGGCAGCGCATCGCACCGATACGCACGCACAGGCCATCGACCGGGATCGCGGAGGAACCAAAGCCCTCGCCGCGGCCCAGGATCTTGTTGGTCTCGGCGCCGCCCTTCCACTCTTCCTTCGACTGGCCGTTGCCCAGGTCCTTGTCGATCCACGGGATCAGGTTGCCGCCCAGCGGTACGCCGAACTGCTTCACTTCTTCCGGCGAGAAGCCGTGCTGGGTGGCCAGCACCTGCTTGTCGATTTCCAGGATGGCGGAGGCCGGGTTATCCAGCAGGTGCTTGACGGAGGCGTTGATGGTGCCGTACTGGGTCAGCAGCTCGCGCATGTGCTGCGCGCCGCCGCCGGACGCCGCCTGGTAGGTCATGGAGGTCATCCACTCCACCAGGTCCTGCTTGAACAGGCCGCCCAGGCCCATCAGCATGCACGACACGGTGCAGTTACCGCCGATGAAGTTCTTCACGCCCTTGGACATGGCGTCCTTGATCACGTTCAGGTTGACCGGGTCCAGCACGATCACGGAATCCTTGTCCATGCGCAGAGTCGAAGCGGCGTCGATCCAGTAGCCATTCCAGCCGGCTGCGCGCAGCTTCGGGAATACCTCGGTGGTGTAGTCGCCGCCCTGGCAGGAAATAATGATTTCGCAGCGTTTCAGTTCGTCGATGTTGGTGGCGTCCTTCAGGGTAGTCTCGTTCTTCGCCATCTTCGGCGCAGCGCCGCCGGTGTTCGAAGTGGAGAAGAATACCGGCTCAATGTGGGCGAAATCGCCCTCTTCCTGCATGCGTTGCATCAGGACCGAACCGACCATACCGCGCCAACCAACCAGACCTACGAGTTTCATTTTGCTTTCCTTTGGGTGTGAATTCTTTAAAGTGCCGCGACGACCGCGTCGCCCATCTGTTCGGTGCCCACCTTGGTGGTGCCCTCTTCGTAGATGTCCGGCGTGCGCAGGCCCTGTGCCAGGACCTTCTTGACAGCGTTCTCGATACGGTCGGCCTGCTCCGCGCGGTTCAGCGAATAGCGCAGCATCATGGCAGCCGACAGGATCGTGGCCAGCGGGTTGGCAATGCCCTTGCCCGCGATATCAGGAGCCGAGCCGTGCGATGGTTCGTACAGGCCCTTGTTGTTTGCATCCAGCGAAGCCGATGGCAGCATGCCGATCGAACCGGTCAGCATGGCAGCGGCGTCGGACAGGATGTCGCCGAACATATTGCCGGTCACGATGACGTCGAACTTCTTCGGCGCGCGCACCAGCTGCATCGCCGCGTTGTCCACGTACATATGGTCCAGCGCCACGTCGGGATATTCCTTGTGCACGTCGGTCACGATGTCTTTCCAGAACTGGAAAGTCTCCAGCACGTTCGCCTTGTCGACCGAGGTCAATCGCTTGCCGCGCTTTTGCGCCGCCTGGAACGCCACGTGCGCGATGCGGCGTATTTCGCCTTCCGCATAGCGCATGGTGTCGAAGCCTTCACGCTGGCCCTTGAACGGTCCGTCCGGGCATTCGCGCACGCCGCGCGGCTGGCCGAAGTAGATGTCGCCGGTCAGTTCGCGCACGATCAGGATGTCCAGGCCGGACACGACTTCCGGTTTCAGCGTGGAAGCGCCGGCCAGTTCCGGGTACAGGATGGCCGGACGCAGGTTGCCGAACAGACCCAGGTTCTTGCGCAGGCCGAGGATGGCCTGTTCCGGGCGCAGCGGACGGTCCAGCGTGTCGTACTTCCAGTCGCCCACGGCGCCGAACAGCACGGCGTCGGCGGCCTTGGCCAACGCCAGGGTCTCTTCCGGCAGCGGATGGCCCTTGGCTTCATAGCCGGCGCCACCGACCGGCGCGGTTTCCATTTCAAATTTTTCGTCGAGGGCGTTCAGGACCTTCACGGCCTGGGCCACGATTTCCGGGCCAATGCCGTCGCCCGGCAGGATTGCGATTTTCATTGTTCGATCTGTCTGTTCTGTTAGATAACGTTGGCCAGCCAGGGCTGGTTGACCAGGCGGCGCTCTTCGAACGCACGGATCTCGTCGGCATGGCGCAGGGTCAGGCCAATATCGTCGAGACCATTCATCAGGCAGTATTTGCGGAAGGCATCGACCTCGAACGGGTAGGAGATGGAGCCATTGCTGGTGCTGACGCGCTGCTGCTCAAGGTCCACCACCAGGCGGTAACCCGGGAAGGCCTTGACTTCATTGAACAGATGATCGATCTGCGCTTCGGTGAGGACGACCGGCAGCAGGCCGTTCTTGAAGCAGTTATTGAAGAAGATGTCCGCAAAGCTCGGCGCCAGGATGGCGCGGAAGCCGTACTGGTCGAGCGCCCACGGCGCATGTTCGCGCGAGGAGCCGCAGCCGAAGTTCTTGCGGGTCAACAGGATGGAGGCGCCCTGGTAGCGCTCCTGGTTCAGCACGAAGTCCGGATTGACGGGACGCTTGCTGTTGTCCATGCCCGGCTCGCCGTGGTCGAGATAGCGCCACTCGTCGAACAGGTTGGGACCAAATCCGGTGCGGTGGATCGACTTCAGGAATTGTTTGGGGATGATCGCGTCGGTATCGACGTTGGCGCGGTCAAGCGGTGCTACTAAACCTTCATAGACGGTAAATTTTTCCATGATTCTCTGCGATGGCGACGGCAGGCCTGCGTCTGGCGCAACACCTGCCGTCCAGCTTTTATTTGCCGGCGCTTTCTACTACTTGCCCGGCCCTTTGGACGTCCTTGCCGATGCCTGCAATGGTGTTGCAGCCGGTCAGGATGATGGCGGAGATAGCGATAGCGAATAGTTTTTTCATGATTTTGGACTCTTACTAGTTATTGTTAGCGGATGGATCGAACATCCACAAAATGGCCGGCGATACCGGCAGCCGCCGCCATGGCGGGAGACACCAGGTGGGTGCGTCCGCCCTGGCCTTGACGGCCTTCAAAGTTGCGGTTGGAGGTAGAAGCGCAGCGCTCGCCTGGTTCCAGGCGGTCGGCGTTCATGGCCAGGCACATCGAGCAGCCCGGTTCGCGCCATTCAAAGCCGGCGGCCTTGAAGATCGCGTCCAGGCCCTCGCGTTCGGCCTGCTCTTTCACCAGGCCGGAGCCCGGCACCACCAGCGCCAGCTTGACATTCGAAGCGCGCTGCTTGCCGCGCACCACGGCGGCGGCGGCGCGCAGGTCTTCGATGCGCGAGTTGGTGCAGGAGCCGATGAATACCTTGTCGATGCGGATGTCTTCGATGCGGGTATTCGGCGTCAGGTTCATGTAGACCAGGGCCTTTTCCATGGCGTCGCGCTTGACCGGGTCTTTTTCCTGGTCAGGATCCGGCACGCGGCCGTCGATGGCGGTCACCTGCTCGGGCGAGGTGCCCCAGGTGACCTGCGGGCGGATTTCCGCCGCGTCCAGCGTCACCACGAAATCGAATTTCGCGCCCGGATCGGTATGCAGGGTGCGCCAATAGGCCACCGCCTGTTCCCACTGCGGACCCACCGGCGAGAACGGACGGCCCTTGACGTAGTTGATGGTGGTGTCGTCGACGGCGATCATGCCGGCGCGCGCGCCCGCCTCGATCGCCATATTGCAGACCGTCATGCGGCCTTCCATCGACAGCGAACGGATCGCCGAGCCGGCGAATTCGATCGCATAGCCGGTGCCGCCCGCGGTGCCGATCTTGCCGATGATAGCCAGCACGATGTCCTTGGCGGTCACGCCGGCCGGCAGCACGCCGTCCACCTGCACCAGCATGGACTTGGACTTCTTGGCCAGCAGGGTCTGGGTCGCCAGCACGTGCTCCACTTCCGAGGTGCCGATGCCGTGCGCCAGCGCGCCGAACGCGCCGTGGGTCGAAGTGTGCGAATCGCCGCACACCACGGTCATGCCCGGCAGGGTCGCACCCTGCTCCGGCCCGATCACGTGCACGATGCCCTGGCGCTTGTCGTTCATGTTGAAGTAGGTCATGCCGACCGACTTGGTGTTCTTGTCCAGGGTTTCCACCTGCAGGCGCGAGACCGGGTCTTCGATGCCGTGCGAACGGTCGGTGGTCGGGACGTTGTGGTCCGCTACCGCCAGGTTGGCCGACAGCCGCCAAGGCGCGCGGCCGGCGCTGCGCAAGCCGTCGAATGCCTGCGGGCTGGTGACTTCGTGTACCAGGTGGCGGTCGATGTACAGGAGGGCGGTACCGTCTTCCTCAGTGCGTACTACGTGGGATTCCCAGAGTTTGTCGTAAAGCGTTTTCATGATGCTGCCTGATAAGGTGATCCGTTTGATTATGCCATATTTTGTGCAATGCAATAGCAAGCCGGTTTTTCGCCTTATGAGCAATCCAACTTAACAAATGCGATACAGCGCCGAATAAAAAAAGCCTGCAGCCCCTTTTTGGGAGGCTGCAGGCTTGTGTTGTTACTTTTTGCTTTGGTGGCTTTAGGCCGCCATGCGTACACTTCCCCTGCAACCGTCCATCAGGAACGATAGGCCAACTACTAGGACCAGGTCGCCCTCGGCGGAACGCGCGGTGCCGGTAATACCGTCCACCGACAGCGCGGTCATCGGTTTAATGACCAGGTCGGCAGTACCGTCCACGGCTGCCACGGCCAGGATGTAAGGTTGCGGCGAGTTGATGACGATGCCCACGCGCTCCGAGCATGGCTCGTAGCCCAGCGCATCGGCCAGCGAACGCACCGGCAGCGGACGGCCCTGGTCCTTGAGGACCGGCGCGCCGCCTACTTCCATGAAGGTTTCCGGCAGCTCGACCACGCGCTCAACCACCGCCATCGGCAGCGCCAGCAGCGCGCCGGAGGTGGACACCAGCATGGTCGGCACGATCGACAGTTCGATCGGCAGGCGGATGGCGAACTTGGTGCCCTTGCCCAGCTGCGATTCGATGTGGATCGCACCGCGGTTCTTTTCCACGGCGGTCTTCACCACGTCCATGCCGACGCCGCGGCCGGACACCGAGGAAGCCACTTCCTTGGTCGAGAAGCCCGGCAGGAATACCAGCTGGTAGCACTCGTCGTCGGTCAGGTTGGCGGTCGGCGAGATCAGGCCTTTTTCGCCTGCCTTGCGCTTCAGCGCGGCCGGATCCATGCCCTTGCCATCGTCCTGCAGCACGATCATGACGGAGTTGGCCTCCTGCCATGCCTTCAGGGAGATGTAGGCTTTCGGCGGCTTGCCGATGGCCATGCGGGCTTCCGGCCCTTCCACGCCGTGGTCCAGCGCATTGCGCAGCATATGCACCAGCGGATCGTACAGGCTGTCCACCACTACGCGGTCGACTTCGGTCTCCGCACCTTCGATGGTCAGCTCGACTTCCTTGCCCAGGTCCTTCGCCAGTTCGCGCACCAGGCGCGGGAACTTCTGGAACAGGCGGCCGACCGGCTGCATGCGGGTCGCCAGGGTGGCGCGCTGCAGTTCGGTGGAGTAGCGCGACGCGCGTTCCAGGGTTTCGGTCAGGGCCGACATCAACGTCGCCGCCTGGCCTTCGAATTTGAATTGCTGCAGGCGTTCCAGCAGCACGGCAGCCTGGTTGGCGGCCTGCACCGATTCGCCTGCCACTTCCAGCAGCGCGTCCAGCTTGACGGCGTCGATACGGATCGATTCTTCCTTGGCCGGCGCGGAACTTGGCTTGGCTTCGCCGGCCGGGCGCTCGCGCGCTTCCGGTGCGGCGGCCGGCGCGGCTTGCGCCGGCGTGCCGGCAACTGCGGCGTGGGCTGCGGCGACGCCTTCGGCGCGCAGGTCCGCCACTTCGGCGGCCGAACGCACGTGGGTGCCAGGCGGCACTACGGCTTCATACATGCCTTCCCAATCCAGGCCGTCGGCCGATGGCGCGGCGGCGGGCGCAGCGCTGGCGGCCGGTGCGGCGGCAGCGGCTGGAGCGGCAGCAGCCGGCGCAGGTGCGGCGGCCGGCTTGGCCTTGCCCGCGGCGGAGCTGGCCTTGCCTTCGATCGCATCCTTCAGGATCGCTTCCAGGTCGGCCGGCATTGGCGCCAGCGCGTCCGGCGCGGTGCCGTTATTCAGGTCGGTCAGCTGGTCGGCCACGAAGCCGGAGGCCTGCAGTGCCGCCTCGATCGACAGCGGCGTGACCGGCGCGGCGCCGGTGCGCAGCGCGTCGAACAGGTTCTCAGTCAGGTGGCAGGCCGACACCAGCGCGCCCAGGTTCATGAAGCCCGCGCCACCCTTGATGGTGTGGAACGAGCGGAAAACTGCGTTCAGCGTTTCTTTGTTGTCGGGGTCACGTTCGAGGCGCAGCAAGTGCTCTTCGACGTTGACGGCCAGGTCCATGGCCTCGACAACGAACTCCTTGAGCATATCGTCCATTAGAACCCCAGGTCGGCAAGCAGGTCATCGACGCTGTCCTGATTCAGGGCTTCCGAAGGCACGGAAGGACCCGACATCAGCGACACCTCTTTCTGTGCGATCTTCTCGCGCACATCGGCCGGCGCATTGTCTTTCAGCAGCTGCGCCAGCTCGGTTTCGACCTTCTTGGTAATGGCTACGACCTTCTTGATCAGCTGGCCGGTGATGTCCTGGAAGTCCTGCGCCATCATGATTTCCAGCAGGCGCGCTTTTTCCGCTTCCGTTGCTTCCGACACCTTGGCGGCGAAGGCGCGCGAGTCGCCGGCCAGGGTCTTGAATTCTTCGATGCTCAGCTTGCCCGCGAACAGGGCTGCCCAGCGCTCTTCCATTTCTTTCGATTGCTTGGACAGCACTTCCTGTGCCGGCATGCCGTCGTCCAGCGTGTTCAGCACCTTGTTGGCGGCCTGCTCGGTCAGCGAGGCGACGTATTCCAGGCGGTCCTGGGCGTCCACGATCTGGGTCGACGCCTCGGTCAGCGCCTTGTCGTAGCCCAGTTCGCGCAGCGAATCGTGCAGCAGGCGCACGATGCCGCCCAGGCGCTCGAACATGCCGTGCTGGTCGCCGTCGGCGTGCTCGCCGCCTTCGGCCGGCGCCGCTGCGGCGGCCGGGGCTGCAGCGGCCGGAGCCTGTGCCTTATTGGCGGCCGCTACTTCGTTAAACAGGTCTTCCAGCTCGTCCGAATCATTGGTGTCGGGAGCTGCCGCCGGTGCTGCGGCTGGTGCAGGCGCACTGGCCCGTTGCGCGGATACTTCCTCAAATAATGCATCGAAATCATCAGCGGCGTCGGTCATAATTCCTGCTTCTCCATAATTTTCAAAAGTTCCTGCGGCCGAAAACCTGTCATATTTGACGCTCGGCAATAAATAACGCACTCACGCGAGTGTAACAGGGGCGATGCCCTCTGTTCAATCACTTAGGCGAAGCCTCCGGGTCTGGCAAGTGTACTGTTGTATTTGCGGACAGTGTGAAATACCTGCTGCAAGCCCCTGAAATCGCGGGTTTTTGCGTTACCTCAGATAACACCATGGCAGTTTCTTGATAAATATCAACTCTTTACACCAGAACAATACGGATAAACGGGGCTACAATGAAGGAAGGACAAGACTCTTTTAATAGTTAAAGGAGGCTGAGATGTACCGGAAAATCCTGATAACGACGGACGGCTCGGCCGTTTCCAGCAAGACCGCCTGTGCCGGGGTCGAGTTTGCCCAGCAGCTGGGCGCGGAAGTGCTGGCCTTGTTCGTGGCGCCGGAGTACCAGTACCCGATCTACGTGGAGATTATCCCGCCCAGCTATCCCAGCGAGGAAGAATACCGGGCGGCGATGCAGCGTGCCGGCAACGAGCACGTGCAATCCATCCTCGAGTCCTGCGCCCGGAAAGGGGTGCGCGCCGAAGGCATGACCGCCTTTGCCGAAAGTGCGGCGCTGAAGATCGTCGACGTGGCCAGCCAGTGCAGCTGCGACCTGATCTTCATCGGCTCGCACGGCCGCAGCGGCTGGGGCCAGCTGCTGCTGGGCAGCGTGACCAACAAGGTGCTGTCGCACGCCAAGATCCCGGTGCTGGTGCACCGGCTGATCAAAGACCCGCGCCCGGCGTGAGCTGCCTGGCGTAACCACTCGCGCCGGCGGTTTTGGCCGGCGTGGGGAGAGAAGTATTGTTAACTGTTTTGAGGAACTATGATTCGAATTGTCATCGCAGACGACCACACCATCATGCGCGAAGGCCTCAAGCGCATTCTCGACGGGGCCCCTGACATCGACATCGTAGGCGAAGCCATCGACGGCTTCGAAGTCCTCAGCCACATCCGCCAGGGCGGCTTTGACCTGCTGCTGCTTGACCTGTCCATGCCGGGCCGCAGCGGTGTCGACCTGATCCGCCAGATCAAGAGCGAATCCCCCAAGCTGTCCATCCTCATCCTCACCATGCACGAGGAAGAGCAGTATGCCGTGCGCGCCATCCGCGCCGGCGCCCAGGGCTACCTGACCAAGGAAAGCGCCGGCACCCAGCTGGTGGGCGCGATCCGCAAGGTGGCCTCCGGCCGCCCCTACATTTCCACCGAAGTGGCCGAGCAACTCGCGCTGAACATCATGCAGCCGGCGGAAACCCTGCTGCACAAACAGCTGTCGGACCGCGAATTCGAAGTGTTTTCGCTGCTGGTGTCGGGAAAATCCATCACCGAAATCGCCAACGGCCTGCACCTGAGCGTGAAAACCGTCAGCACCCACAAGACCCGCATCATGCAAAAGATGGGCATGGCCTCGCTCTCCGAAATGGTCCAGTACGCTGTGGCGCACAAGCTGTTGACGCCCTTCAAGGCCTGATTGGCAATATTAGCGTTAGGATAATTCCTACCCCTCCCCTCTCCCCTCCTACGGGCATATTCAGTAACGGCTGATATTTTTCCCACAACCACGTTGGCATACTGAAACCATTCCGTTTGGGAACCAGGAGATCAGCATGCTCTCAACGCAACCCGTGTCCCATGAGGCCGGCCGCCAGCGGCAAGGCCGCCTGTGGTCCAACCTGAAAGAAGTGTGCGACTTGCTGCACCTGCCGCCGATTTCGATCAATTCGGAAGAGCTGCTGTTCCAGCATGTGCAATTTAAGACCGGGCAGCGCGTGCACACCATCGGCCAGCCGTTCGACATGCTGTACGTGGTGAATTCCGGCTTCCTGAAAACCGTGCTGATCGATGAGTTCGGCAACGAACAGGTGCTGGCCTTCCCGATGAAGGGCGACCTGATGGGCGTGGACGGCATCCACAACAAAACCTACTCGTCGGAAGCGGTGGCCCTGTCCGATTGCGACCTGGTGCTGCTGCCGTTCAAGAAGCTGACCACGCTGGGCCGCACCCACGTGGAGCTGGAGAACATGATGTACGGCGTGATGAGCCGCGAGCTGGTGCGCGAGCAGGCCATGATCGGCATGCTCGGTGCGCTGAGCGCCGAGGCGCGCGTGGCGCGCTTCCTGGTCACGCTGTCGGACCGTTTTTCGCAGATGGGCTATTCGAGCAAGCTGTTCAACCTGCGCATGACGCGCCACGAGATCGGCAGCTATCTCGGCCTGACGCTGGAAACGGTCAGCCGCACCCTGTCGGCCTTTAATGAAATCGGCCTGATCAGCGTCGACCAGCGCACCATCGGCATCAAGGATGTCGACGCCCTGAAGTCGCTGCGCCGCCTGCCACCGTCGCGCACCCGCAGCAAGCTACCCGCGCGCGCCAAGGCTGCCGCCACCGAGGCCACCGTGCCTTTGCTGGCGACTTTGTAAAGAGTACTACTCACCCAGCTTTGGCCCGCTTCGGCGGGCCTTTTTTTATTTGACAAGTATTGGATGCGTGCGCATAATGCAAATGCGAATCATTCTTATTTAAGGAAAAAAACAATGCAAACATCCGCCGCCCTCAAACCTGACGCTGCACCCGCGCCGGCCGCGCCGCAAGCCAGCCAACCGGTGCGCCGCTTCACCACCGCCGGCCTGATGCAAGACCAGCGCGAAGTCGAAATTGAACACGCCGGCCGCATCTACCGTCTTCGCATCACGCAGTTGAACAAGCTGATCCTCACTGCCTGACGCCGTACCGCCCCCAATCGCCAGCCAGCCGCCCGACCTGCGGTAGCCAGCCACCCCGAACTCCTGGAGTGATTACATGGCTATCGACCACAACGACCCCATCTTCCGCACCGACACCGCCGCCGCGCGCCACCCGGAACTGATGCTGTCCGCCGTGCTGCACCTGATGTCGCACTACACCGCCAATGCAGCCGCCGACGGCGGCTGCGTCAAGCTGGCATCCGTCATCGAACGCCACCTGAAAGCACTATCCGCCCTGCCCGAACTCGCGCCCGTATTGCGCGCCACCTGCCAGCAGCTGTGCGAACAGTGGGCCGCCGTGGTCGAACAAGCCCGCCCGCCGCAGGAACGCGCCAGCTTCCTGGCCCGCCTGATAGGCCGCCCTCGTCCAACCCAGCTCGCCATCTGAGGCCGCCATGTGCGACAAGCACAGCGCCGCGTCTGAAGCGGCCGCCGAACCGGCGCGCCGCCGCCGCATCTGGGACCTGCCCCACACCTGCCACTGCCCGCTGGTTGGCGTCGGCCTGCCGCTGGGCGTGCTGCGCAAGATCGTCACCAAGGCCGTCGGTGGCAAGGTGCTGGCCGACGACTACGAAGTGCACGTCGGCGCCGTCAGCGAATGCGGCCAGCGCAACAAGATTTCCGAAGCGGTGCAGAAAGAGCTCGAGCGCCGCTACGCCGTGGTGATCCAGCGCTTCCGCAGCGCACGCGATGCCGCGGCGCTGGAAGCGCTGTGGGTTGCCGCCGTCGCCAGCGGCGACGTGCCGGGCCCCTTTTGGGCCGGCCTCAGCCACCCGCATTGCACGCCCGAACTGCAGGAACGCATGTGCCGCGACCTGCACATGATCCAGCACCAGGCCGGCGCCGCAACGCGCGCCGACATCCAGCGCCTGCAAGCGCTCGAGCAAGCCAACGCCGCCCTCGAACGCGAGCTAGCGCGCCTGCAACAGCGCAGCAGCGTGTGGCAAGCCGAACGCCACGCCGAGCAGCAGCAGCACGCCGCCACGGTCATGCAGCTGCGCGCCCAGCTGGTCGGCCGCGAAAGCGTGATCGCCTCGCAGCGCCAGCAGCTGGAAGAGCTGCACGCCGCCATCCCCGGCCTCGCCACGCGCGAACGGCTGGCGCGCCAGCTGGCCGATGCCGAACAGCGCGTGCACGAACTGCGCGCCGAAGCCAGCGCCGCACGTGCCGCGCTCGCCGCCGCCGAAGCACGCGCCGCAGCGGCTTTGCAACCCTCGCCCGCCATGCAGGCAGCCGCCAGCACCACGGCCCAGCGCATCACGTTGCACGGCGTGCTGGCCGAGCGCGTATTGTGCGTCGGCGGCCGCGCCGGCAATGTCGCCGGCTACCGCGCCGTGATTGAAGAAACCGGCGCCGAATTCCTGCACCATGACGGCGGCCTGGAAGACAACGTCGCCCGCCTGGAGAGCAGCATGGCCGCCGCCGACCTGGTGATTTGCCAGACCGCCTGCATCAGCCACAGCGCCTACTGGCGCGTAAAGGATTTCTGCAAGCGCCACCAAAAGCGCTGCATCTTCGTCGACAACCCCAGCATTACCACCCTCCAGCGCGAAATTCAGGGGCTTGCCTGACTGCAAAACAGGCAAGCCCCGAATCTCAATAGACATCGCGGCGGTAGCGGCCGGTGCTGGCCAGGTCGGCCATGAAGGCGCTGCCGAACACATGCGTCAGCACCCGGTCGACGCCGGCGGCCATGCCTTCCAGGCTGCCGCAGACGTAGATCGCGGCACCTTGCGCCACCCACTCGCGCAGCGCGTCGGCCTGGCGCAGCAGCACATCCTGCACATACTCCTTGCCCTGCGGGCCGCGCGACCATGCCAGGTCAAGGCGCGGCAGCAGGCCGGCGTGCTGCCAGGCTTCCAGCTCTTCGTGGTAGAAGGCGTCATGCGCCGGATCGCGTTCGCCGAACAGCAGCCAGTTGCGCGCCTGGCCGGCGGCGGCGCGCGCCTTGAGGTGGCCACGCAGGCCGGCAATGCCGCTGCCGTTGCCGATCAGGATCAGCGGGCGCTCGGCATTGTCCTCCAACCGGAAGCGGCGGTGCTCGCGCAGGCGCAGCCGTACCGTGGCGCCCTCTTCGGCTTGCTGGGTGAGCCAGCCGGATGCCAGGCCGTGGCTGCCGTCGCCATGCCGGTGCAGGCGCACCAGCAGGTGCACGCGGCCATCGGCCGGGATCGAGGCGATCGAGTATTCGCGCGGGCGCTCGGGATCGGCCGGGGCGGCAACCTGCACCAGGTCGCCCGATTGCCAGGCCGGCAATGCGACGCCTTGTACGGCGGGCTCCAGCTCGAGGTGGTAGATCGGCGCGCCGGGGCTGCCGGGATTCAGGTGGCGCCGTGCGGCTAGCCGCCATTCGTCGAAGGCTGGAGCATCCCAGTCGGGGGCGTCGCTGGTGCCGGCCAGGTGGCTCAGTTGCTGGCGCCAGGCGGCGATTGCCGGGGCGGCGCTGCGGTCCACCTCCACGCGCGGGAACAGGGCTTGGGCGCCGCGTGCGGCCAGCCAGGCGTCAAGCATGCGGCCAAAGCCGCAGAAGCTGCTGTAGGCGCTGTCGCCCAGCGCCAGCACGGCGTAGTGCAGCTGGTCCAGCGACAGGTCGCTGCGCGCCATCAGGCGCTGCGCAAAACGTGCTGCGGCGTCTGGTGGGTCGCCCTCGCCGTACGTCGAGGTGAGGAACAGGATGCGTTCGGACGTTTGCAGCGCGGCGGCATCGAGTTCGTCGAAGTCGCACAGGTGGTTGGCGATGCCGGCCACGCGCAGGGTTTCACTGGTCTGGCGCGCCAGCAATTCGGCATTGCCGGTCTGGCTGGCGTAAGCCACCAGCCATGGCGATTCGCCCGCCGCAGCGCGCGCTGCCCTGGCGTCGGCGCGCGCGCGGCGTGCGCGCAGCCAGGGCAGCAGGCATACGATGCCGTAACCGGCGAACATGGCGGCGGTCAGGGCGAGGCGGGTCGGGTCGTTCGTAACAATCATTCTTCTTCAAGCATTTTCTGGAAGCGGCTGCTTAGGATTTCGCGCAAGCCTTTCCCTTCGCGCAGCAGGAAGCGTGCGGCCAGCTGCTTGCGCTCGGCCAGTGCCGGCCCCTCCTGCGGGCCAAGCACCGTCAGTGCGGTGGACCAGGCATCGGCCGCCATGGCGCTTTCATGCACCACCGTCACCGATGCCAGGGCATTGGTGATCGGCATGCCGCTGCGGGGATCAATCGTGTGCGGGCGCCTTGTGGCGTCCTGCATAAAGTATTTGCGGTAGTCGCCGGAGGTGGCGACCGCCAGGCCGTGCAGGGCGACGGCAATCTCGCCGCCTGCCACGGCCAGCGGGTCTTCCAGCGAGACCCACCATGGCTGCCCATCGGGCTTGAATCCGGCGCCGCGCAGCTCTCCGCCCACTTCCACCAGGTAGTGCCGCAAGCCCTGCCCTTCCAGGTAGCGCGCCAACTGGTCGACGCCAAAGCCTTTGGCGACGGCGGACAGATCGAGCTGCACGCCGCCAGGCTGGAAGGCGCGGCGGCGCGGAATGTCCAACTCCACCACGCGGCCCGCCATGCCGGCGCGCACCGTGGCGACGTCGCGCGCGCTCGGTGGCACGAAGCCGGCTTCGTCGTGGCGGCCTGTGGGACCAAAGCCCCACAGGTTGACCAGCACGCCGGCGCAGGGATCGCAAGCGCCGCCGGTCTCGCGCGCGACGCCAAGCGCATATTGCAGGACTTCGAAGAAGGCGGCCGGCAGCGTGTGCCAGGTGCAGGCGCCGGCGCGGTTGAAGCGGCCCAGGTCGGAGCCGGGTTCCCAGTGGCTCATCTCGGCCACCACCCGGTCCAGCTCAAGCTGCAGGCCGGCCTGCAGGTCCGCCGCGCGCAGCGGGGGCGCAACGGCTACGCGCACCGACCAGCTCGTCCCCATCGTGGCGCCGCCGAAATCGAGCACCTGCATCCCCGCCGGCGGCGGGTCGGCGCTGATCGTCGGCGGCAGGAGGACGCGTCGCACTGCTTACTGCGGCAGGACTTCCACGGTCGCCGCGTAAGTCACGCGGCGCGGCGGCATCTGGCGCTGCTGCGGCGGCTGGCCGGGCTGCGGTGCGGCGGCGGCAGGCCAGCTGCTCGACACCAGGTACATGCCCGCTTCCGGGATCTTGAAGCTGATCTCGCCCTTGGCATCGGTGCTCAGGCGGATCTCGCCCAGCGTGCCGCGGTATTTCACGCCGCCCGGGATCAGGCTGAAGGCCTGGTTGGCGGCTGGTTTGCCGTCCAGCAGGAAGCGCCAGGTGGCTTGCTCGCCCGCGCGCATATCGTTCGGATGCGTCAGCGGCACCAGCTCCAGGCCAACGCCAGTTGGCTTGAACACCGCTTCATCAGTCTTGTTGGCGCTGACGAAAGTCTCCAGGCGGCTGGAGGTACGCGATACGGTCAGTTCATCGGCCTTGGCCGGCACATTGGCCGCCATCTCGGCTTCCAGGCCGCGCCAGCGCTTCACTTCACCATTGACCTTCCAGCTTGCCATCACGGACTGGTTCACCAGCGCGATCTTGTAGGTACCCGGCTTGGCCATCTTTACATCGAAGGTCGAACGCAGGCGGCCGGTCAGGGCGTTCTGCATGTCCACCCTGGCGCCGTCCGGGCCGGTGATGGTGATGCCTTCCAGCTTCAGCGGCTGGTGGTCGATATCGAACAGGCCTTCCGAAATGGCGGCATCCACGGTGACCCAAGGCTCCTTGGAATCCACCAGCGAGGAAGAAGGCAGCAGCCATGGCTTATGCGCCTGGGCGCTGAAGGCGGCGCCGGCCAGGGCCAGCGCGATCAGGGTTTTAGTCAGCTTCATCGCGTGTCCTTATGGTTTGACTTGAACTACCACATCGCCCAGTTCTTCCTTGCCCTTGGCGGACAGGGATTGCGCCGATTTCGGCGGCCATGCCATCGGCACTTTCACCAGTTCGCGGCCGCCCGCCTCGCGCGCAGCTTCGATCACCAGCTGGTAATTGCCGGCCGGGAGCTTGTTCAGCGCGTCCTTGGCAACCGGGAAGCTCAAGGTGTGCTCGCCCGGGCCACGCGTTGCGCCGCTCACGCCGTCCATCGGCATGGCCACATCGCGGCCGGACTTGCGCCACCACTGGCGCATATCCTTCAGCCACTTGGCGCCGCCATTGTCCTTTTTCTTCACGTCGTACAACACGGCCAGGTTGGTCACCACTTTCTGGTCGGCGTTTTCCAGCCAGGCGGCGACATATGGGCGGTGGTACTCGGCCACGTTCAGCTGCGGCAGGTCGAATTTCAGGGTCAGGTCGGCCGCCATCGCGGACACGCTCACCAGCGGCAAGCCGACGGCGATGGAATAACGAAGTTTCATAACAAGTCCTTAATGGATATAGAGCAAAGCAATAACGCAAGGAATTACCACACCCAGGCCCACCATCGGCCAGGTGAACGGCCGCTTGGCCGCATGGAATTTCAGGATCAGCAAACCGGTAATGCAGAACACCAGGCAGGCCACGGCGAAAATATCGATGAACCAGTTCCAGGCCGCGCCGGTATTGCGGCCCTTGTGCACATCGTTCAGCCAGGAGATCCAGCCACGGTCGGTGTTTTCGAATTCCGCCGCGCCGTCTTCCAGGCCGATACGCACCCACGCATCGCCGCCCGCTTTCGGCAGCGGCAGATACACTTCATCGGCCGACCATTCGGCTTCGCGCCCGCCGGCCTTGAGCGACCAGGTATCGCGCAGCCACTGCTCCCCCGCTTCCGGCAGCGGCGCCTTTTCGCCGTCATGCCGGGCGGCGAAGGCCTGCAGCTCGCCCACCAGTGCCGCCGGTGCGGTGGCCTGCTTGCGCACCACGCTGGGCTTGGCTTCGATCTGGCTGGCGTGGTTCAGCGTGATGCCGGTGATGGCGAACAGGAACATGCCGAGCAGGCACATGGCCGAACTGACCCAATGCCATTCGTGCAGGAGTTTGAGCCAGACGGCGCGTTTGGCTTGGGATTCGGGGCTGCTCAAAACTGTAACTTTCGATAAGTGAATTCCAAGATGATAATCCAGCGGCCTTGCAAACGCAATTGAGAATCGTTATCATTTACATTCTTATACATTCCGCTTCGCCAGCCAGCTCCAGTTTTGCAGGATGCAGCCAGCCGTAAATCATCAACTGCATCAACTGGAGAGAATTTTGACCATCCGTAGCCGCAAGCACCCGCTGGCCACCCAGCCCCTGCTGAAACAATCCCTGCTCGCCATGGCCGCCGTCGGCCTGCCGCTGTCCGCCGCCGCCCAGGCGCAAGAAAAGACCATGGCCGAAGTCAAGGTCGAAGCTAGCGCCGAAACATCCTACAAGGCCGAGCGTGCATCGTCGCCGAAACTGACCGCGCCGCTGCTGGACACCCCGCAAACCATTTCCGTGATCAAGAAGGAAGTGCTGCAGGAGCAAGGCGCCTCCTCCATCGTGGAAGCACTGCGCAACACCCCGGGCATCACCCTGCAGCTGGGCGAGAACGGCAACACCAGCGCCGGCGACACCTTCCAGATGCGCGGTTTCGCCGCCCAGAACGCGATCTTCGTCGACGGTATCCGCGACCTGGGCGCGGTCAGCCGTGAAGCCTTCAATATCGAGCAGGTCGAAGTGTCCAAGGGCCCGGCCGGCGCCGACATCGGCCGCGGCGCGGCCAGCGGCTACATCAACCTGGTGTCCAAGCTGCCGGTGCGTGAAGATTCCACCGCCGCCTCGCTGGCCTTCACCCAGGGCGGCGTCAAGCGCGGCAGCGCCGATGTGACGCGCAGCTTCGGCAGCAGCGGCGCCTTCCGCCTGAACGCCATGGTGCAGGACGGCAGCGTCAAGGGCAGCAATGCGCTGGACCGTGAAAGCAAGGCCATTGCGCCATCGATCGCCTGGGGCCTGGGTTCGCCAACCCGCCTGTACCTGTTCTCGCAGCACGTGCGCCAGAACAACGTACCGGACGGCGGTATCCCGAGCGTCGGCATGGAAGGCTTCTACAACGCCGGCGAGGCGCTGCGCACCGCACCGCGCGTGGACCGCAATAACTGGTACGGCATCAAGGGCGATTACGAAGACGTCGACGCCGACATGGTCACCGCCAGGATCGAACACGAACTGGCGCCGAAGACCACGCTGACCAACACCACCCGCTGGGGCAAGTCCAGGATGGACCGCATCCTGACCGGCATCAACACCCTGACCATGGTCACCCCTGCCCCGTCGACCTGGACCGTGAGCCGTTCGCGCCAGAGCGTGCTGCAAGAGAACAAGATCCTGGCCAACACCACCAATGTGGTCAGCGAATTCGAACTGGGCGGTCTGCAGCACACCATCTCGACCGGTCTGGAACTGCTGAGCGAGCAGCAATTCGTGCCGGCGCGCCTGGCCTCCAGCCTGGGCACCGCACCGGCAGCCAACCTGTATGCGCCGAACCCGAACGATGCGCTGACCGGTTTCAAGCCGGCCCTGAGCGGCGGCTTCTCCAAGGGCCAGACCGACACCATCGGCGCCTACCTGTTCGATACCATCAAGCTGAACGAGCAGTGGCAGGTGAACGGCGGCGTGCGCTACGAGCGCTACGAGACCGAAACCAATATCGGCAGCCACAACACCACCACCAATGTGGTGACCGCCACCCACTTCGAGAAATCCGGCAAGCTGTCCAGCTTCAAGGCTGGCGTGGTGTACAAGCCGACCGTGGACGGCAGCGTCTACCTGGCCTTCGCCAACTCGCAGACCCCGCCAGGCAGCGCCAACTTCTCGCTGGCCGCGCAGAACACCAACAGCATCAACAGCGCTTCGCTCGACCCGCAAAAAACCACCAACGTGGAACTGGGCACCAAGTGGGACGTGATCCAGAAGCAGCTGGCCCTGACCGCCGCCCTGTACCGCACCACCAACAAGAACGAGTTCCCGCTGCTGGTGGATGCGGCGACCAACACCTACGCGCAGCTGGGCAAGCGCCAGGTGCAGGGCATCGAGCTGGGCGCGGTCGGCCAGATCACCAAAAACTGGAGCGTGACCGCCGGCCTGGCCACCATGGACACCGAGATCAAGGAAGGCCTGACCGGCGGCAATGCGCCGGGCGCGGTCAGCCGCTGGTCGCCGAAGTTCTCGGCCACCCTGTGGACCACCTACAAATTCGACGACAAGCTGAGCTTTGGCGGCGGTGCGCGCCACCAGGGCAAGCAGGTGCGCCTGATCGACGCGACCCAGGCGCCGGCCACCAGCAATATGCCGTCGATTCCGGCTTATACCGTGGTTGACCTGATGGGTTCGTACAAGCTGCAGAAGAACGTCAGCCTGCAGCTGAACGTGTACAACCTGTTCGACAAGTTCTACCTGAACTCGCTGAACAATAGCGGCGCCCGCGCTTCGCTCGGCGCGCCACGCTACGCGCAGCTGACCGCCAACTTCCAGTTCTAACGGTTGGTGGCGAAGAAATAGGCGGGCACGCAGCCCGCCTTTTTTTATTCAAACGCCGGAACTTGCATCCGGCCCCGGTGCACCGCCTTCGGTGCCCAGCGTACTTCCGCCCTGCCGCGACCCGCTTTCCGTGGCGCTTTGCCGGTTGCCCGGTAAAGGCCGGTCGGCGCGGCGGACCTGGCCTTCCGGAATCGTGCTGCTATTGATCTCCGGATGCTCAGTGTCGACCAGCACAAAATTTTGCTGGTTCTCCGTATCCTTGCTCGATTTGTCAGGCCGTCCCATGCTGGCCTCCTTGCTGCTTAGGAACTCAATACTTGTCACCGCCCTGCTTATTGCCCTGGTAGTCCTTACCCTGGTAGTCCTGGCTAGCCTGCTGGCCTTGCTCGGGCTGCTGCTCGGTGCGGCTGGCGTTGCCACGCGAACCGCTCTGGCGGTTGCCATCGTTCTTGTGGCTCATGCTGCCGGCGCGGCGTGCTTCCTCGGAAGTGAACTCGTGCGCCGTGCCCTTCTGGTGGGCGGCGCGGCCGCCTTCGGAAGCGATTTCGCGCTGGCGTTGCGGATCCATGGATGCAAAGCCGCGTGCGCTTTGTTTGCTGCCGGAAGGGCTGTCCTGCCGATTGCCCCGTTTATCGCCTTGGTTACTCGAAGCCATGATTCGTCCCCCTGCTTGGTTCGATGGAAAAGACTCCCACCCCTTGGTGTGTCGGCGCGGGAGAACTCATGTTAGTGCAAGCACTGTACAGGTAATATAGGACGTTCAGCGCGACAAATGTAGGATATCGCCTACCTAATTTCGATTGGGAAAATTTATACCTGCACAGTTGGCGGGCTAAGGCAGTTGTCACAGCAGCCGCAACGCTCTAGACCAGCCCCTTCATCGGCGAAATAATCGAGCAACAGCTTCCACCGGCAAAAGCCGCTTTGCGCGTAGGACACCATCCGGGTCAGGGCTTCCCGGTCACGCTCCTGCTTTTCGCGATAGTGTTCCGCTAGCCGTTCGAGGTCGAGCGGGCGCGGCGCCGCGCCATCGAGCCGGTATTGCAGCTTGCGGTCCTGGCGCAGCCACCCGCCTTCCTTCAGCAGCTTGAGCGCCACCTGGCTGCGTTTGTCGCGCGGCCGTTCGCCGCGCGCGGCAGCATCGTAGGCGGCGCGCAGCAAGGCGGCGTCCGGGTAATTCCGTGAAAGGAAGAACTGCTGCACGCGCTTGTCCTCGTGGAAGTAGAGCAAGGTGCAAGCTGCTGCGGCGCCATCGCGCCCAGCACGGCCGGCCTCCTGGTAATAGGCTTCCAGGCTGGCAGGCACCTGCAGGTGGGTCACGAAGCGGATGTCGGGCTTGTCGATGCCCATGCCGAAAGCATTGGTGGCCACCATCACGCGCCGCGCGCCGGACATGAACATTTCCTGGTTCTGGCGGCGTTCGGTGGCATGCAGCTTGCCGTGGTACAGCGCGACGCTTTCGCCGGCCTCCTCCAGCGCTGCCAGCAGGTCCTGCGCCGCCTTGACGGTGGCGGTGTAGATGATGCCGCTGCCCTGGTTTTCGCGCACCAGCCGCAGCGCCTCGGCCGCGCGCTCGCCGGCATTGGTTACCTGGCGCACGGCCAGGTGCAGGTTGGGCCGGTAGATGCCGGTGTTCACCACGCGCATGCCGGGCGCGCCCAGTTGCTGGCGGATATCGTCCACCACGTCGTCGGTGGCGGTGGCGGTCAGCGCCAGCACCGGCGGACGGCCCAGGGCGTCGAGCGCGGCGCCGATATCGAGGTAGGCCGGGCGGAAGTCGTGGCCCCAGCGCGAGATGCAATGCGATTCGTCGACCACCACCAGGCCGATGTCGGCCTTATGCAGCAGCGACATGAAGTCCGGCGTCGCCAGCCGTTCCGGCGTGCAGAACACGATGCGCTCTTGCCGCTCGCGCAAGCCTTGCAGCGCTTCTGCCTGCTCGCCGGCGGGGATTTTGCTGTTGAGCTGGTCGGCCGGCAAGCCGATATCGTCCAGTTTTTCCACCTGGTCCTTCATCAGCGAGATCAGGGGCGATACCACCACCGTGCTGCCCTTCAGCAGCGCCGCCGGGATCTGGTAGCACAGCGACTTGCCGCTGCCGGTCGGCATGATGGCCAGCGTATCGCGCCCCGCCAGCACGCTGTCGATCACTTGCTGCTGGCCCGGGCGCAGCTGTTCCATGCCGAACACGTCGCGCAACATTTTACGGATTTGAAGATGAGTAGCCATGCGGGGCACGGTAACCCGATTGCTGGTAAGATGTCGGCGTCCTAAGTAACATACCGAGCGGCAATATGTCCTTCTCCATCACTGAAACCACCTACAGCACCGATACCCCGGAAGCCAAGCGCGCCATGTACGAAGACCTGCGTTCGCAGCTGACCGGCCTGGTGCAAGGCGAGCATGACTGGATTGCCAACACGGCCAATGCCAGTTCGCTGGTGTTCAACACCATGCCGGGCCTGAACTGGGCCGGCTTCTACTTCATGCAGGGTCCGGATGAACTGGTGCTGGGCCCGTTCCAGGGCAAGCCAGCCTGCATCCGCATCAAGAAAGGCCGCGGCGTATGCGGCAGCACCGTTGAAAAGCGCACGACCATCGTGGTGGAAGACGTGCATGCCTTCCCTGGCCATATCGCCTGCGACGCCGCCTCGCGCTCGGAACTGGTGGTGCCGGTGTTCGGCCACGATGGCGAAGTGATCGGCGTGTTCGACCTCGACAGCCCGCGCCCGGGCCGCTTCGACGCGGTCGATGCGGAAGGCATCGAATCGCTGGTGCGCATCCTCGAACAATCGCGCCGCTGATCTGCCTCAAAAACCGTCCCGGTCGCGCTTGACTGGGGCGCGTGCCGGCGCCTAGCCTGTCCTTTAGGGAGGGCTAGCCATGAACCACACTGCCTACGAAGAAGATTTCATCCCCTGGGTCGAAACCCAGGCTGCCTTGCTGCGCGACCGCAAGTTCGAATTGCTCGACATCCCCAATCTTTACGAGGAGTTGACCAGCATGGCATCGCACATCCGCCACCAGCTTGCCAGCCGCCTGTGCGTGCTGGAAGTGCATCTGCTCAAATGCCGTTACCAACCGGTTCGCAAGTCGCGCAGCTGGCGCAAGACAATGCTGGAGCAACGCACGCGCATCGAATTGCTGATCAAACGCTACCCCAGCCTGCGGCAAGACCTCGCTGACGAGGCCGCAAGCGTATACCCGTCCGCTGCGCGCAAGGCGGCACGCGAAACTGGTCTGGCGCAGACCGTTTTGCCGGCCATCTTGCCTTTCGCGGTAGACGAACTATTGGATTTTGACTACGAGCCTTAAGCCAGCAACGCAGCGCCCATCGAACCCGCTTCGCTGGCGGCGCGTTCGAGCAGCGCGGCGAGGTCGGGGAAAGTTGCCAGGCAGTGCACCATGTCGGCGCGGCGCACCAGGTAATCGTCCTGCGGCGCCGGCAGCGGCGAGAGTACCGGGCTCAAGTGGCGGGCCAGCAGCAGCGTATCGCGCAGGCCGGACGGCGGCAGGCTGATTGCGCCATCGCGCAGGGAAATGATGGCCGCTGCGACCGGTTCCGGCACCTGCAGCTTGCGCAGCACTTCGCGCGCCACGATTTCCTGCACCGGGCCCATGCGCGGCCCCAGTTCCTCCAGCACGCCCGGCACCTGGTCGGCGCGCGACAGCAGGTAGAAATTCCCCGCCTCATGCACGATGCCGGCAAACAGCGCGGTATCGGGATCGGTGCGCGTGATATGGCGCGCCACCTGGTAGGCGATGGCAGCGACGTGGGCCGAATATTTCCATAACTGCTCGGCCTGCGCGCGCAGCTGCGGATCGCGCAGGCGCGCGCCGAACTGGCGCACCACCATGGCGGCCGCCAGCGAATACAGGTTGCGGTAGCCCAGGCGCAGTACGGCAGCGCGGGCGCTGGTGACCGGCTGGCCCTGGCGCTGGAACACCGCGCTATTGGCCAGCGCTACCGCGCGTGCGGCCAGCACCGGCTCGGCCAGTACCTTGCGGCTTATTTCGTCGTCGTGGCAATCAGAGTCGGCCAGCGCCAGCTGCAATGCCAGGGCGGCATTGACGCTGGTGGGGAACACCAGTTCCCCACGCTGCACTTCCGAAATGATGGTGGCAAGATCCCTGAGCTTTTCCATGCAGGAAATTATACCGAGGCGGCGCGCAATGCGCGCACATTGCCTCCCATGCGTCGCGCCGCCGAGGCCGTGCGCGCGGCCGGCGCCGCCACCCGCTCCTCATTACCCAGCGTGAAGATGCTGATCGATTTCACCAGCATTTGCGCCTGGTCCTGCAGGCTGGCCGAGGCTGCGGCGGTCTGTTCCACCAGCGCCGCGTTCTGCTGCGTGGTGTCGTCCATCTGCGTCACCGCCATATTGATCTGCTCGATGCCGTTGCCCTGCTCGGCCGAGGCGGTGGCGATTTCCTGCATGATGACGGTGATGCTTTGCACGCTGTTCAGCACTTCCTGCATGGCGTGCCCCGCCTCGCCCACCAGGCGGTTGCCCTGCTCGACCCGGTCCACGCTGTGGTTGATCAGGTCCTTGATCTCCTTGGCGGCCGAGGCCGAACGCTGCGCCAGGTTGCGCACTTCGGAAGCCACCACGGCGAAACCGCGGCCCTGCTCGCCCGCCCGCGCCGCTTCCACCGCCGCGTTCAGCGCCAGGATATTGGTCTGGAAGGCAATGCCATCGATCACGCCGATGATGTCGACAATCTTGCGCGAGCTGTCATTGATCTCTCCCATGGTCTGCACCACTTGCGACACCACCTCGCCGCCCTTGCTGGCGACATTGGAGGCGTTGTGCACCAGGTTGTTGGCCTGGCGCGCGTTGTCGGCGTTCTGCTTGACGGTGGAGGTCAGTTCCTCCATCGACGAGGCGGTCTCTTCCAGGTTGGACGCTTGCGATTCCAGGCGCGACGACACATCGGCATTACCGGTGGCAATATCGCGGCTGGCCGCATTGATCTGGTCGACGCTGGCGCGCACGTCGGACACGATGCCGCGCAGGCTTTCGCTCATGGTCTTGAGCGAGCGCAGCAACTGGCCCACTTCATTGGGCGGGCCCACGTCGAAATCGTTATCCAGCTTGCCTTTCGCCACTTCGTCGGCCACCGTGATGGCGTTCTGCAGCGGCACCGTCACCGAACGCGCGATCAGCAGGCAAATCCAGGCCGCCAGGACAAACAGGCCGACCATCGACACGATCATGATCCAGCGCTGGCGGGTGAAGCCGCTGACTTTATCCGTCAGCATCAGGTCCAGTTCCTTGGCCGCCGCTTCATTCAGGGCGAACTGCAGGTCGATGGCGGCCGTGGTTTTGGCCACCCACTCCTCGCCGGAGTAGCTTAGCGGATCGGCCTTGACGATCTGCTCCGTCCCAAGCTCGACGATCTTGCTCGCCGCATCCCCCGCATCACGCATACGCGCACCGAGCTTGGCTTCGATGTCCGGATTGGCGGCAGCGGCCTTGCTGAAGGCGGTCATGGTCTGGTCCAGGCGATCCGTCACGCGCGCCATGATGGAGGCGATCACCATGCGGTCTTCCGCCGTGGCTTCCTTTTTCGCCAGCAGGCCGGCCCCCTTGGCGCGGGTCTTGCCGGTTTCTTCGGTCAGCCACGGCAGCTGGTAGAACATAGCCTGGATCAGCTGGTAGCTGTCCTTGTCGGGATCGAGGCTGAGCCCGTAGGCATCGCCAATCAGCTCGTTAATCTTGAGCAGCTTGGGCATCAGGCCGGTGTGGCCCGCATAGCTTTGCGGTACGGTCAGCTTGCCCTCGGCCACTCCGCTGCGCAGCGTCTGCCACTCCTGCTTGGCGGCGCTGAAGGCGCCGATGATGGCCTTGTCGCCCAGTGCAGCCACAGCCTTCTCCAGCCGCTCATAGGCGGCATCGGCTTCCTGCTGTTTGGCGCGGCGTTTTTCCGCCGCCGCTTGCACCCCGCCCAGCACCAGCGCGGACAGGCCGCGATGCTGCTGGGTGTATTGCACGACCTTGAGGCCATCGACCACCACGGGCAAGCCTTCGTGTTCGCCCTGGTAAGCGTCGAGCACCTTGCCGGCCTCGTGCATATACAGGTAAGCCGGGATAATCGCCAGCAAGGCAGCGATCAGGCCGAGAATCATGAACTTGTGGCCCAGCTTGAGCTGGCCAAGAAGAGAGGTAGGATTCATGGCATTTTCCCAAAGTAAAGATCGGTAGAGGGGTGCGCACAGCACTGCGGCCCCCCTTGCTTTGATCATATGCCGAATTAATGCCGGGCGTTACAATTAGTGAGAATTGACTATAAAAATCTCTTTCCTGACCACCAGATCTGTTGCAGGCGCGCGAAACATTTGCCAATGAAGAATTTAACTTTCATGATGCTATCGCCACTGCTTTGCTATAGTGCGGCTATGAAATTTCTTTTGCCGCTCCTGTCGCTGCTTTTCGCGCTGCCGCCAGCGGCCAGGGCCGACACCATCACCGTCTACACCAGTGCCAATTTCGCGCCCCTGGTGATCGACGGCAGCCGCGGTATCTATCATGATGCAATTGACTATCTGAACAAGCAGGCGCCGCAGGGCACCAGCTTCCGCCTGGCCTACTTGCCGCGCAAACGCCTGCAAATGCGCCTGGAAGATGGCACGCTGGACGGCATTGTGATCGGCATGATGCCGCAGTGGTTCGACGATATAGCTCAGAAGAAATACCTGTGGACCATGCCGTTCGCGGTCGACCGTTTTGTCCTGGTGTCGCGCACGGAGCGGCCGCTGCAGCCCGACGTCCCCGGCTCACTCAGCGGCAAGTCAATCGGCCTCACCCTGGGCTATGTCTACCCCGGCATCGACGAGTGGATCCAGCGCCACGGCCTGGTGCGCCAGGACGCCATGAGCGAGGAAATCAACCTGGAAAAACTGCGCCGCGGGCGCATCGATTGCGTCGCCGTGTCGGAGTCGGTGGCGCGCTACTTCGTACGCCTGCATTCCCTGAACGGCAGCCTGACCTTCGTCGACCTGCCGGGCCGCGCCACCGAGCGCCGCTTCCTGGTGCCGCTGGGCCGCAACGACCTGTACGACACGCTGCTGCCGATCGTCAAACGCATGCGCGACGATCCGCAGTGGCTGCGCGCTACGGCCCGCTATCAGTAATTCAGGCGCAGCTGCACGCCGTAGGTGCGCGGCTCGTTCACCACGGCGGTGAAGTTGTTGAAGTCGATCGCATTCACCGCCACCACCTTGTTGGCCAGGTTGCGCACGAAGGCCGCCACCTCATAGCGGTCGCGCCCATCGCGGTAGCCCAGGCGCAGGCCGCCATCCACCAGGGGACGCGCCTTGTACTCCACCGCTTCGTAAATGAAGAAGTTATATTTGCCGCGGTAGGCCCAGTCGGTATAGGCATACAGCTCGCCGTCGCGCCAGGGCTGGCTGTAGCGCAGCGTGGCATTGGCGATCCAGCGCGGCGAGCGCGGCAGCGGGTTGCCATTGATGAACACGATATTGGCCGCCGTCGGGCGCGGGTCGAGCACCGTGCAGCCATTGCCGCAGGGGACCACGAACAGGCCCGGGTCGCGGATTTCGGTGTCGTTGAAGCTGGCGCCCAGGCTGGCGGTCCATTCGCTGCTGGGGCGCGCCAGCCATTCGAACTCGACGCCCTGCCCGCGCACCTTGGCCGCGTTCACCAGCCGGTTCTGGTTGACCGTGCCGCTGCCGGCCGTCAGCTGCATATCGTCCACCGTGTAGCGGAACAGCGCCACGCCGAGGCGCTGGCGGCGCTGGGCGAAGTCGAGCTTCCAGCCGGCTTCCCAGCTCAGGGCCTGCTCGGCGCGCGCCACGCTGATGCTGTTGCCGAACAGGATGCGGCCCTGGATCGATGGCGCGCGGTAGCCGGTCGCCACCCGCGCGTAAAGAGTGCTGTCGGGCGCCAGTTCCTTGGTGGCGCCCAGGTCCCAACTGAGGTCGTTGCCGCGCGGGTCGGCTGTCAGGCCCGGAATCGGCACGCCGCCCGGCGCCGGTTGCGGGCGCGTGGCGAAGAATTCCTTGCGGTCCCTGGTGTAGCGCAGGCCGGCCCGCAGCAGCAGGCCGGGCTGCGCGCGCCAGGTCATGGCGCCAAAGGCGGCAGCGGAGCGGCTGTCCTGGCGCTGCCAGGCGTAGCCATTCTGCACATTGCCATTGAAGGAATCGAAGTTGAAGCTGTCGATGCGGATCTTCTCGCGGAAGCCGTACACGCCGGCCAGCCAGCTCCAGGGCTGCGCCGGATCGGACTCCAGCCTTAGCTCCTGCGTCAGCTGCTTGTGCCCGGGCAGCGCATCGGCCGTCTCGGACGGGAAAGGGATGCGGCCCGGCCCCATCGGCGCATGGGCCAGCGAACCGTAGCCGGCGTCGACGTCGGCGCGGCTGAAGAAACGCGCCCGCTCCCAGGCTGAAATCGCATGCAGGCTGAGGCCATCGAACTGCCAGCGCAGGCGCAGGCTGGCGCCGCGCGTATTGAGGAACTGGTAGTTCATGCCGTCGGTCGGCAAGCTGGCGTAGTCGAAACCGGGCACCAGGGCATTGCTGCCCTTCTGCAGCACGTTGGCGCGGAACAGCGTGGCGCGGCCGGCCATGCGCCGCCCGTGGCCGTTCAGCAGTGCGCTGAAGGCAGCGCTGGGCTGGTACAGCAGCTGCAGCCGCGCCGCGTTGTCGTGGTAGCCCTCGAACTCTTTGGTCGGCGCACCGGGCCGGTCATTGAACACGCGGTTGTCGCGGTGCTGGCTTTGCAGCGAGACGCGCAGCGCCAGCGCCTCGCCCAGCGGCGTGTTATAGGCGCCGTCCATATTGCGCAGGCTGTCCTTGCCGTAGCCGGCGTTCAGGTAGCCCTCGCGCTTGAGCACCGGGCGCGCCGATTCGAACTTCACCACGCCGCCCGGCGCATTGCGCCCGAACAGGCTGCCCTGCGGGCCGCGCAGCACTTCCACCTGCTGCAGGTCGAACAGCGGGAAGGATTTCAGCAGCGGGCTTTCCTGCACCACCTCGTCGTACACCACGCTGACCGGCTGCGCGGCATTGAGGTCGAAGTCGGTGTTGCCCAGGCCGCGCAGGTAAAAGCGCGGGAAGGAGCGGCCGAAATCGGATTCGACATGCAGGCTGGGCAGGCGCGAGGCGAGGTAGCGCAGGTCGCGTCCGCTGGCGGCCAGTACGTCGAGCGCTTCGCCGCGCAGGATCGAGACATTGAACGGCACTTCCTGCACCGGTTCCGGCCGGCGCTGGGCCGTCACATATACGCTGGGCAAGCCGTCGCCGGGAGTGTCTTGCGCTCCTGCCTGCGCCGCCGCGGCCAGCCCGGCCATCACCATCGTCCACTTTGTGCGCATGCTGTCTCCCCGCGTGGCTGACTGTCTTGACTGATGCTAGCAGACAAGGCTCAGCATGGCATAATGCCAGTTCCCGATTTTCAATTTCCCGTAGGCAATGTTCGCTCCCCGTCCGCTGCTGCGCAGTGTCCTGTTCGCCTGCCTGTGCGCTGCCGGCACTATCGCATCGGCGCAACAGCGGCCCGGCTTGGTGTCGTTTGCGCGCATCGCGGTGCCGGACGACGTGCCGGCCCACCTCAGCACGGCCATGGTGCAGGACGGCCAGGGTTTGCTGTGGATCGGCACCCAGGACGGGCTGGTGCGCTACGACGGCTATGGCTACAAGGTGTTCCGCCCGCGCCCCGGCGATCCGCAGGCGCTGGGCGGCAGCTACATCCGCAGCCTGCACACGGCGCGCGACGGCCGGCTGTGGGCCGGCACCATCAGCAGCGGCCTGTCGGTATTCGACCCGCGCACCGAGCGCTTCACCCAGTACCGCCACGACCCGCAGCGCAAGGACAGCCTGGCCAACGACCGCGTCGAGAGCATCGCCGAACTGGCCGGCGGCACGCTGTGGCTGGCCACCGACGGCGGCCTGTCGGTGCTCGATCCGGCCAGCGGCAAATTCAGCCACTACCGCCATATCGAGGGCGACCGCAACAGCCTGGCCAACGACCAGTTGCGCGCCGTGCTGCTCGACCGCGAAGGCCGGCTGTGGGTGGCCGGCCAGGCCGGCCTGCAGCGCTGGCTCGGCGATGGCCGCTTTTCGGCGCCGGTCGGCCCGGCCAACGCGATCCGCCTGTTCCAGGACAGCCAGGGCCGCATCTGGATCGCCAGCGGGCGCGAAGGCGCCGCCGTCTACGACCCGGCCAGCGGCAGCGTGCGCGCGGTGCCGGGCCTGAGCCACTACTGGATCTACAGCATCGCCGAACCGGTGCCCGGTGAGATCTGGCTCGGCACCTTCGGTTACGGCATCGACGTGGTCGACAGCGCCAGCCTGGCCGTGGTGGAGCGCCTGCGCCACGACAGCACCGGCGTCTCCAGCATCGGCAACGACCGCATCGGCGCGCTGCTGGTGGACCGCTCCGGCATTGCCTGGGCCGGCACCTGGGGCGGCGGCCTGGCGCGCCACGACCCGGCCAGCCGCGCCTTCCTCAAGCTGCGCCACAGCCCCGCCAACCCGCACGGCCCGAGCCACCCCGCCATCGTGCGCGCGCTGGAAGCGGCCGACGGCCGCCTGTGGCTGGGTACCAACGGCAACGGCGTCGACGTGATGGATGGCGCGGGCAAGCTGGCGGCCGGCTTCCGGCCCGACGCCAAGCGCCCCGACGCGCTGGCCGACGGTGCGGTCACCTGCCTGGCGCAAGGACCGGACGGCAGCATGTGGGTCGCCACCCTGGACGGCACGCTGCACCGCCAGCGTCCGGGCCAGAGCGGCTTCCAGCGCTACGGCACCGCACAAGGCCTGCCGGGCGGGCCGATCCGCACCATGGTGTTCGGCGCCGACGGCGCGCTGTGGGCCGGCGCCCTGCATGGCCTGGCGCGCATCGGCGCCGACGGCGCCATCAGCGCCTGGCGCCACGACCCGGCCGACCACGGCACCCTGTCCGGCCGCGAGGTCGAGGCGCTGGCCTTCACGCCGGACGGCACGCTGTGGGTCGGCACCAACGACGGCCTCAACGCCTTCGACACGCGCAGCGGCCGCGCCCAGCGCATCCGGCGCGAGCCGGCGCGCGTCGACAGCCTGCCCGACAACTGGGTGCCCGACCTGATGGTCGACCGGGACGGCCAGCTCTGGCTGGCGACCCAGGCCGGCGTCGCCATCCTGCGCTCCTTCGACGGCCAGACCGCGCGCTTCGACCACCTGTCGGCGCGCCTCAAGCTGCCGGCCCACCCGCCCGAATCGCTGCTGCAGGATGCGCAAGGCCAGGTCTGGCTGGGCGGCCGCGTGCGCATCGATCCGCTGACCTGGCGCTGGCGCAGCTTCGACCGCGCCGACGGCAATGAATTCCGCACCCTGTACTTCGCCAGCCGCGCCCGCACGCGCGACGGCGACCTGCTGTTCGGTTCGCCGGAAGGCTTGCTGCGCGTGCGCCCGCAGCTGCTGCGGCGCTGGGAATACAAGCCGGCCGTCACCGCCACCGCGCTGTCGATCGACGGCGTCGAGCAGCCCGGCGCCGGCGTGCTCGGTGCGCGCACCCTGCTGCCGGGGCAGCGCGACCTGCGCCTGGAGTTCGCCGCGCCCGACTTCAGCGCGCCCGAGCAGCAGCAATACCGCTACCGCCTGGACGGCTACGACGCCGGCTGGGTCAATGTCGATGCGCGCCAGCGGGTGGCGGCCTACTCGCACCTGCCACCCGGCGACTACCAGCTGCGGGTGCAGGCCAGCAACCGCACCGGCCAGTGGAGCCCGCGGGAATGGCAGCTGCAGCTGCACGTGCAGCCGGCCTTCTATCAGAGCTGGTGGTTCCGCAGCGCCATGTGGCTGTTGGGCGCGCTGGGCGTATTCGGCCTGTTCCGCCTGCGCCTGCACCAGTTGCGCCGGCGCGGCAAGCTGCTGGAAAAACTGGTGGCCGAGCGCACCGCCGAACTGGAAGCGGCCTCGCGCCGCCTGGAACAGGCCAGCCTGACCGACCCGCTGACCGGCCTGCACAACCGGCGCTACCTGGAGCAGACCATCCAGGCCGACTTCGACCTGGCGGCGCGCCGCCACCGCAACCTGCCGCCCGAGCCGCATGCCGACTTGGTGCTGTTCATGCTCGACCTGGACCACTTCAAGCGCGTCAACGACGAATACGGCCACGCCGCCGGCGACGCCGTGCTGCAGCAGACCGCCAAGGTGCTGCGCCAGTGCATGCGCAGCTCCGACCACATCGTGCGCTGGGGCGGCGAGGAATTCCTGCTGGTGGCGCGCTTTATCGACCGCGACGACGCGCCGGCGCTGGCGGAAAAGATCCGCCAGGCCATCGCCGCCCATGACTTCGCCATTCCCGGCGGCCAGGTGCTGCGCAAGACGGTATCGATCGGCTTCGCCGCTTTCCCCGGCATGCCGGGCCGCCCCAGCGCACTGACGCCGGAATCGCTGCAGCGCCTGGCCGACGCCGCGCTGTATGCGGCCAAGCACACCTGGCGCGACGCCTGGGTCGGGGTGCAGGCGCGCAGCGGCGAAGCCGGCCTGTCGCGCTTCCTGGCCGATCCCACCAGCGCGGTGGAAGCTGGCGACGTCGAACTATTGGTGCCGCAGCAGCGCGGCCGTGTCGTGAACTGGCATTGAGCGCGCGCTCACAGGCTGGTGGCGCTCGCCACCAGCAAATCCAGCTTCAATTCGCTGCGCACCGCCTGCTGGCCGGAGCGCGCGGGATGAAAGCGCAAGTCCAGCAATGCGGCTTGCACCCTGCCGGTATCGGCCTCGCTTAGCCGGTGCGGCCCGGTCTCGGCGCGCTCCACCGCGCCTTGTTCATCGATCCAGAAATGCACCGTGAGATTGACGGGTGGGACGTCCGGCAGCAACAGGACGCGGCCACGCAATCCGTCGGCCACGCTGGCCGGTGTGGTAATCGGCGGCCCTGCTGCCGGC
>NZ_JASATG010000035.1:0-59695 GCF_038440195.1 Pseudoduganella sp. OTU4001 | reverse complement strand
TAACGCAGCGGAAATAAAGCTGTCATGTTCATGAAGCAATAGAGGGTCAAACTGGCTTCGTCACTACAAGAAAGGACGAAGCATGCAAACCACGATTGCTACCGCCGAACAGCGGGCCGCCAGCCCGCGACTGGCCCTGAGCATGGCAGCCACCCCGGAAGAGGTGCGCGAGGTCCAGCGCCTGCGCTATAAAGTCTTCATCGAAAACCAGGGCCTGACCGCCCTGGCCACGCCGGATGGCCTGGACAGCGACGAATTCGACGCCACTTGCGACCACCTGATCGTGCGCGACACCGCCACGCTGAAAGTAGTCGGCACCTATCGCCTGCTGAACCCCGCCGGCGCCCGCAAGCTGGGCCGCCACTACTCGGAAAACGAATTCGACCTGGGCCGCCTGAAGCACCTGCGCAGCCGCATGGTGGAAGCGGGCCGCGCCTGCATCCACCCCGACTATCGCGGCGGCAGCGTGATCATGCTGCTGTGGTCCGGCCTGGCCGAATACATGCGCCGCCACCAGTGCGAATACCTGATCGGCTGCGCCAGCATCAGCCTGGCCGACGGCGGCCACAATGCCGTCGCCGTGTACGAGCAGCTGCGCCACAAGCATCTGGCCCCGATGGAATACCGCGTCACGCCACACCTGCCGTTCCCGGTGGAGAAGGTGGAGGCTGCGCGCGCCGCGCAAGTGCCGGCCCTGCTGAAAGGCTACCTGCGTTCGGGTGCCTGGATCTGCGGTGCCCCGGCCTGGGATCCTGATTTCGAAAGCGCCGACCTGTTCGTGATGATGCCGCTGTCGAACCTGGATAATCGCTACGCCCGCCACTACGGCGTGGAAGCCTGACTGTACCCCCGCGCCGCGTGCCAGACTGTGCACGCGCGCGCCGCACCTCCTTTCCTACCATATGGGGGAAAGTGAGGTGAACCATGGAAACCACAGAGGAGCGCACCGGCTACCAGCAGCGCAGCATTGTCCGTCATCGCGGCGCTGCCAGCACCAATGCCACCGACAACGTGGCGGAGGAAGTACCCATCGCGCTCGTGTTCAACGGCATTTCCCATGCCGTCATGATGGCCACGCCGCGCGACCTGGAGCAACTGGCGGTCGGCTTTGCGCTGACCGAAGGGATTGTGCGCTCCCGCGCCGAAATCTACGATATCGAAGTCCACCAGTTGCCGGCGGCGGCCGAAGTCCAGTTGACCATCGCACAAGGCGCCTTCATGCAGCTCAAGGAGCGCCGCCGCTCGCTTGCCGGCCGCACCGGCTGCGGCGTGTGCGGCATCGAAAGCCTGGCGTTGCTGGATCTCGATCCCGAGCCGATGGCCACGCCAGCCTGCCACGCCGCCACATCGGGATTGATTGCGCCGGCGATCGCACGCGCGGCACGCGAGCTGGGCCAGCACCAGGCCCTGATGCGTGAAACCGGCGGCGTGCATGCCGCGGCATGGTGCAGCCCGGACGGCGCGGTGCAATGCGTGTTTGAAGACGTTGGCCGCCACAATGGCATGGACAAGCTGGTAGGCCAGCTCGCCATGCAGGGCACCGACCTGCGGCAAGGTTTCATCTTCCTCTCCAGCCGGGCCAGCTACGAGCTGGCGCGCAAGGCCGCCCGTGTGCAGGTGCCGCTGCTGGCCACCATCTCCGCTCCCACCTCGCTGGCGATCGACATCGCGCGCAAAGCCGGCCTGAAACTGGCCAGTTTCTGCCGCGCCGACGGCTTCGTCGAATATACAGCTTGAAAATCAGTTGACGCGGAAATCCTTGCCCGCCGCCAGTTCCGGCGGCAGCTGTTCGCCGATCATTTCCAGCACCGAGCGCTCGATCGAACGGCAGATCGCCTCCAGCGCCAGGGCGTTCGGCGCATCGCCAAAGGGATCGCCGATTTCCTGCGCAATTGCTTCCAGCGCAAACAGCGTGTAGGCGACAAATACCGCCATCAGCGGCGTTGCTGTGCCAATGGCATGCACCAGCCCGAATGGCAGCAGGAAGCAGTACAGGTAGATGGTCCGGTGCAGCAGCACCGCGTAAGGGTAGGGCACAGGCGTGCTGGCAATACGCTCGCAGCCGCCGACCGCCTCGCCCAACGCATTGACCTGGGCGTCCATCATCCACAGCAGTTGGCCCGGCGCCGGCTGCGCAGCATCCGCCGCTTGCAGCGCGGCGCGAATTTCAGACAGTATCGTGATGGGCCGGTAGGCCAGCGGCAGCAGGCGCTCTGCCGTTTCGGCACCGAGCAGGCGTTCGATATCGGCGCGGGCATCGCTGCCGCGCAGGTGGTGGCGTAGCAGGTGGGTGAAGACAATCACCTGGTGCGCGCACAGGCGGTGGTCGAAGCGCGCGGCCGGCAGGTAGGCCTGCGTCTGCGACACCAGGGCGCGCGCGGCCACCAGTACGCGGCCCCACAGCTGGCGCGCCTCCAGGTAGCGCTGGTAGCTGGCGTTATTGCGGAAGGCCAGGAAGATCGCCAGGCTGACGCCCAGCAGGGAAAAAGGTGCGGTATCAAGCGGCACCCGTTCGCCGAACAATTGGCCATGACCGAGCAAGGCCACCATGCTGACCGCCAGCATCAGCCCGAGTTGCGGCAGGATGGACGGCAGCACCGACCCATGCCATGCGAGCAGCATGCGAAACCAGTTATCGCGCGAACGTATGATCATGGCTCAATGCAGGCCTACACGGCCGCGGAACACATAGTATTGGTACAGATTGTAGCCCACCATGATGGGGAAGATCAGGGCGATCCCGCACAGCATGAAGGCCATGGTGGCGCTGTCCGACGCCGCCTGGGCCAGCGTCAGGCGGCCCGGCACCACGTTGGGGAACAGGCTGACCGCCAATCCCGCGAAGGAGGCCAGGAACAGGCCGATCGCGCCCCGGAATGGACCGTGGCTGGCGCCGATGTGGAGTGCATACAACACATACGCCGCAGCCAGTGCCGCCAACAGGGCCAGCGGCGCCAGTAAAGCCAGCACGCCCGGCTGCATCCAGCGGCCATGCCCGATCTCGCTGGAGAACAGGGTGCCGGCGGTCAGCACGAAAGCTGCGGCCACCGTCGCCACCAGCGCGGTGACGGCATGGCGCCGCGCGGCGGCCACCAGCTTGCCGTGCGCCTTCTTCACCAGGTAAGTCGCGCCCAGCAGGGCATAACCCGCTACCACTCCCACCGCGCATAGCAGGGTGAAGCCGGTCGCCAGCGCGCCAGGCGCCAGGCCGGTAATCACCTTGCCCAGCACGATGCCCTGGCAGGCGGCACATCCCAGGCTACCGATGCCGAACACGATGTCCCAGCCGCGCTTGCGGCGTGCCGCATGGCGGAATTCGATGGCGGCGCCGCGCATGATCAGGCAAGCCACCAGCGCCATGATCGGCACATAAAGCTGCTCCATCAGCATGGCGTAGGCCAGCGGGAAGGCGCCGAACATGGCGCCGCCCAGCACCACCAGCCAGGTCTCGTTGGCATCCCAGACGTGGCCGATGGAAGCAAAGATCTGGTCGCGCTCCGATTCTTGGCGTGTCAGCAGGCTGAGGATGCCGACGCCCAGGTCAAAGCCGTCGGTCACTACGTAAATGGCCAGCATCAGGCCTATCAGGCCGAACCAGGCGGTGGTCAGGATGTCATGCATGTTCAAACTCCTTGGGAGGCTGCTGCGCCAGGTCGGGGCCGGCCTGCAGCCATTTGCGAACGAAGATTGCGAATGCCGTCAGCAGCACGGCGTAAAACACCAGGAACATGGCCGTGCTGGACCAGACTGCGCCGGCCGATACCGACGATGCGGCTTCACTGGTGCGCAGCAAGCCATACACCGACCATGGCTGGCGGCCCACTTCGCGCACGATCCAGCCGCATTCCACGGCGAAGTAGGGCAGCGGGATGCACAGCGTCCACGCCAGCAGCAGTTTGCGGCGCGCCAGCAGTGCTTCCAGCCGGCCGCCGGCACCGCGCAGCGACCAGACGCTCCAGATACCCAGCGCCGCCAGCAGCACGCCGATGCCGGCCATGACGCGGAAGGCGTAATACAGCAGCGGGATGGCCGGCGGCTGTTCGTCGCGCGGGATGTCGCGCAGGCCGGTCACAGTGCCATCCGTGTTGTGGATTGCCAGTACGCTTAGCAGGGCTGGCACCTCGATCGACCAGTCGTTGCGTTGCGCACCGGCGTTGGGCCATGCCAGCAAAGACCATGGGGCGCCGCTGCCGGCGGCATTGGTTTCCCAGTGGCCTTCGATCGCCGCGCCCTTGGCCGGCTGGTGTGCGAACAGCGCGGCGCCGCTGGCGTCGCCCACCAGTACTTGCAGCGGCGCCACCACCAGCAGCGCGCCGAGCGCAATGCGGAACGAGCGTGCGAAGAATTCGGGCTGGCGGCGCTGGTACAGGTGCCAGGCCGAGATGCCGGCCACCACGCACAGGCCGGTCTCCATGGCGGCCAGCCACATATGGGAAACGCTGTGCAGCATGGAGGGGTTGAAGATCGCAGCGAGATAATCCACTACGACGGCGCGGCCATTTTCGACCACGATGCCGGCCGGCGTCTGCATCCAGGAGTTGGCCACCATGATCCAGAACGAGGAGATGGTGGAACCCAGCGCCACCATGGCGGTGGCGAACAGGTGCATCTTGCGCGGGACCTTGCCCCAGCCCCACAGCATGACGCCGATAAAGCCGGCTTCCAGCATGAAGGCCATGGCGCCTTCGAAGCCGAGGATGTTGCCGATAAAGGCGCCGGTGAAGCGCGAGAACGGTGCCCAGTTGGTGCCGAACTGGAATTCCATCGGCAGGCCGCTGACCACGCCGACGGCGAAATTCAGCACCAGCAGTTTGCTCCAGTAGCGCACGTGGTGGTAGTACACCACTTCGCCGCGCCGCAGCCACAGGGCTTCCATCAGCAGGATGAAGGCCGACAGGCTGATGGTCAGGATCGGCCACAGGATATGGAACATCGCCGTCAGCGCGAACTGGGCGCGCGACAGCAGCAACGTCGCTTCATGCATGGAGTTCTCCCTTGGCGGGGTGCAGCAGCACCGGGATGGATTTGGAAGTCGGCGTACCGGCGCCATCGGCCACGCTCGATAGCGGCACCAGCGGATTGGTCTCGGGATAGTAGGCTCCCACGCAACCACGCGGAATGTCGTAGGCCACCAGCAGGAAGTCGTCGGCACGGCGCTCGACGCCGTCATCCCAGACACTGGTGATGTCGACGCGCTGGCCGGCCTGCAGGCCCAGCATGGCCAGGTCCTGCTCATTCGCGAACACCACGCGGCGCAGGCCGAACACGCCGCGGTAGCGGTCGTCCAGGCCGTAGATGGTGGTGTTGTACTGGTCGTGCGAGCGCGTGGTCATCATGGTCAGCAGGCGCTTGCCGTGGACGGCGCGGGCACGGTGGATCGGGGTGTCGCGGTCCACCGCGTGCACGATGAACTGCGCCTTGGCGCTGGGCGTGACCCATTCGCGCTCGCGCGACGCCACCTTCAGGTGGAAGCCGCCGGGCACCGCCACCCGCGCGTTGTAGTCGTGGAAGTCGTCGAACACCTTTTCGATATCATCGCGGATGGCGGCATAGTCGGCGGCGCGTCCGAGCCAGTCGTAACGCGTGCTGCCCAGTGTGGAGTGCGCCATGCCGGCCACAATGGCGATTTCCGAACGCAGCTGGGGCGACGCCGGCTGGTTGATGCCGTAGGAGATGTGCACCATGCTCATCGAGTCTTCGACGGTGACGCCCTGCGCCACGCCATGTTGCAGATCGATTTCGGTGCGGCCCAGTGTCGGCAGGATCAGGGCATCGCGTCCATGGATCAGGTGGCTGCGATTCAGCTTGGTGGCCACGTGCACGGTCAGTTCGCACTGGCGCAGACCGTCCCAGGTGCGCGGCGTATCTGGCGTGGCCATGGCGAAATTCCCGCCCAGGCCGATAAACACCTTGACGCGGCCGTTGAGCATGGCCTGGATGGTGGCCACCACATCGTAGCCGTGGTGGCGCGGCGGTTCGAAGCCGAACACCTGCTGCAGGCGGTCCAGGAAGGCGGCGCTGGGCTGCTCCTCGATACCCACCGTGCGGTCGCCCTGCACGTTGGAGTGGCCGCGCACCGGGCACAGACCGGCGCCGGGGCGGCCGATCTGGCCGCGCATCATCATCAGGTTGGACAGCATCTGGATGGTTGGCACCGAGTGCTTGTGCTGTGCCAGCCCCATGCCCCAGCAGGCGATCACGCGCTCGCTGCCGGCAAACAGGCGCGCCAGGCGTTCGATTGCATCGCGGTCGAGGCCGGACTCCTCCAGCAGCACGGCCCAGCTTTCGTCGCGCAGGTCGCGCGCGAAATCGTGGAAACCGACCGTGTGGGCGGCGATGAAGCCGGTATCGAGCAGGCGCGGACGGCCCGCTGCCAGCGCTTCGTCATCCAGCTCCAACAGGCGTTTGGCCAGCGCCTTGATCAGGGCGAAATCGCCGCCCAGGCGCGGCTGCAGGAACATGGAGCCGATGCGCGTGGCGCTGTTGGTCGCCATTTCAAGCGGGCTTTGCGGGTCCTGGAAGCGCTGCAGGCCGCGCTCCTTGAGCGGGTTGATGGAGACGATAGCGGCGCCGCGCTTGGCGGCGTGGCGCAGCTCGCCCATCATGCGCGGATGGTTGGTGGCCGGATTCTGGCCGAATACCAGGATGGTGTCGGCCAGTTCGAAGTCGTCCAGCGTGACCGTGCCCTTGCCGATGCCGACGGTGTGCGGCAGGCCGCGGCTGGTCGCTTCGTGGCACATGTTCGAGCAATCCGGGAAATTGTTGGTGCCGTACATGCGCGCGAACAGCTGGTAGAGGAAGGCCGCTTCGTTGCTGGCGCGCCCGGAAGTATAGAAGGCCGCCTGGTCCGGGTCGGGCAGGGCGTGCAGGTGGCGCGCCACCAGGGCGTAGGCCTCGTCCCAGCCAACCGGCAGGTACTTGTCGCTGGCAGCGTCGTAGCGCATCGGATGGGTGAGGCGGCCGTGCTGTTCCAGCTCGTAGTCGGTCTGTCCGAGCAGCTCGGTGACGGTATGGGCGCCGAAGAACTCGGGCGTCACGCGCTTGCTGGTGGCTTCCGCCGCCACGGCCTTGACGCCGTTCTCGCAGAACTCGAAGGTGGACGTGTGCTTGCGGTCCGGCCAGGCGCAGCCCGGGCAGTCGAAGCCGTCCTGCTGGTTCTGCGCCAGCAGGGTGCCAAGCTTGCCGGCGCTGACGCGCTCGCGGTACAGGTTGAGGGCCACATATTTGAGCGCGCCCCAGCCGCCGGCAGGATTGGGGTAGGGCGCGATATGGCCGTCTTTTTCGGTTTTTGCCATGTTGTCAGACTCCTTTCGAGGGATGGCGCCAGTGTCGCTCCGGCGCCTTGCCCCGGGCGTGCACAGAATTGACCGTCGCGAAGCAGTACAGTGCTGCGCTATACTGGTTCCCATGAACCTGTACGAGACCCTGGCTGCCGATATCGAATCGCAGGTGGCGCGCGGTGTGCTGCTGGAAGGAGAGAAGCTGCCCTCGGTGCGGCAAACCAGCCAGCGGCGCGGCCTGAGCGTCAGCACCGTGCTGCGCGCCTACTCCCTGCTGGAGAGCAAAGGCGTGATTGAGAGCCGCCCGCAATCAGGGCATTTCGTGCGCGCCCGTCCGCGCGCCAAGGCCCGCACGCCGGGCGCGCCGGCAGTGCCGCCGCTGGTGCTGTCCTCCGAGGTCGACGTGAGCCGTCTGGTGCTGTCTACCCTGCGCACCATCCGCAGCGAAGGTGCGGTGCCGCTTGGCTCGCCGTATCCCGATCCCGCACCGTTCCCGTGGCCGCGCATCAGCCAGTACGCCAACGCCATCGCACGCCGCAGCCAGCACTGGAGCGTGATCGACGATCTGCCGCCGGGGAATCCGCAGCTGATACGCCAGATCGCGCGGCGCCATATGGAGAACGGCCTGGCGGTTGATCCTTCCGAGATCATCGTCACCGTCGGCGCCACCGAGGCGATCAACCTATGCCTGCAGGCAGTGGCTCGGCCGGGCGACACGATCGCGGTCGAATCGCCGACCTTTTACGCCATGCTGCACGCGATTGAACGCATGGGCATGCGGGCGCTGGAAGTGCCGACCGACCCGCGCACCGGCATCAGCATTGAAGGGCTGCGCAGCATCCTGGCGCAGCAGAAAGTGACGGCCTGCATGGTCATGCCGAACTTCCAGAACCCGCTCGGCTTCCAGATGCCTGATGAACGCAAGCGCGAACTGGTGCAACTGCTGGCCGAACATGACATCCCGGCCATCGAGAACGATGTGTATAGCGAGCTGTATTACGGCGACACCCATCCGACAGCGCTCAAAAGCTTCGACCACAAGGGCCTGGTGCTGTACTGCTCATCCTTCTCCAAGAGCCTGACCGCCAACTACCGCATCGGCTGGGCGCTGCCGGGGCGCTACACGGCGCAGGTGGAGAAGCTCAAGTTCCTCAACACCCTGACCACCGCCTCGCTGCCGCAACTGGCGATTGCCGACTATCTGCAAAACGACGGCTACGACCGCCATTTGCGCAAGGTGCGCAAGGGCTACGCCGAGCGCGCGCGCATGATGGCGGCGGCCGTGCTGCGCTTTTTCCCGGCCGGCACGCGGGTGTCGGAGCCGCAGGGCGGCTATGTGCTGTGGGTTGAATTGCCCGAGGGCGTGGATGCGATGAAACTGTATGCCCTGGCACTGGAGCGCAAGATTACGGTCGGCCCGGGCCATATGTTCTCGGCGCGCGGCAGCTATACCAACTGCATCCGCCTCAACTTCAGCTATCCCTGGTCGAAGGAAATTGAAGACGCCCTGCGCATGCTGGGCCGTCTAGCCGCCCACCAGTGACATCCGCACCACGCGGTGCCTGCGCTGCGCGGGGCTGCGCTGCTCCGAATAGCGGTCGCCGCGCGCCTGCCATACGCTACGGATACGGGCCGCCAGCGCCGCCTCCTGTCCGGCGCCCAGCAGTGGGCGCAGGTCGGCGCCATCCTGCGCAAACAGGCAGGTGTACAGCTTGCCGTCCGCAGCCACACGGGCCCGCGTGCAGTCGCCGCAAAACGGCTGCGACACGCTGGCGACGAAACCGATCACGCCTGCGCCATCCGCATGGCGCCAGCGGCTGGCGGTGGCGTGTCCGCGCGCATCGCCGTCGGGCAGCAGGGGATAGCGCTGCTGCACGATGGCGCGCATGGCGTTCGCATCCAGCACCTTGGCCGCGTCCCAGTGCTGCGCGCCGCCGACGTCCATGTATTCGATGAAGCGCAGTTCCACGCCGGTGTGGCGGAAATGCTCGACCAGCGGCAGGATCTGGCTTTCGTTGATCCCGCGCTCGATCACGGTATTGACCTTGAGCGGCGCCAGGCCGGCGCGCTGCGCCGCTGCGATCCCCTCCAGTATGCGCGCCAGCGGGAAGCCGACGCCGTTCATGCGGCCGCCCAGCGCATCGTCCAGGGCATCGAGGCTGACGGTAACCCGGCTCAAGCCAGCGTCCTTCAGCGTTTGCGCGCGCCCGACCAGCAAGGCGCCATTGGTGGTCAGCGCCAGGTCCAGCGCGCGCCCATCGGGTGTGCGCAGCGCGGCCAGGCGCTCGACCAGCTGCGGCAGGTCTTTGCGCAGCAACGGCTCGCCGCCGGTCAGGCGGATCTTGTCCACCCCGAGCCGCACAAAGCTGTGCGCGACCCGTATCAGTTCGTCCAGCGACAATCGTTGCGCAGCCGGCAGGAAAGGGTAGTCCGGCCCGAAGTCCTCCTTCGGCATGCAGTACGGACAGCGGAAATTGCACTGGTCGATGATGGACAGGCGCAAGTCCCTGAGCGGGCGGCCGCGGGCGTCGATAAGTTGGGTATCCATGCATGTAAGCATAGACGTGGCGCGCTATGGTGGGCAGTACAGTCAGGGGAGCGGGGCAAGGGTACAGCGGGGAGGTGTTTGGCAGGCCGGCGTTGTTTGGGGCGACCTTGAAGCGGAAATGGCGCCGGTGAATGCAATGCCGGCGCCAGGCATTTTTACTCAGTGTACTGAGGCATTCGACAGCTCTTTCAGCTCACGGATAGAGAGCTCAGACTTTTCATGCATGCGCAGCAGGATGGTGGCCCCGACTGCCAGCTTGCGGTGACGGATTTTGCTGATGATAGGTGGTTGCACTTCCAGCACCCGGCAAAGTTCCGCGTCGTTCTTCAGGTGCATCTTCTCGATTAGCGTGTCGAGCAGCTTGTTAGGTACGAAGCTGGACGGCTCCAGGGCGCGTGCCCTGTTCATTGCTTCGATTAATTCCAGTTTTTTCTGCCTGACGCTCATTTTGCTCCTCCCTGACGTTGTTCACTACGTGGATAGAAAAAGCAGGCTTGTAAGGTACGTATTAGTAACCAAGCAAGTTAATTAAATAATACTCCGGTTACAAAAAATTCCAAGAATTTGTGAGAAAAATAATGGGTTTTATTGCGCGGCAGGGTTGACGAGTGTTGTATCTTGAAGGCCATTTTTGGTGAGGCGCAGCACTTTGTCCGCTTTCGCCGCAGCGGCGGGCGAATGCGTCACCATGATGGCGGTTGCGCCGCTCGATTTAAGTTCATGGTGCAACAGTTGCAGGATGGAATTTGCGGTGTCGGGATCGAGGTTGCCAGTCGGTTCGTCCGCCAGCACAAGGGCCGGGCGGTGCACCAAGGCACGGGCTATTGCAACCCGTTGCATCTCACCGCCGGAGAGTTGATGGGGATAGTCGTGGCCGCGCCCGCCCAGGCCTACCGCTTCCAGCATGGCGTTCTCGCGGCCTGGCGGCAAGCCGTTCAGCAGCAGGGGCAGGGCGACGTTTTGCTGCAGCGTGAGATGCGGCAGCACATGGAAGGCCTGGAAGATGAAACCCATGCGTGCGCGGCGCAGTCGGGTCGCGGCGTCATCATCCAGCGACGCCAGCGGCGTGCCATCGACGATGATGGCCGGCGCGGCGCTGGGATCGGGCTGGTCGAGGCCGGCAATTAAATTCAGTAATGTAGATTTGCCGACGCCGGAGTCCCCCATGATGGCGACAAATTCTCCGGGCGCAAAGGTCCAGCTCAGCCGGTCGAGGACGCGGCGCTCATTGGAGTAACTCTTCGTCAGGTTCCGTAACTCAAGCATGGCTTAGCGCGTCAGTGCACGGCGCAGTGCGAAGCTCAGGGCATCGACCACGGCGACCAGCAGCAGCACGGCCAGGATCACCGTTGCCGCGCGCTCCATCTGGAACAGGGACAGGTGGAACTTGAGCATCTGCCCCAAACCGCCGGCGCCCACCACGCCCAGCACCGCTGCCGCGCGGATATTGTTCTCCCAGCGGTACAGCGTATAGGACAGCATTTGCGGCAAGGTTTGCGGCAGCGTGGCGTAGAAGAAGGCCGCCATGGGCGTGGCGCCATTCAGGCGCAGGCTTTGTTCCGGCAGCGGCGGCGCGTTTTCCAGCGCATCGGCAAACAGTCGGCCCAGCACGCCGGCCGTATGCGCGGCCAGCGCCATGGTGCCGGCGAACGGGCCCAGGCCTGCGGCCACCAGCAGGATCGAGGCCCACACCAGCTCCGGGATCGAACGCAGCACGTTCAGTACGCCGCGCACGGCGGCGCGCGGCGCACGGCCGAAGCGTCCCGCGCCGGGGATCGCCAGTAGCAGGCCGCCCGCCACGGCAAGCAGGGTGCCGAGCGCCGACATGGCCAGCGTCTCGATGGTGGCGATGGCGGTCTTGCGCAGGAAGCCGCCGGCCATTTCCGGAGGCGTAAAGCCGGCCAGGAAGTTGCCCATGCTGTGCATGGCTTCCAGCGTAAACAGTTCGCCCAGTTTGAGCGACAGCGTGGCAAAGCTGGCGACCACCAAAACCAGCAGTGCGGCGCTGAATAGCCAGCCGGACCAGCTGCGCGGCGGCGGGGCAGGCATATGGCTCATCCCAGCCTCCGGCGCAAATACTTGGACACCACGTCGGCCGCGGCCACCAGCAGCACGAATACGATCAGCATGCTGGCCACTTCGCCGCCGGCCAGCATCTTGGTCGATTCGTCCATGCGCTGGCCCAGGCCGCCCGCGCCGACAAAGCCCATCACCACCGAGCCGCGGATCGCGCACTCCCAGCGATACACGGTATAGGACACCAGCTCCGATGCCGCCTCCGGCAGCGCGCCGTAGAACAGCGCGGCCAGGCGCCCGCTGCCGTTCTGCAGCAGCACGTCGCTGGCATGGTGGTCGGCCGATTCCAGGATTTCTGCGTAGACCTTGCCCAGCATGCCGCAGTAGGTCAGCGCAATGGCCAGCACGCCGGCGGTTGGGCCCAGGCTGAAGATGCGCACGAACAGCAGCGCCCACACCAGTTCCGGTACGCTGCGCAGCACTACCAGCAGCCAGCGCACGATTTGCCGCACCATGCGCGGCAGCAGCGCAATGCGGCCCGTGCCGAGGCGCGAAATCGACAGGCGTTCGGTGACGACCAGCGTGGCGGGGATGGCGCCCAGCAGCGCGAGCGTCAGGCCGCAGGTGGCGATAGCCACCGTCTTCCACGCCTCGCGCGCCACCATGGCGAGGAATTCGGCATCATGCGCCGGTTGCAGGAAATCGGACAGGAAACGCCAGGTGGCGGCCAGGCTTTGCAGGTCGAACAGCACCCAGGGATAGAATTCGGTCGCTACCGCCAAAGGCCACAGCAGCACAATGCCGACGATGACCATCGTCACGCGCTGGCGCCATGCCGGGTCCGGATGATGGGGCGAGAGGGGAACGGCAGGAACGTTATGCATCGCTTACAGGCAGGCCCCGACGGCCAGTTTGGCCGCCATTTCCGGCGTTTGCGGCGAATTGGCGGGCGGCAGCTCGCCCAGGTAGAGTTCATCGACCATGGCTTGCGTGACCTGTTCGCGCGGCAGGTCGAAGGCGACGCGGCCATTCTTCAGCGCGACGATGCGCGGGAAATGGGCCAGCGCCAGGTCGACCTGGTGCAGGCTGCATACCAGCAGGGCGTTGCGCTCGCGCGCTTCCTGCTGCAGGGTGTTCAGGGTCAGTTGCGACAGCGCCGGGTCGAGCGCCGACAGCGGCTCGTCGACCAGCAGCGCCTGCGCCGACGACAGCAGCAGGCGCGCCAGGCCGCAGCGCTGGCGCTCGCCGCCCGACAGGCGGTCGACCCGCGCGTACAGCTTGTCGCCCAGGTTGAAGCGCGACAGGGCGCGGTAGGCCGCTTCCGGGTCGGCTGGCTTGAACAGCGACAGCAGCGCCTGGCCCAGGCCCCAGTGCGGCAGGCGCGCCGCCAGCACCGCGGTCACCACGCGCTGGCGCGGCGGCAAAGGCGGGGTTTGCGGCGCCAGGAACAGGCGTGCGCGCACGGCGTGGCGGCCGGCGTCCGTCAGGCGCCAGGGATCGGTGCCGAAAGCGCTGAAGGTGCCGCTATCCGGCTTGTGCGCCAGCGCTAGCGTGGAGAGCAGGGTGGTCTTGCCGGCGCCCGATGGACCGATCAGCGCCACCTGTTCGCCAGGCTCGAAGGACAGTGAAATATCCTGCAGCGCAAGGCCGCGCGAGCCGCCGATGTGGCGGACCGCGAGGCCCCGCATTTCATACCAGGCAGAAGACATTGATTACTTCAGCAGGCCGGCGTTCTTGGCTGCAGCTTCGATATTGGTGTAGTTGGCAGCCTTGGTCGGGATGAACTTCGACGCGCGCTGCAGGTCCAGGATCGCCTTGTCTTCCGGCTTGGCGCTATCCAGCGCCAGGAAGGCATCGGTGATCTTCTTTTTCAGCGCTTCCGGCATGTCGGAGCGCACGGTCCAGTTGTAGTCGTAGTAGGCCGGGGTGGTGTAGAACACGCGCACCACGGCCGGATCGACCTTCTTCTGTTCATTCAGCTTTTCCCACACCGAGATGTTCAGTGCGCCGGCATCGACCTTGCCGCCGGCAACCGCCGCCACGGTGGCGTCGTGTGCGCCGGAGAAGGAGACGCGTTTCAGGTCGGTGTCCGGATCGATCTTGGACGCCAGCAGGAAGGAGCGCGGCATCAGGTGGCCGGAGGTGGAGGACTCGGAACCGAAGCTCAGGGTTTTGCCTTTCAGGTCGGCCAGCGAGTTGATCGCCTTGTTGGTGGTGACGAAGACGGAACGGAACTTCTCATCTTCCACGCGCTGCACCAGCGGTACGACCTTGCCCTGGCTCTTGTGGTTGGCCTGCACGAAGGTGAAGCCGCCGAACCAGACCATGTCCAGTTTGCCGTTCACCAGGCCTTCCACCGAAGCGGCGTAGTCGGTCACCGGGGTGAACTCGACTTTCATGGCCAGCTTTTTCTCCAGGTATTCGCCCAGCGGCTTGAACTTGCGCTGCAGTTCAGTCGGGGCTTCATCGGGAATGGCGGAAACGCGCAGGACTTGCTGGGCTTGCGCGCCGGCAGCAGCAAACATGACACCGGCGGCAAAAAGGGTGGTGCGGAGGGAGAAGATGGACATGGACGATCCTATTTTTACGTTAATGACGAGCCGCACGCCTCGCACGAGGGCACGGTACCTGGTCTTGGATATTCAGCTATGATAGCAAAAATGTCCCAGGAGCCTGAGCCATGACCTTGTCACGCGCGGCTGCGATCCATATGGTCGCGCCGGATACGAGCAGCACACCGCCTGGAATCGCCCATGGCGATCCGGCCACCATTGCCGAAATCAGCGCCGGTTTGCTCGCCCCGCATGCGTCCACCTCGCCCAAATATTTCTACGACAGCCTTGGTTCGCACCTGTTCGAGGCGATCTGCGAATTGCCCGAGTACTACCCGACGCGCACTGAGGCCGGCATCTTTGCCCGTCACGGCGCGGCCATGGCGCGCTGCGTGGGCCCTGCCGCCATCTTGATCGACCTGGGCGCCGGCAATTGCGCCAAGGCGGCCAGTCTGTTTCCCTTGCTGCAGCCGCGCCAGTATGTGCCGGTGGATATTTCCAGCGACTTCTTGCAACAGGCGGTGGGCCAGCTGCGCCAGCGCTTTCCGGCGATTGACATCACGCCGCTGGTAATTGATTTATCGCAACCGCTGTTGATACCGGCGTCGGTGCCGCGAGCGCACCGTCAGTTTTTTTATCCCGGCTCTTCGATCGGTAATTTCACCCCGCATGAAGCGGTGGCCTTCCTGCGCCAGGTGCGCGAAAACGTGGGCGCCGATGGCGGGCTGCTGATCGGCGTCGACCTGGTCAAGGATCCGGCGGTGCTGGATGCTGCCTATGACGACGCAATCGGCGTCACTGCCGCCTTCAACCTGAACCTGTTGCGCCACCTGAACCACCTGGCCGGGGCCAATTTCGATCCACTGCAGTGGCGCCACGTCGCCTTCTTTAACGACGCCGAAAGCCGCATTGAAATGCACCTGGAAGCGCGCTGTGCGCTGACTGTGCAATGGGCCGGCGGCGAGCGCTCGTTCGCGCTAGGGGAACGCATCCACACCGAGAACAGCTACAAGTACACGGTGGAGAGCTTCAGCAGGCTGCTGGCCGATGCGGGTTTCCGCGTCGACGGCATCTGGACGGACGATGCACGCTGGTTCGCAGTGATGCACGCCGCAGCCGCCTATGCGTGACGCCAGCCTCTGGACTGAACGCTATGCCCAGGTGCGCGCAGCCACCATGGCGCTGGCGGCGCCGCTGTCGGACGAAGATTGCGGCGCGCAGTCGATGCCGGACGCCAGTCCGGTCAAATGGCATCTCGCGCATACCACCTGGTTCTTTGAGACCTTCATCCTGGAGCGCTTCGAAGCGGACTTCCAGCCCTTCCATCCCGCGTTCCGGGTGCTGTTCAATTCCTATTACAACGGCGTCGGCGACAAGCACCCGCGTCCCCAGCGCGGGCTGCTGACGCGGCCCTCCATGGCGGAGGTGCGCGGCTACCGCGCCAACGTCGATGCGCGCATTGCCGCGCTGGTCGCTCGCGGCGGCAGCGATGCCGGGCTGGCGGCGCTGCTGACGCTCGGCCTGCAGCACGAGCAGCAGCACCAGGAACTGATCCTGACCGACGTCAAGCACCTGCTGGCGCAGAATCCCCTGGCGCCAGCCTACGCGCCGCGCGGCGCCGCTCCCGCCAGCCCTGCCGCTGGCGCGTCCCCGGCCTGGCTGCGCTTTGACGGCGGCGTGCACGAAATCGGCCACCACGGCGACGGCTTCTGCTTCGACAACGAACTGCCGCGCCACAAGGTCTACCTGGAGCCGTACGAACTCTCCGCGCGCCTGGTCACCAACCGCGAATACCTGGCCTTCATGCAGGCCGGCGGCTACCGCGACCCAGGCCTGTGGCTGGCCGAGGGATGGGACTGGATCCGCGCGCAATGCCTGGACGCCCCACTGTACTGGCGGCGCGACGGCGGCGGCTGGAGCGTATTCACCATGCACGGCCAGTTGCCGCTCGACCTGGACGCGCCCGTGACGCACATTTCGCTGTTCGAAGCCGATGCCTATGCCCACTGGGCCGGTGCACGCCTGCCGACCGAAGCTGAATGGGAGCACGCCGCCGCAGGCGGCCCGGCGCAGATGTTCGGCCACGGCTGGCAATGGACCAGCAGCAGCTACGCCCCATATCCCGGCTTCCGTCCGGCGGCAGGGGCGATCGGCGAATACAACGGCAAATTCATGGTGAACCAGTACGTGCTGCGCGGCTCCAGCGCCGCCACCCCGCAAGGCCACTCGCGCGCCAGCTACCGCAATTTCTTCCCCGCCAGCTCGCGCTGGCAATTCACCGGCATCCGCCTGGCGCGCTAAGCCGCCAGCCGTGGGCGCGGACGGGCTGCAGCCGACGGCAGCCGGTTGGTGGGCGCCGCAGTGTGGTCGCCCGGCAGGCGGAAGCGCGCCACCAGGCGTTCCAGCTCGCCCGCCTGGTCGCTCATCGCCGAAGCGGCAGCAGCCGCCTGTTCGACCAGCGCCGCATTCTGCTGCGTGCCCTGGTCCATCTGCATGATCGCCATATTCATCTGCTCGATGCCGTCGGTCTGCTCGCGCGTGGCAATCGAGATCTCGCCGACGATGCTGGTCACGCGCTGCACCGATGCGACCACTTCCTCCATCGTAGTGCCGGCCTGGGCGACCAGCTTGGCGCCCGCATCGACCTGCTCGACCGAGTTGGAAATCAGTTCCTTGATCTCTTTCGCGGCACTGGCCGAACGCGCCGCAAGGTTGCGCACTTCGCTGGCGACGACGGCAAAGCCGCGCCCTTGCTCGCCGGCGCGCGCCGCTTCCACCGCCGCATTCAAGGCCAGGATATTGGTCTGGAAAGCGATGCCGTCGATGACGGAAATAATATCCACCACCTTGCGCGAGGAATCGTTGATCGAATCCATGGTGGTCACCACCTGCGACACCACGGCGCCGCCGCGCTGGGCCACGCTGGAGGCCGAGGTGGCCAACTGGTCGGCCTCGCGCGCGTTGTCGGCGTTGGCTTTGACGGTGGAGGTGAGTTCCTCCATCGAGGAGGCGGTTTCCTCCAGCGCCGAAGCCTGGTTCTCGGTGCGCGCCGACAGGTCCAGATTGCCGGTGGCGATTTCGTTGGAGGCGGCCGCAATCGCCACGGTGCCGTTACGCACCTGGCCGACGATCTGCGACAGCGCTTCGTTCATGTCGCGCAGGGCATGCAGCAGCTGGCCCGCTTCGTCCTGGGTGCTGGCCTTGATCTGGCTCGTCAGGTCGCCCGAAGCAACCGCACGCGCCACCTGCAGCGCATAGTTGATCGGGTGCGTGATCGAGCGCGTCACCCAGTAGGCGCAGGCGACGCCGAGCAGGATGGCCGCGACGCCAAGCGCGATCATCATGACAAGCGCTGTGCTGATGTGCTTCTTGATCTCGGCGCCATTGGTGCTCACGATCTTGTCCTGCAGGTCGCCGAGCTTTTCGACCGTGCCCTGAAGCTTGGCCAGGCGCGGCATGGTTTCCGTCATGGCGCGCTGGGTGGCTTGTTCGCGCTGGCCATCGGCCAGCAATTTCAGCACGCCGGAGAACGATTGGACATAGGCCACGCGGTCGGTGGTCACCTGGTTCAACAGCTCACGCCCCGCGGGAAGGTAGACCAGCTTGTCCAGCGTGGCCAGCGCTTCGGTAATGATGGTCTTGTTGCGCTCGACCTGCTTGCGCAGTTCAGCCGACTGGCTGGCATCGGTGACCAGCAGCAGCTGCAGCACCAACGCCGCATTGGCGCGCGTGGTGGCGGTGATGGTGGCGGCCGCATCCGCCTTGACCCAGTCCTTGTCGATAATGGTGGAACTGAGATCGCCGATACTCGACAGCCGCTGGCTGCCGACCACGATCAGCATTGTCATCAAAGCGAAGACAATCGCGAAACACAATCCCAGGCGGGTCCCGATTTTCAGGTTGGCGATGCGCATGGCGGCTCCTTCCGGCGGCTGGAAAACGATTTACCAGTATATTCAAACGCCGCAAGAAGAGGGTGGGGCGGGCCGGCGTACACCGCCGCCCCGAATGAGGAACTATCAGTTTGGCGACTTTTATCAAGCAACCCAAGGAGTGTAGGCGATACCTTTTTGGATCGATCCGATCACCTGGGCGTAGTTCTCCGGGCTTTCGCTGAAGTTGGTCAGCAGTTCGCCGAGGGTTATCTGTTGCTTGTCCATCAGGCCCTGCCAGAAGGCAAAACCGCCGGCATCGGGCGCGCGGTGCAAAGCGTATTCGTACAGTTTGGCGATCAGATCCCCATTGGATGGCGTTGCGCCATACAGCAACTTGAATTCGGTGCCTTGTGTGAAATGGACGGCAATATCGTTCAGGGGCATGCCCTTGTCGCGCGCATCGATCCAGAAGCCCAAACCTTTCTGGTCCGGGGTGCGGTTGAAAATTGCCTGGTACAGGCGCAGCACCTGGCCGGCGCTGCCGTTGATGTCCAGCGCAATTGCGCTGTCAGCGAAATGCAGGCGCTCGACGCCGGTCACGGTATCGCGGCTGTCGTTGTTGGTAATGGCATAGCCGCCGGCGATGGATTCGACCTTGTAGTCCGCGCGCTTACCCTGGAAGACCACCGCATCGAAGCCGGCGCCGCCATCGATGCTGTCGTCGCCGCCATAGCCGGTGATCACGTCGTTGCCTGCCCCGCCGCGCAGTACGTTGGCGCCTATGGTGCCGAACAGGCGATCGTTGCCGCTGCCCCCAGTGGCGTTCTCGAACGTGCTGCCGTAGTTGACGGTAATCTGGCCTGCCGCGGTGATGCTGCTGCCCTGGCTGCCGATATAGTCCCAATGGCCGGATTCGAGGTGCAGGGTGAGATCCTTTTCCAGGCCGGTAGCGTCAATCGTGTCGCGCCCCGCGCTATCCCACAGGAAGTTCGCCTGCAGTTCGCTCAGCTTGTAGGTGTCGTTGCCGGTGCGCGCCGTGCTGCGGGGGCCGTACAGGTATTGCAGTGCCGCGGTGCGCAGCGGATCCAGGCTGCTGTTGGCGGTGTTGTCGCCCTCCAGTCCAAGCACGTGCAGCAGGTCCCGGTTCAGCTCCGGCAGCAGGCCACGGATGGTTGTGCTGCTGGTGGGCTTGCCGATATACAGGTCGGCGCCGGTGGCTGACATTCCCGCGTAGGCCATTTTGCCGGCAACCAATTCAGCGGAAGAATGGATTTCCAGCTTGCCGCTGCCCGGCGTTTCATTGGTATTCAGTTTGATGTCGGCCACCGCTGCGATGGCGTTCAGCAGGCCATTCACCAGGTCCTTGTCCGATTGCGACAGCGGCACAGCCTTGCCATCGGTGACGAAGCCGATGCTCAGGCTGTGGTTTTCGTCCAGGTAGGACAGGCGGTCTTCCTTCCACGCAGGCGCTGCGTGATTGCCCAGCAGCGCCTCAATCCACGGTGCGACGGTGTTCGGTGTGATTGCCACGGCGGTAGTGGCTTTCGCACTTAACGCGCCGCTGTCCACGAAGGTCCATTCGACCTGCACGGTCTCGTTTTTCGCGATGTCGGCCGCGTTGCGGTAGCTGATGCTGTGCAAAGACTTGTTGACCAGCGCTTCGGTGGCGTTTTCGTTGAAGTCGATGCGCAAGCTGCCCTTGTCCTGCGTGGCAGTGCCGATGACCACGCCGTCGATGGTGAGCTTGGCGTCAAAGATATCGGCTGCGTTGGCGCCGCCTTTGCGCTGCAAGGTCAAGCTCGAACCCTGGTAATTGCTCGCCGCGAGTTCGTTGTCGTGCAGGATGATGCCGGGATTGAGGCTGACCGCCGCATGGCCTTCACGGTAGGCGACCTGGTTCTGCGTGCCTGCGGCGCTGGCGCCGAAGGTCAGGTCGCGCGATCCGTCCTGGTTAAAGCTGTAGATGGAGAACGGGGAGCCCCAGCCGGAGCCGGAAATGAACAGGCGCCCGTCCGGCATTTCCACCATGCTCCCTACGGAAGAGTAATTTCCCCGCTGAAGATCGGTGACCGCAAAACCATTCTTGCCAAACGTGGTATCGAGCTCACCATTCGGGCGTACTGAAATCATGGTGAACTGATTGCCGATATAAGTATCCTTGCCATAGGTATTGATGGTGCCGCCAACCACGATGCTGCCGTTCTCGCGAATCACCATGGAGCTCGCCCAGGCGTTGGCGTATAAGCCATCCTGCATCTCTGCTGCGGACATGCTCGGGCCAGGATAGACCGTGACCTTGCCGTTGTTGCCAAATTCGGTATCCAGCGTGCCGTCCGGGTTGAACCGTACGAGACCAAAACCCGATGCGTGATCGCCTGCGGGGGTTGAGGCGGCGGCGACAATTTTTCCGTCAGCTTGAACCGCCAGCGACTGGATGCTCGCAATCGGCGAGTCGAAACCAAACGCCGTATGGCCTCCATCACCGAAAGACTGGTCCAGCGTGCCGTCAGCATTGAAACGATAAATGACAGCCTGGATCCAGTTGTCTGGGCCATAGGTATGCCAGCCGGCAGCCACGATCTTGCCATCGCTTTGCAGCAGCATGCTCTTGAACTCGACATTTGTTTCCGGGATAAGGACCGAGCCCTTGTCGCCGAAGCTTAGGTCCACTTCGCCCTTGGCGGTGAAGCGGCTGATGGCGATAAAGTTGTTTGGCTGATCTTTGATATCGCCGCTGCCCGAATTGCCGATGACGATAAATTTGCCATCGCGCGTCATCAGCATGCCGACGGCATTGTCGATTTTGCCTGGATTGGTGGTGGCATAACCCTGGCCCTTGGCAAACGTGGTGTCCAGGGTGCCGTCGGCATTCAAGCGGTAGAGGCCAAAGCCGCTTTGGTTACTCTCGCCGCTAACCGTAAAGGATTCCCAGTTGCCGGCGACGACAATCTTGCCGTCGGGCATAAGTTTGAAACCCTTGTCCTGCACGTTGAGAAAGCCGCCGTTGATACCGGACTGGACGCTATTTGGCTGCCTGGTTTCAGAATGCAGGGTGCCGTCCGGGTTGATCCGGACAATCGAGTTCGGCCCAAGCCCGATCACGCTGCCATCGGGCAGGACGGACTGCGAGAAAACGTAGAAGTAGTCGCGGAAGTTAGAGGAGGGCGTGACGCCGGTATGGAGAGCGGAAAAACTTGCTGCGGTATTGGACATTTCGGGTGAATCGGGGCATGGTTTTTTATGTAGTGCTCATTGTATTATAAATGTGGCAACCAAACCATGCCCCGGGGCATTCACACTGCGGCTTCAGCCCCCCGCATGGGCTGCTGCCGGAGCTTCCACCCTGGCGGCAATCTGGCGGTTGATCGCGCTCAGCACGGCCTTGAAGGAGGCGGTGACGATATTGCTGTCGATGCCGGCGCCGAACAGGGTAGGGCCGCCATCCAGGCGCAGCTCCACATAGCAGGCCGCCTTGGCGTTGGCGCCGTGGCCGATGGCGTGTTCGTGGTAGTCCATCAGCGTGACGTCGAGGCCGAGTGCGTCGACGAAGGCGTCGATCGGGCCGTTACCGCCGCCTTGCAGCGACATGGCGGCCTTGTTGTGGATCAGGCCAATGTCGATCTGCACCGGTTCGTCGCTGGAGCTGTCTTCCACCATCTTGTGGGAGGCGTAGGCGTAAGGCGTAGTCTGGCCCAGGTATTCGCGTTCGAAGATCTGGTAGATGCCTTCGGACGTGATTTCCAGGCCGGTCTGGTCGGCCACTTTCTGCACGGCGCGGCTGAATTCAATCTGCAGGCGGCGTGGCAGTTCGAGTCCGTAGTCCTGCTCCAGCAGGTAGGCCATGCCGCCTTTGCCGGACTGGCTGTTGACGCGGATGACGGCGTCGTAGCTGCGGCCCACGTCCTGCGGATCGATTGGGAGGTATGGGATTTCCCATGGCGCGCCGTCCTGCTGCTTGGCGAAGCCTTTCTTGATCGCGTCCTGGTGCGAGCCGGAGAAGGCGGTGAATACCAGGTCGCCCACGTAAGGGTGGCGCGGGTGCACCGGCAGCTGGTTGCACTCTTCGACGATCTTGCGCACGGAGTCGATGTCGGAGAAGTCCAGGCCCGGGTGCACGCCCTGGGTGTAAAGGTTGAGCGCCAGGGTCACCAGGTCGACGTTGCCGGTGCGCTCGCCGTTGCCGAACAGGCAGCCTTCCACGCGCTCGGCGCCTGCCATCACGGCCAGTTCGGCGGCGGCGATGCCGGTGCCGCGGTCGTTATGCGGGTGCACGGAGATGATGATGGAGTCCCGGCGCTGCAGCTTGCGCGACATCCATTCGATCTGGTCGGCGTAGATGTTCGGGGTCGAGCATTCGACGGTGGCCGGCAAGTTCACGATCATCTTCTTTTGCGGGGTCGGCTCCCAGATGGCGGAGACGGCGTCCACAATGTGCTTGGCGAAATCCAGCTCGGTGGTGGAGAACGATTCCGGGGTGTATTCGTAGGTCCAGTCGGTTTCCGGATGCTGGGCCAGCAGTTCTTTTACCAGCTTGGTGCCTTCGGTGGCGATGGCGGTGATTTCTTCGCGGCTGGCGCCGAACACCACTTTGCGGAAGACCGGTGCGGTGGAGTTATACATGTGGACGATGGCGCGCTTGGCGCCGATGCACGATTCCACGGTGCGGCGGATCAGTTCTTCGCGCGCCTGGGTCAGCACGATGATGGTGACGTCGTCCGGGATGCGGTTTTCTTCGATCAGCTTGCGCACGAAGTCGAAGTCGGTCTGCGATGCGGAAGGGAAGCCTACCTCGATTTCCTTCAGGCCCACCTTGATCAGGAGTTCGAAGAACTTGATCTTCTTCTCCACGCTCATTGGCTCGATCAGCGCCTGGTTGCCGTCGCGCAGGTCGGTGCTCATCCAGATTGGCGGCTTGGAGATGACGGCGTTCGGCCAGGTGCGGTCGGTCAAGCCGACGGTCGGGTATGGACGATATTTCGCGGCAGGGTTCTTCAACATCATGGTGATACTCCTGTGATTTTCAAATTTTTTGATTCTGGGAGCGCGGCGCAGTGGCGGCCGGCGCGGGGTACTGCCAGGGGAAATTCAGGCGCGTGCCAGTAGTAGCGCCCCTAGGTGTAGGGCGCCTGGCAGGTGTGCAGAGATGTGCAAATGCGAGGTCATGTCTTGCAATGTACGGCACCGGATTTGGCATTGTCAAGGAAAAATCTTTGGCGGCGTTGGCGATGATTTCGCACTTTCCAATGCTAGAATGCGTTCGTTGGCGAGGAAAAATCGGACATGGATAAGATTGATCGAGAAATAATCGAGCTTTTGCGCGATGATGCGAGGATAAGTTTTAAGGATTTAGGCGAGCGCGTAAGCCTCAGCGCCAACACGGTGGCGGACCGCGTGCGGCGTTTGGTCGCCGATGGCGCGATCCTGGCTTTCGAAGCGCGCGTCGACCACGCCGCGCTTGGCCTGCACCTGCAAGCCTATATCGACATCAAGCTGAAGGCGGGCATGAATACCCATGAATTCGAGGAAATCGTGAAGACGATTCCGGGCGTGCTGGAAGTGGCCCTCCTGACGGGCAACTACGATGGCTTGCTGCGCGTTGCGTGCAAGGACCAGGCACAGTTGCTGCGCCTGATCGATACCCTGCGTGACCGTGCCGGCGTGCAGGACACCTACAGCCGCGTGATCCTGCACCAGACGCCGGTGCGCGCGCCGTTACAATAAGCGCCATGCAAAAACTGAATTCAGAATTGAAACGGCTCTATCTGGCCTCCGGCGGCGCGGCCGGCGAGACGAGGGCGATTGCTCTGGCGTTCCGCCGCTTGCCGGGCGACGCTGAAACTGGACACTGGGAGCGCCTGTGCGCAGTTGCCAACGCATTGCAGGAGGATCTGGGCTTGCCAGCGCCGGCGGTAAGCATCTCCGGCGACGGGGCATATGGGCTCTGGCTGTCGCTGGAGAAGCCGCTGCCGGAGCAGCACGCGCAGGAATTCGCCAAGCTGCTTTACGCCGCTTATTGTCCCGAAGCCGAACAGCCGGCAACGGCGCTTGGCAATGCACTGGCGTTGCCGCCGTTCCTGCACCAGTCCAGCGGAAAGTGGGCGGCCTTCATCCATCCTGGCATGGGGGCATCGTTCGCCGGTGATGAGGGGCTTGAAATGCAGCCGCCAGAGGCAGGGCAGCTGGCGCTACTGGATGGCCTTGAAAGCATTGGCGGGGAGCAGTTGGCGCAGGCTGAGGCGCGGCTGCGCCCTGCGGCGCCTGCGCAGTCACCGGCACCGGCAACTGCGCAGGACGGCTTGCTGCTAAAGGATGCAACGCTGGAAGATATCGTCAAATTCCTCCATTCGAAGAATATCGAACCTACCTTCCGCTTTCTGATGTAGGGTCAAGTGGCTACGGATGCCCGCCGAAGCTACCAGCGCATCATGGGCAATGGATTGAGCGGGTGGCGCAGCGCGCGCCGGGCGCTTAGCTGGAGCAGCCGCAGGTGGAACCCGGCATCGGGAAAGGCGGCCTGCACCTGGCGAATGAAGCTGCGTGGCAGTCCGTGGCGCAGCACTCCGAAGCTAACGTCGATCCAGTCGGCCTGCCGGAAGGCTTCCACCAGCGCAGTATGATGTGGCGCGCAAGCTGTGATCTTGTGGTGTTCGGCGATCATGTCCGCGATTTCATCGGCCCAGGCAGCGCGCCCGTTGCGGGCCAGCCAATTGCGTGCCTGCTGGCCGGAGGGTGGCAAATAGTCGAAGGTGCTGTGGGTCCAGATGCCGATGTCATGGAAGGCGGCGGCGATGGACAGCTTGTCCAGCTGGTCCTGGTCGCCGCTTGCCAGGGCATGGGCGAAGTTGACCATGCGGTAGCAGTGGTTGCGGTACGCGGTCAAATCCTTGCCGATAGCCGGCGCGTGCTGCTCAATCAATTCGTCGAACAGTGCGAGCCGGGTCAGCATGGTGATTATGCTGCGACCTGGACGCGCGGTTCGCCGGCGGCCATTTCGCCGATCACGGCGGCGTGTTCGAAGCCGTGGCTGCGGAACAGGGCCAGTACTTCGTCAACGCTGGCCGGGTCGCAGGAGACCAGCAGGCCGCCCGAGGTTTGCGGGTCGGTCAGCAGGGTGTGCTGCGGCTGGGTGATGTTTGGCGACAGCAACACATCCTTGCCGTAGGCGTCCCAGTTGCGGCCGGAGGCGCCGGTGAAGAAGCCGTCGTGCGCCAGTTTTTCAACCCCCGGCAGCAGCGGGATCTGCGACATATCCAGCTTGGCGGTCAATTTGGCGCCGCGCGCCAGTTCCAGCAGGTGGCCCAGCAATCCGAAACCGGTGACGTCGGTCAGTGCGTGCACGCCCGGCAGTTCGGACAGGGCCTTGCCTGGCTTATTCAGCTTGGTGGTGTTGTCGATCATGGCCTTGTAGCCTTCGTCGCCCAGCACGCCTTTCTTCAGCGCAGCGGACAGCACCCCCACGCCCAGCGGCTTGCCCAGTACCAGTACGTCGCCGGCCTTGGCGTCGGCGTTGCGCTTTACTTTCGATGGATGGACCAGGCCCAGTACCACCAGGCCGTAGATCGGCTCGACCGAGTCGATGGTGTGGCCGCCGGCGATCGGGATGCCCGCTTCGTTACAGATCGATTCGCCGCCTTTGATGATCTTGCCGATCACCTCGATCGGCAGTTTGTTGACCGGCATGCCGACCAGGGCCAGCGCCATGATCGGGGTGCCGCCCATGGCGTACACGTCGGAGATGGCGTTGGTGGCGGCGATGCGGCCGAAGTCGAACGGGTCGTCGACGATGGGCATGAAGAAGTCGGTGGTGGCGATCAGGGCCTGTTCGTCGTTCAGCTTGTAGACGGCGGCGTCGTCGGCGGTTTCGATGCCGACCATCAGTTCCTTCGGTACCGGGAAGCCGTTGGTGTTCTTCAGGATCTCGGACAGCACGCCGGGCGCGATCTTGCAGCCGCAGCCGCCGCCGTGGGAGAAGGAGGTCAGTTTGATTGGTTCAGTGCTCATGATTGGGCCTATTTGTTCGTATGGAGCAGATTATCCACCAAGTCGAGCAGGGCTGCCTGCTCGGCCTCGGGCGTGAAGAGTCTGGCGCGTTCGGCGCATTGCTGGCGCAGCACCGCGTACCAGGCTGGATCGCGGATGCTGCGGTCGATCAGTGCGGCCAGGGCGGCGGCGTCTCCGGGCGGGAAGTAGCCGAGGTAGCCGTCGCCCAGCATGCCGCGGTTGCCGCTGATATCGCTGGTCAGCACAGGCACGCCGCTGGTCACGGCTTCGATGATGACGTTGGCGCCGCCCTCCATGCGCGAGCAGATGGCCATGGCGTGGGCGTGTTTCAGGCGCTGGCGGGTTTCGGCGTGGGGCAGTGCGCCGAGCCATTGGTAGCGGTTGGGCGCGGCCGCTGCGGTGGCGTTGGCGGCGTCGCCCAGCGCCTGGTCGAGGGCGCCGCCAATGTGGAGTAGGCGGGCGCTTGCCGCGTGCACCAGGCTTGCCGCCGCCATGAAGGTGCGCGGGTCTTTTTCCTCGCGCAGGTGGCCGACCATCAGGATGTCGTGGTGGCGCGGGGCGGCGGGACGGGCGGCGGGCTGCAGGGCTGGGGCGGACTGGTAGATCACTCGTGCCTTGGCACGCAAGTGTGGCGGCAGCTCGGCGAGACCGGCGGGTTGCAGCAGGACCAGCGCGCTGGCATGCTCGAGCGAGGCCTGGGCGCTGGCGTCGCTGTGGATGTCGCGGTACAGGTCGGTACCGGTCAGGACCAGCACTGCCGGGCGCGCGGGATGGGCGGCGCGGAAGCGCGCCAGCGGGGCGGCGGAGCGGCGTGCGTGCAGCGCGATCAGCAGGTCGGGCGCGGCGGGCAGGGCCTCGGACGCGGGCTGGCCGGGCCAGTCGGTGGCGATGGTGGCGTTATGCCGCGTGCGCAGGAACTGGGCCCAGCGGCGCGCGGTTTGCCAATTGCCGTTGTTGGCTTGTGCCAGCGCCGGGCTGACGATGCAGATAGTCTGTTTGCTCATTGGTGTGTTGCTCAAATATCGCTACAATCGACCCATGAACGCCATCCATGCCTCGTTCCGGACCGCCCGTACGCAGCAACTTGCCGACGCCTTGCAGGCTGCGCGCAATTATACGCTGAGCCTTTTCGAATGTTTTGCCGCCGCCGGAATGGATGCCGCGATGCGTGTGCCGCAGCTGCGCATCGTCAATCCGCCGTTGTGGGAACTTGGCCATACGGCCTGGTTTGCGGAATGGTTCATCCTGCGCGAGGCGGTGTCGAGCCATCCGGCCGACGCGCTGTATGCCTCGCTGCTGCGCAAGGGCGATGACTGGTTCGACTCGAACATGGTGCCGCACCGCAGCCGCTGGAGCCTGGATTTGCCCAGCACCGGCGGCGTGAAAACCTATTGCCACGAGGTGCTGGACCGCGTCCTGGACAAGCTGTCGCGCGAACCGAACACCGACGAAGCGCTTTACCCTTACCGCCTGGCGCTGGCGCATGAGGACATGCACGGCGAAGCCTTCCTGTACACGCTGCAAACGCTGGGCCTGCAAGCGCCGGCGCACCTGACCCACGACGAGCGTGCATCCGGCGCACCGGGCGACCTGGCTTTCCCGGGCGGTACGCTGCAACTGGGCAGTCCCGCCGATGGCGGCGGCTTCGTGTTCGATAACGAGAAATTCGCGCACCCTTGCTACGTCGCGCCGTTCCGCATGGACGCCACCCTGGTCACCAATGCGCAGTTTGCGGACTTCGTGGAGGATGGCGGCTACGAGCGCCGCGAGTACTGGAGCAATGCCGGCGCCGACTGGCTGCTGCGGCAGGAGCGTTCGGCGCCGCGCTACTGGCGGCGCGATAACGGCCAGTGGCGCACCATGCGCTTCGGGCGGCTGACCACCTTGTCGGCGCATGAACCGGTGCGCCATGTCTGCCTGTATGAGGCGCAGGCCTATTGCGCCTGGGCCAACCGCCGCCTGCCGACGGAAATGGAATGGGAGTATGCGGCGCTGCACGGCCATCCGGCGTTTCGCTGGGGGCAGCTGTGGGAGTGGACGGCGTCGCCGTTCGAGCCGTATCCGGGCTTCACGGCGGACCGCTACCGCGAATACTCGGCGCCGTGGTTCAGCACCCACCAGGTGCTGCGCGGCGCTTCCTTCGCTACGCCATCGCGGCTTGGTTCGGCCAAATTCCGCAATTTCTACTTGCCTGAGCGAGACGACATCTTTAACGGATTCCGCACATGTGCATTTGAATAATCCTGAACCCGGCCTATGATGAACTGTAGAGCTGGGTAAGGAGAACAAAAATGCCAGGCAATAATACAAATAACAATGTTGCAGACCAAACCGGGGCAGCCAAGGATGATTCCTTTACCAGCGCGGCTTCCGGCCTGACTGAAGACCACCTGCAAGGCAGCCTGGACGTGCTGCCCAATGACCCCGGATCCGCCGCCCTGTATTCAATGTGGCAGGCCGTTGCCGGCGCCGATCCCCATGGACTGTTCCCGGTCGCTTCCAGCGGCCTGTCGGCGCTGGGGGCCACGGTTTCCATCGGCGGCGGCATGGTGCTGTATGACGCGGCGGCCATCGCAGCGCTCCTGCAGTCGATGCACGCGGGCGAGACCATGAGCGACAGCTTCCTGTACACAGTGCGCATGGCAAATGGCGCGCTCAGTACCGCGAATGTGACGCTGGAACTGGCTGGCGCCAATGACCTGGCGACGATCACGGGCGATATGGCGGCGCAGGTGCAGGAAGACGGCGTGCTGGCCGGCTCCGGGACTTTGCTGGTGAGCGATGTCGATCACGATGAGGCGCATTTTGCCGCTGTCGATGCGGCGGCGCTGCATGGCGTCTACGGCGAATTTACCTTTGTGCAGGCGAGCGGGGCATGGACCTATACGCTGCGTAATGGCGATGCGAATGTGCAGGCGCTGAATACCGGCGATACCAGGACCGATAGCCTGGTGGTGAAGTCGCTGGATGGCACGGCCACCGCGACCATCAATGTCACTATTCTGGGCGTCGACGAACCGGCGGTGCCGCCAAATGAGGTCCCTGTGGCCGAGGCGCCCGCGGCTGCGGTATCGACCACGTTTATGGTCAACCATGGGCTGAGCACCATCAACGGCCGCAACAAGTTCACCGGCTTTGACAGCGACGACATGGTGAAGTTCGCCAAAAACCTGGTGTACAAGGGCTTTGCGCTGGCGGACGCGGATGGCAATGGCTCGAAGGAGTCGACGGTCCTGCAATTCGTCTACAAGAACCATCCCGGCGAATCGGTGGATGTGACACTGGTGGGCTATACCGGCTGGACCGACGCCCAGTTATTCCACGGTTGATTGCCGCGCCGGCTGGGAATTCGTGAGCGGTGCGCAGCGCACCGCTCACGCAATAGGGGCGGGGTTACTTCTTCAGGTGGTCGTCCAGCCAGCCGATCACGGTCTTGTGCCACATGATCGAGTTGGCAGGCTTCAGGACCCAGTGGTTCTCGTCCGGGAATACCAGCAGCTTGGACTCGATGCCCTGGCGCTGCAAGGCGGCGAAGGTGCCCAGTGCCTGGGTGGTCGGCACGCGGAAGTCCAGGTCGCCCTGGATCACCAGCATCGGGGTCTTCCACTTGGCTACGTGGTGTACCGGGTTGTGCTTCTCGTAGTTCTGCGGGTTGGCGTAGTAGGTGCCGCCGTTTTCCCATTCGGTGAACCACAGTTCTTCGGTAGCGTAGGCCATGCCGCGCTGGTCGAAGATGCCGTCGTGGTTGACGATGCACTTGAAGCCATCGCTCCAGTTACCTGCGATCCAGTTCATCATGAAGCCGCCGTAGGAGGCGCCCAGGGCGCAGGCGTTCTTACCGTCCAGGAAGTCGTACTTGGCAACAGCTGCCGCCATGCCTTTCTGCAGGTCTTCAAGCGGCTTGCCGCCCCAGTCACCGCTGATCGAGTCGGTAAAGGCCTGTCCGTAGCCGGTCGAACCGTGGAAGTCAATGAACACGGCCGCGTAGCCGGCGCCGGCATACACCTGCGGATTCCAGCGGTAGCTCCAGCTGTTGCCGAAGCTGCCCTGTGGGCCGCCGTGCACCAGGAAGGCAACCGGGTATTTCTTGCCAGGCTCGTAGTTCCAAGGCTTCATCACATGGCCGTAGACGGTTTCGCCGTTGGCGCCCTTGTACGAGAACTGCTCGAACTCGGCCATCTTCACGTCTTTCAGGCGATCGGCGTTGGCCCAGGTCAGCTGGCTGCCCTTCTGCTCGGCGCCCTCGGTCTTGAACTTGACCAGTTGCGCGCCGCCAGCCAGCGAAGCGTGTGCCACAACGACGGTGTCTTTCTGCACGTGGAAATCGCCGGCATAGCCTTTGCCGGTCAGCGCAGTCACTTTGCCGGATGCGACATCCAGCGAAAACAGGCGGTGGTTGCCGATATCGTCGGCATTGGCCAGCAGGGCCTTGCCGTCATCGCGCCATTTGTAGTCGGCGATGGAGCGGTCCCAATCCTGCGCCAGCACACGCTTCTTGCCGGTAGCCACATCCATCAGCACCATGTGGAAGCGGTCGGCTTCAAAGCCTGGGCGCTTCATCATCAGGTAGGCCAGGGTCTTGCCGTCCGGGGAGAAGGCAGGCTTGGCGTCCCATGCCGGGTTTTCGCCGGTCAGGTTGCGCGGGGCCGCGCCGCCGGCGGCCGGCACTTCGTACAGGTCGAAGTTGGTGGACCAGGATTCGGCCTTGCCCGCCACGCGCGCGGCGAACACGATCTTCTGGCCGTCAGGACTGAAGTTGTAGTCTTCGGCGCCGCCGAATGGCTTGGAGTGCACGTCGCCGTCCAGCGAGCCGCTCAGGCTGACCGCAGCGCCGGCCTTGCCGGAAGCGTCGACCGGCGCCGAGTACAGCACGTTGCGGCGGCCATCGGCCCAGGTATCCCAGTGGCGTACGAACATTTCGTTGTACAGCATGCCGGTGGCCTTGTTCTTGGCCTTGTCGTCCAGGCGCTTCTTGGTGCAGGCCAGGTCGGCGCAGTCGCGATAGACTTCAAAGGCCATGGCCAGGCGGTCGCCCTTCGGCGACAGGCGGAAGCTCTCCACGCCGACCGGGTAGTCGGTCACGCGCACCGCTTCGCCGCCGGCATTCATCGGCAGGCGCCACACCTGGGCGGAACCGGAGCGGCTGCTCACGAAGTAGACGGCGTCGCCCGAAGCCGACCATTGCGGCTGGCTGCTGCTGGCATCGTGCTGGGTCAGCTGGACTGGCGCCGGCTTGGCAGCCTTCAGGTCGATCATCCACAGCTGGGTGATGCCGCGGTTCTTGTCCATATTGGTGGCGCGGACGGTGTACACCACGCGGCTTGCATCCGGCGACAGCGCAGGGCTGCCGACGCGGTCCATGCTCGCCAGGTCTTCGATGGTCAGGCCGCGCGGGGCGGCAACTGCACTGGTGGCGGCTGCAACGGCAGCGCCCAGTACCAGCAGGCGTAAGGTCATTCGGGATCTCCGGTCTGTTATCAAATCTGCCAGTTTGGTCGCTGGCAAACGGCGATGATACTGTAATATTCCCGGCATGGAGATCAATGCAAAAAAAATTGCGGTATGGGCGCTGACCGGGGCCACGGCCTCCCTGTGCGCGGTCGCCGTGCTGGCGACCCAGACCTGGTATTCGAAGCCGCTCAAGCTTGAATGGTTTTACATGCGCGCCTTCGCATCGGCCGCGCTGAAAAGTCCGGAGATGATGTCGAAGCTGCGCGTGCTGCCAGGCTGGCTTGATTTCCACAGCACGCAGCTGGACGATGAATCGCCCGCCCATCGCCAGGAGATCCTGCAGGACATGCAGGACAACCTCGCCATGCTGGACCGCTACGACCGCAATGCGCTCAAGGGCGAGGCCCAGCTGTCCTACGATACGCTGCATTACTACCTGTCCGACAAGATCGAAGGCGGACGCTTCTACCTGCACGATTTCCCGGTCAACCAGATGCACGGCATGCAAAGCGCGCTGCCCGAATTCCTGGCCGACGTGCACCAGGTCAACACGCGCAGCGAGGCGGAGGACTATATCGCGCGCCTGCAGAAATTCCCGCGCAAGTTCGAGCAGCTGTTGGAGTTCCTGCGTGCGCAGGAAGCGGCGGGTATCCTGCCGCCGCAATTCCTGGTGGAGAAGGTGCTGCTGCAGATGCATGGCTTTGCCGGCCGCCCGGCGCGCGAGAACATGCTGTACACCAGCTTCAAGGCCAAGCTGGACGCCATCCCGCTGGCGGATATGAACGAGAAAGTGCGCGCCGAATTGCTGCAGGGCGCGGCCAAGGCGATCCAGAACAGCGTCTATCCGGCCTACGCGGAGCTGATACGCCACTTTGTCGAGTTGCAGGGACGCGTGTCCGGCAACGACGGCGCCTGGTCGCTGCCGGATGGCGACGAATACTACGCCTGGTGCGTGCGCCACCATACCTCGACCAACCTGACGCCGCAGCGCGTGCATGAACTGGGGCTGGCCGATGTCGACCGCGTGGCCGGCATCATGGACCGGCTGCTGAAGCAGCAGGGGCTGGAGCAGGGCAGTGTCGGCGAGCGCATGCAGCGCCTGCTGCGCGATCCGCAATACCGCTATCCGGACACGGAGCAGGGCCGCAAGGCCATGCTGGCCGACTACCGCGCCATCATGAGGGAGGCCGACGAGAAGCTGTCGAACGTTTTCGATGCGCATCCCAAAGCCGCCATTGACGTACGCCAGGCGCCGCCTGAATCGGCTGCCACCGCGCCCAGCGCCTACTACATTCCCGGTGCGCTGGACGGCACCCGGCCCGGGGTGTTCTACGCGAATATGCGTTCGATGGCCGACATTCCGCGCTTCGGCATGCGCAACACGGTGTTCCATGAGGTGATGCCGGGTCACCATTTCCAGGTATCGCTGGCGCAGGAGATGCAGGGTGTGCCGTTCTTCCGCCGCATCATATCGTTCTCCGCCTACCAGGAAGGCTGGGCGCTGTACGCCGAGCGGCTGGCCTCCGAAATGGGCCTGACACCGGAGCCGCTGGACCAACTGGGACGCCTGCGCGACGAAATGATGCGCGCGGTGCGGCTGGTGGTCGATACCGGCATCCACTACAAGCGCTGGTCGCGCGAGGATGCCATCGACTACATGGTGGAGCATACGGGCATGGGGGAGAAGGAAGTCACCGCCGAAGTGGAGCGCTATATCGTGACGCCCGGCCATGCGCTGGCCTACAAGGTCGGGATGCTAAGCATCCTAGGTCTGCGCGAACGCGCGCGCCAGGAGCTGGGCGACAAGTTCGACCTGAAAGAATTCCACCACGAGATCGTGGGCCACGGCGCCTTGCCGATGACCGTGTTGGAACGCGTTGTCAATGACTGGATTAATCGACGCAAGGGGCATTGACATCGTTTATTTAAATGATAATATATCGGACATCGATATAGCGATGACCGATATATGAAGAAGCTTGTCTGGAAAATTCGGTGGTTCTGGGATGATGCAGACCATGTGATTGAGCGCTGGCTGGAGCAGATGGCGCGCGAAGGGCTGCACCTGAAAAGCATCCACGCACTGCGTACCATCTTTATCTTCGAGCGCGGCGAGCCGGCCGAAGTGAATTACCGTATCGACTTCCGCCTGACCCGCGCCGACGCGCACTACCTGCAGCTGTTCGAAGACGCCGGCTGGCAGCGTGTCGATGATTTCCTGGGCTGGTTCGTCTGGCGCGCACCGGTCGGCTCCGTGCGTTCGCCCGAGATCTTCACCGATATCGAGTCCATGGGCCGCCGCTACAAGCAGCTGATCTGGCTGTTCGTGGTGCCGCTGGTGTTGCAGCTGCCGCTCACAGTGGACCAGCTGCGCAGCGGCAGGCCCGGTGCGGTGGCCGCGGTGCTGGGCCTGCACTCAATCTGCTTCTACTGCATCGCGCGGCTGGTCAAACGCTTGCGAAGTTTGAGTAGTCCAAAGGGCTGACGCCCCCACACTTTTTTCTACCCGAGGAGTTTTCTAATGAAATTGCGTATTTCATGGACGGCGCTCGTCCTTACGCTGGCTGCACTGTTGGCGATCGACGCCAAGGCGGCGGCCCAGCCGGGGCGCGGCTGCCACCTGCGCGGCAGCGAGGAAGCCTTGCGCTGCCACGATATCAATGTGCCGCTGGACCCGCAGCGCAAGGATGCCGGCCAGTTCAAGCTGCACGTGGCAGTGGCGCCGTCTTTCCGCCCGGTGCCGAACAGCGATCCGGTATTCGTGCTGGCGGGCGGCCCGGGTGAAGCCGGTTCCGACGTGGTGGCCCTGCTGGACACGACTTTCAAGCGCATGCGCGCCACGCGCGACATCGTCTTCATCGACCAGCGCGGCACCGGCCTGTCCGGCAAGCTGCGTTGCGATGGCGACCAGATTGACGACGCCGGTTCCGACGGCCAATTGAACCAGGCGGTGGCCAAGTGCCTGTCGGCGATCAAGCATCCGCTTGGCCTGTACAGCACCGCCAATGCCGCCGCCGACATCGAGCAGGTGCGGCTGGCGCTTGGCTACGGCAAGGTGAATATTTTTGGCGGTTCCTACGGCACCCGCCTGGGACAGGCCTATGCCCGCAGCTATCCGAACAGCGTGCGCACCCTGATCCTGGACGGCGTGGCCGCGCCGGAGCAGGTGATTCCAGCCGCCGCGCAGGACGCGCAGCAGGCGCTGGAAGGCATCTTCAAGCGCTGCGCCGACGACAAGGCTTGCGCCCAGGCCTACCCGCAACTGGCGAAAGAGTTTGAAACGCTGCTGGCGCGCGTCAACGCCGGTTCGGTGAAGCTGGACTTCACCCACCCGCGCAACCTGAAGCGCATCCAGCTGCCGCTGACCAACCTGCGCTTTGTGTCGGTGATCCATTCCACCTTGTATTCGCCGCAGGACAGCCAGCGCCTGCCTTACATCATCCACAACGCGTATGAAGGCAACTGGGGCCCGTTCCTGGCGCGCTCCTACGCCGGCAGCGACTACTCACCGGAAGGCTTGCTCTCCATGCCGCTTTACCTGGCCGTGGTGTGCAGCGAAGACATCCCGCGCCTGACCGATGAAGCGCGCGTTGCCGATGAACGCGGCTCCTTCCTGCGCGGCCACGCCGGCCGTATCGCCGCCATCTGCCCGCTGCTGAAAGTGCCGGCCGCGCAAACGCAGCCGGCCAGCCAGATTGCCGCGCCGGCGCTGCTGCTGTCCGGCGCCCAGGACCCGGTCACACCGCCGCGCCGCGCCGAAAGCGCCGCCAAAGCCATGGCCAAGGCCAAGCATGTGGTGGTCAGCAACGCAGGCCACGGCGTGTCGCGCCTGGGCTGCATGCCGCGCCTGATGCGCGAATTCCTCGACAAGCCGGAAGCGGAGGTGGACACCGCCTGCCTGAAAGAAATCGCACCGGTACCGTTCCAGCTTGGCCACGCCGGCGCCAAACCTTGAAAGGATGCATACATGATCCACGTAGAAGACGTACATAAAAGCTTTGGCGACTTTTCCGCACTGTCCGGCGTCAGCTTCAGTGTCGCCGATGGCCGCGCCACCGCGCTGCTCGGCCCTAACGGCGCCGGCAAGACCACGCTGATGCGCACCCTGGTTGGCCTGCTCAAGCGCGACCGCGGCGCGGTCAGTATCGACGGCGTCGATCCGGATCAAGATCCGATGGGCGCACGCCGCAGCATCGGCCTGCTAACCGACCAATTCGGCCTGTACGAACGCCTGACCACGCGCGAATACCTGGAGTACTTCGGCCAGATCAACCGCATGGAAAAGCCGGCCATCAAGCGCCGCATCGAGGAAGTGACCGAGCTGCTTGGCCTGGGCGAATTCATGGAGCGCAGCTGCAAGGGTTTCTCGCAAGGCCAGCGCATCAAGGTCGCCCTGGCGCGCACGCTGCTGCATAGCCCGCGCAACCTGCTGCTGGACGAACCGACCCGCGGCCTTGACGTCATGAGCACGCGCGCCCTGCGCCGCGCCCTGGTCAAGCTGCGCGAGGAAGGCTGCTGCATCATCCTGGCCACCCACGTGATGCAGGAAGTGACGCATTTGTGCGACGACGTGATCGTCATCGCCAACGGCCGCACGGTGGCGCAAGGCACGCCGTCGCAGCTCTGTGAACAAACTGGAATCGCCAGCCTGGAGGACGCCTTCGTCCACCTGGTCGGCACGGAAGAGGGGATCGCAGCATGATGCCGCAATACTTGGTTGTAATGAAAAAAGAGCTGACCGAAGCCTGGCGCGATGGGCGCACGCTGAAGCTGCTGCTGATGTTTGTGTTCATGTACCCGGCGCTGGTGGGCTTTATGCTGCATACGCAGATCCAGCGCGGCACCCGCACGGAAAAGACCGGCATCGACATGGTGATGGTCGGCGCCGCGCAGGCGCCGAACCTGGCCAATTACCTGCGCCAGAAGAACGTCAACATCACCGAGCAGGACGCCATGGGCGAAGCCGAGATCGGCAAGCTGCTGGCTGAAAAGAAGTTCACGGCCGTGCTGAAGCTGGGCGATAAATTCGGCGAATACTACGAAGACCTGCGCCCGGCCCCAATCGAGCTGTGGTTCGATTCCTCGGTGGAGAAAGCCTCCCAGCGCCGCGAGCTGGAGACCATGCTGCGCGAATACGGCAGCAATGTCGCCGGCGCCCGCCTGCTGGCGCACGGCGTTTCGCCGGCCACGCTGTCGCCGCTGATGCTGCAGCGCTTCGATACGGCCGACAGCAGCACGCGCGCCAACAAGAGCATCGGCTTCTTCCTCGGCATGTTCTTCGTTCCGGCCCTGGTCTTCGGCCTGTCGCTGGCGATCGACAGCACGGCGGGCGAGCGTGAGCGCCGTTCGCTGGAAGTGCTGATTTCCCAGCCAATGAGCGCCTTCGACCTGGTGGCGGGCAAGTGGCTGGCTGCGTCCGCGCTGGCCGCGATCGGCCTGGCATTCGAGCTGGGCGTGGCGCACGCGGTGCTGAAGTACCTGCCGCTGGAAGAGATTGGCTTGTCGTGGCGCGTTGATACGCCGACGCTGTTGCTGGTGATTGCCACCGCGCTGCCATTGTGCTTGATGGTGGGCGCCCTGCAGATCGCCATGGCGATGAACTCGCGCACCTTCAAGGAAGCGCAAACCACCGCCGGCCTGGTGACGTTCATCCCGATGCTGCCGGTGTTTATCGTACCCGCGCTGGAACTCAACACCCAGAACTGGATGTATGCGGTGCCGCTGTTGGGCAACCAGACCCTGTTCCAGGGCCTGGCCATGGGCACCAAGCTGGGCGCCACGCCTTACCTGCTGGCCTGCGCCTTGCCGCTGGTGCTGGCCGCAGCAGCGGTAGCATTCGCCACCCGCCGGATGGGCAGCGAACGCTACGTGCTGGGGGTTTGATTACAGCAGGGTCTTGCCGAGCGCCTCGAGGCGCTCGAAATAGGCCGTCATGTCCAGCTCTTTGCGGGCCACGCCGCTGCGCATCGCCGCTTGGGCGATCTTCGGCGTGACGGTCGGCAGCAGGCGGTCGTCCAGCAGGCCTGGTACCACGTAGTCCTTGCCGAAACGGGCATCGCTGCGCGCCAGGCCGGCCAGGGCGGTCACGCAGGCGCGCTTCATTTCGCAGTTGATGGTGGTGGCGCCGGAGTCCAGCGCAGCGCGGAACAGGTATGGGAAGCACAGTGCGTTGTTGATCTGGTTCGGGTAGTCCGAACGGCCGGTGGCGATGATCGCATCCGGCGCCACTTCGCGCACCAGCTCGGGGCGCAGTTCCGGCTCGGGATTGGCCAGGGTGAAGACGATAGGCTGCTTCTTCATGCGCTGCACGTCGGCTTGCGACAGTACGCCGGGGCCGGAAACGCCCAGGAATACGTCGGCGCCTTCCATCACGTCGGACAGGGTGGTGGCCGTGGTGTCCTGCGCCCAGTCGGCTTTTTCGCCGGTCAGGTTGCGGGCCTTGCTCAATACGCCCTTGGAATCGCAGACGAAGATGTTCTCTTTGCGCGCGCCGATATCCACCAGCAGTTCCAGGCAGGCGATGGCCGCCGCGCCGGCGCCGGAGCACACGATTTTCACGTTGGCGATATCACGGCCGGTCATCTCAACGGCGTTCAGCATGCCGGCGCCGACCACAATGGCGGTGCCGTGCTGGTCGTCGTGGAATACTGGGATGCTCAAACGCTCGCGCAGCTTGCGCTCGATGTAGAAGCATTCCGGCGCCTTGATGTCTTCCAGGTTGATGCCGCCGAAAGTAGGGTGCATGGCGGCGATGATGTCGACCAGCTTGTCCGGATCGGTTTCATCCAGTTCGATATCGAAGGAATCGATGCCGGCGAATTTCTTGAACAGGATGGACTTGCCCTCCATGACCGGCTTGCCGGCCAGCGCGCCGATATTGCCCAGGCCCAGCACCGCGGTGCCGTTGGTGATCACGGCCACCAGGTTGCCTTTGGCGGTGTATTCATAGGCCAGCGCCGGATCGCGCGCGATTTCGACGCAAGGCGCCGCTACGCCCGGCGAGTAGGCCAGGGCCAGGTCGTCCTGGCTGGCCACGCTCTTGGTCACTGCGATCGCCACTTTGCCGGGCGTGCCGGCTTTATGGTATTCCAGTGCCTTTTGTTCAAGACTGCTCATGCTGCTTCTCCTTGTGTTCTGCGAAAAACGCCCGCTACAGGCCAGTTTAGCCTGAGCGGGCGTGCTTTGCAGGGCGCTACGCGGGCGCCCGTGCTTGAGTGTGATTATGGGTACAGGCCACGAACTTCGCGGGCAGCCAGCACGCGGGTGCATGCCAGGATGAAGGTTGCGGTGCGCAGCGAAACCTTCTTCTCTTGCGACACTTCCCACACGGAGTTGAACGCGTCCTGCATGATGCGGGTCAGGCGTGCATTGATCTCTTCCTCGCTCCAGAAGAAGGAGGAGAAGTCCTGCACCCACTCGAAGTAGGACACGGTCACGCCGCCGGCGTTACACAGAACGTCCGGAACGATCAGGATGTCTTTTTCGTTCAGGATGTCGTCCGCTTCCGGAGTGGTCGGGCCGTTGGCGCCTTCCAGGATGATCTTGGTGCGGATCTGGCCTGCGTTCTTGGCGGTGATCTGCTGTTCCAGCGCTGCCGGTACCAGGATGTCGGACTCGATGCCCCAGAAGGAATCGCGGTCCTGGGTTGCTTCGGCACCTGCGAAGCCAGCGACGCCGCCGGTTTCCGCTACGTGCTTGTGCAGTTCAGCGACATTCAGGCCGCCCTGGTGCACCACGGTGCCGGTGTGGTCTTGTACAGCGATGATCTTGGAACCAGCTTCTGCGAACATGTTGGCAGCGATGCCGCCCACGTTGCCGAAGCCCTGGATTGCGATGCGTGCGCCCTGGATGGCAACGCCACGCTTGGCAGCCGCTTCGCGGCCGGTCACGAACACGCCGCGGCCGGTTGCTTCACGACGGCCCAGCGAGCCGCCCATCGAGATTGGCTTGCCGGTTACAACGCCGGTCGACAGGTTACCTTCGATCATGGCGTAGGAGTCCATCATCCATGCCATCACCTGTTCGTTGGTGTTCACGTCCGGTGCAGGGATATCCTTGGTCGGGCCGATGATCAGGCTGATCTCGCTGGTGTAGCGGCGGGTCAGGCGCTGCAGTTCACCTTTGGACAGGGTCTTCGGATCGACACGGATACCACCTTTTGCGCCACCGTATGGCACGTTGACGGCGGCGTTTTTCACCGTCATCCATGCCGAAAGGGCCATCACTTCCGACAGGGTCACGTCCTGGTGGAAGCGCACGCCGCCCTTGCCTGGGCCGCGCGACATATTGTGCTGCACGCGGTAGCCCTCGTAGTGGGCGATAGTGCCGTCATCACGCTCGATCGGTACGTCGACAACCAGGATGCGCTTTGGACGCTTCAGGGTTTCCACCCAGCGGGACAGGTTGCCCAGGTGAGGGGTGACGCGATCGATTTGTTTCAGGTACTGGCCCCATGGACCGAGATCGTCGGCGTTGAGGTAGGAAGGCAAGGCGTGGTTGGTCATTGTGTGACTCGCTTGAGTTGTTCGGTAACGCGGCGAATCTTATTCCTGTGCAATTCCGGAGGCCAATGCCGAGTGCGCATCCGGTTATGCAAAATTTGCATAACCTTGGATTTGGTAGTCGAACTACAACCCGGTAAACCTGGGTCAGACCCAAGGGTCAGACCCGATACGCGCCCGCCGCCGGCCTGGGTCCGACCCTTGGGTCGTACCCAGGTTTACCGGGGTTCAGCGGTCGGACGCAGGCAACCGCCGCTTCGCCGAAGCCGGCTTCTGCCGCTCTGCGAGATGCTCCCAAAGCCTTGCCACAATCGCCTTGCCAGGCCGTGCAGCGCTTGGCCGCTCGCGATAGAGCCGGATCTCCATCTCGATTTCCCACTCCGCGCGCCCGCCGTCGGCTGGCGCCAATAGCTTTTGTTTAACTTCGCGCGTCACCGCCGATTCGGGCAGGAAGGCAATCCCGCGCCCCTCCAACGCCATCATCTTCAAGCCCTCCGCCATATCCGTCTCGTAGTGGGTCTCAAGATGCAAAGCCTGCTTCGCATCCGACACGATCAGGTCGACCATGCGCCCCAGGTAAGCATTGGTGGTGTAGGAAAGGAAAGGCAGCGGAGCAGTCTTCCGCCCCGGCAGCACAAACTCCGGCTGCTTCGCCTTATCGCAGCGCGCATAGGCCCGCAGCGCCTCGCGCCCCAGCACCAGCATGTCGTAGCGTCCCGGATCCAGCTGGACCGGCTGGCGCGGATGGTGGTAGCACAGCAGCAGGTCGCAGCCGCCTTCCACCAGCTGCAGCACCGCGTCGTGCACGTTCAGCGCCATCAGCCGCGAATTGATCGGCGCGAATTCCTCCTCGAGCTGCGTGATCCACTTCGGCACGAAGGTCAGCGACAAGGTATGCGGAACCGCCAGGTCGATGCTGTTCTGCGCCGCTGCACGCTTGCCGCGCAATAGTTCTCGCACGCCGTTGATCTGGCTAAGCATTTCCAGCGCCTGTTCGTAGAACACCAGCCCCGCCGGCGTCACGCGCGTCGGGTAGGAGGTGCGGTCGATCAGGTCCATGCCCAGCCAGTTCTCAAGCGACTGGATGCGCCGCGAGAAAGCAGGCTGCGTCACATGGCGCAGCTGCGCCGAGCGGCTGAAACTATTCGTTTCGACCAGCGAGATAAAGTCTTCAAGCCATTTGGTTTCCATAGCGCAGATTCTACCCGCTCAAACCGATGCGGCGCATTGGCGTAAACACCCAGGCCAGCGCCACGCAAGCCAGCAGCACAAAGCCGCCGCCGACAAACATCTCCTGCAACGACACGTACTGCAGCAACCAGCCGGTGAGCGCTGCCGACAGCGGTGCAAGTCCGAACAGGATGAACATGAAGATGCTCATGGTGCGGCCGATCATCTGCGGCGGCACGCGCTGCTGGATCCAGGTGAAGATCACCACGTTGATCAAGCCTTGCAAAGCGCCCAGCGCAAGCAGCAGGAGGCCGCCTTGCCACAACGCTGTAATCGCGCCCAGTGGAAGCAGCAGCAGGCCGGCGATGGCGTCGATACCCAGCGCCATCAGGCCGATGCGCATGCGGTTGGCCGGCGTGGCGCCGTTACGGCGCGAGGAGAACGCCGACCAGCCCATGCCCAGCAGGCAGCCCGCGCCATGCGCCGCCATCAGCATGCCGAAAGCGGAACCGTCGTGCAGGCGCTCCTTGGCCAGCACCGGAAGGGCAACCTGCATCGTGCCGCCGATCAGCAGTGACACCAGGCCCCAGTAGCCGAAGCAGGCGCGCATTTCGACATCGCGCCAGACGGTGGCGATGCCTTCGCCAACCGAGCGCCACACGCTGCTTGCGGGCGCAGCCGCAGCGCCAGGCAGCGGCAGTGGCACGACCCTGGACAAGGTCCATGCCGAAATCACAAAGCTGGCGCAATCGAAGGCGAAGGCGAGGCCCAGCGCATGCATGCCGCCTTCGCCATTGCCGCCGACGGCCAGCAGCAGCGCCGCCAGCAATGGCCCGGCCAGCAGGCCAATCTGGCGCAGGCCCATCATGACGCCGTTGGCGGCCTGCAGCAGCTCGCGCGGCACCGCGTGCGGCATCATCGATGTACCGGACGGGATGGCGAAAGCCTGCGCCAGGCCGATGCCGAGCGATAGCACATACACCGCAGGCAAGGTCGCGCTGCCGGTCAGGGTCAGCGCGGCCAATACGCCCAGCAGCACCGAGCTGGCGTGCTTGGACAGCATCAGCACGCGCTTGGGCGAATAGCGGTCGACCAGCGCGCCGCCGAACAGGATGAAGATGGCACGCGGGACGCCCAGCAAGGCCAGCACCAGGCCGAGCGAGAGCGGGTCGCCAGTCAGCTTCAGCACCAGCCAGGGCAGGGCGATCAGGGTGAACTGGTCACCCAGCATGGAGAGTACGCCGCCGGACAGCAGCCAGCGGAAGTTGGTATCGGTTTTCAGCGTGGTAGTCATTTTTGAAGCCCTACCAGGTTGCCGAGGACAGTGTTCAGGGGCGCCAGCTCCTCGTCGCTTGAATGGCGCAGCAGGTCGGCCGCGTATTCGGCGGCGGTACGCTGGGCATTGTCCAGCAGCCCGTGCCCGGCGGCGGTGATCACCGCGTAACCGACGCGCGCATCGCGTTCATCGGCCTGGCGCGCCACCCAGCCGGTTTTTTCCAGTGGCAGCAGGGTGCGGGTGACGCCGGACGCGGTCAGGCCCAGGCGGTCGGCCAGGTCGACGCGGCGCAGGCGGCCGCCGGGCGCGTTGGCCAGGCTTTGCAGCAGCATGAAGTCGCTGAAGCTCAGGCCATGGTGGCCGCCCAGGACGGTGTCCAGGCGGCGGATGATGGTGGCGTGGGTGCGCGCCAGGCGCAGGCAGAATTCGAGTGCGTTATCCATGACTATTCATTGAAAAGTGCTTGAGTAATCAAGTATATCGAAACTTCTTTCCGCGCGCCATAAAAACATGGAATCGGCGTCAGCGGTAAGCTAACGCCATGAACCACCGTCGATCCTTCCTTAAAAGTTCCGTCGCAGTGGCCTCAGCGCTGGCCCTGCCATCCATGGCGCGCGCGGCCATCGCGGCGCCGCATGAGCGCAGCCTGCGCTTTTACAATACGCATACCGGCGAGACCCTGCGCACCATGTTCTGGGCCGACGGCCAGTTTATTCGGGAAGCGCTGCAGGACATCAACCATCTGCTGCGCGACCATCGCAATGACAAGATTGCAACCATGGATCCAGAACTGCTGCTCATGCTGGAACGCGTCAGCGCGCAGTTCAGCAACAATGAAGTGATCCATGTGATTTCCGGCTACCGCTCGCCCGAAAGCAACCGCAAGCTGGCGGAAGCCAGCGGCGGGGTGGCGAAGCACAGCATGCACCTGGAAGGGAAGGCGATCGATGTGCGCATTCCGGGGCGCGACCTGGAGCGCCTGCACAAGGCGGCGCTGGCGCTCAAGGGCGGCGGGGTTGGCTATTACCCGACTTCACAGTTCGTGCACATGGACACGGGGCGCGTGCGTCACTGGTGACCCAGCAGCGGGTAGGGGTTGAGCGGTTTTCCCTGCCACCAGTTCTTTTCCGGACCCAATTCGAACATCGCAAAGTGCAGGTGCGGCGCGGCGGGATCGGCATTGCCGGTGGTGCCGACATAGCCAATCACATCCCCCCGTTTCACCTGCTGGCCCTCTTTCAGCGAGGTCGCGTAGTGGTCCAGGTGGGCGTAGTAGTAGCTGTACTTTTCGTTTGGATCGAACTGGTAGATCGTCAGGCCGCCGGGTTTGCTGTTGAATAGCTTGGCGATGCGGCCGTCCGCCACCGCGTAGACCGGGGTGCCGATCGGTGCGGGGATGTCGAGCGCTTCGTGTACCCGTTCCGCACCGCGCGGCTGGCTGTAGGTGTCGCGGATTTGCGCCGCCTTGATGCCGGCCACGGGGATCAGCAGCGACGAACCGCTGCCGCTGCTGGCGACCAGGCCGCCGGTGCCGCTGCTATCGGCTGCGCGCATGCCGGCCATTGAGTCGCCGGATGCCTTGCCGGCGCCGGGTACGCCTGGTTCGCTGGTGCCGGGCGTCGCCGCGCGGGCGGGCAGCGCGTGTTCCGCTGCTGCTGGCGTGGACTTCGGCTCGATGGGCGCTATGGGTGCCGCTGCGCGCGGTTGCTGGTCGGCGGGGACGGTGATGGCAGCCGTCTCGCGGCTGTCGAGCGGCACGCGGCTTAACAGCAGCAACGTGCCTGCCGCACCGAGGACAATACCGATGACCAGGGTGCCGAATGTGCCTAAAGGTCTCATGACGACCTCCTTATTCCTGCAGCACGACTGGCGTACCCGGCCCCACGGCATCGGCGACGCGCGCAGCGTCCCAGTTGGTGAGCCTGATGCAGCCGTGCGACTGCGTTTTGCCGATCTTGCCCGGCTCCGGCGTGCCGTGGATGCCGTAATGGTCGATCGACAGATCGATCCACGCCACGCCGACCGGATTATTCGGCCCGGGCGGGATGGTGGCCTTGCTTTCATCCGGCCGCGCATCCCAGAACAATTGCGGGTTGTAGTGGAAGGGCGGGTTGCGCGCCACGCCATTCACTTTCCACTGCCCGACCGGCAACGGGTCGTGCTCGCTGCCGGTGGTGGAAGGCATTTGCGCGATCAGGCGCCCGGATGCATCCAGCAAAGCCAGCGTGCGGTCGCTGCGGTCCACCACCACGCTGGCGGCTTTCGGCAGGGTGCGCGCGGCGCCGATATTGGGCACCATGATTTGCGCGCCGGCCTGCTCGATTTCCTTGCCTGGATTGAGCTTGCGCAGCAGCGCCGGGCTGGCGTGGAAGCGCTCTCCCAGTGCCTCCGCCGCGCTCGAATAGCCCATCGCCTGCATTTTGGCCTTGTCGGCCATATCCTCCGGCACCGGCTCGAAGGGGCCGGCGACGTCGGCGTCGGTCACGGTGTACGTGGTGAGCACCGGCTGGCCATCATCCAGCGCAGCCAGCGTCGCCTGATCGGCTTTGCCCGTCTCTGGCAGGCCGCGCGCACGCTGGAAGCCGATCAGCGCTTGCCGCATATTGTCGCCGGCGGAACCATCGATCTGGCCGGGTGAGAAATTGGCCCGGTCAAGCAGCACCTGGGCGCGCAGGGTTGGGGAGGGCGAGTCCGGAGCCGCATGCGCGCCCGTGCCGGCTAATAACAGGACCATGAGAGCTGTTTTCATGGCCGCAGTGTCGCGCCGATTCGTTTGGCGCTCTGTTCGATGACGTACAAAAGAAAAAGGCCGCCAGGTTGCCCTGGCGGCCTTCTTATTGCTCGCTATCGATTAGCGATCGCCCCATGGGCGGCGCGGTGCATCGGTGCGTGGGCCCTTGAAGCCGCCCGCATCGCGGTCGCGGTTGCGGAAGGTGCTCTCGCCGCGCTCACGGAAACCGCCTTCCTTGCGGAAGCCGCCTTCGGGACGGAAACCGCCGCCGTCTGCACGGTTACGGAAACCGCCTTCATTACGCGGAGCGCTTTCCGGGCGTTCGTTGCGGAAGCCGCCCTCGTTGCGCTGGCGGAAGCCGCCTTCAGGACGGAAACCGCCTTCAGCGCGCACGCCGCCTTCGTTACGGTTACGGAAGCCGCCTTCGCTGCGCTCGCCACGGAAACCGCCTTCGTTGCGGTAGCCGCCTTCGCGACGCTCACCAGCGAACGGGTTGCCTTCGCTGCGATAATGGCCGCCTTCCGAACGCGGGTTCGAGAAGGAACGCTGGCCTGGCTTGGCGTTGCGGCCATCGCCCGGCTTCCAGCCTGGACGCGAAGCGGAACGCGAAGGCGCTGCACGCTTAGGCTCGAAGCCTTCGATCACTTCGACCGGAATCGGCTGGCGGGTCAGGCGTTCGATGCGGCGCACCAGCATGTTTTCAGCATGGTTCACCAGCGATACTGCGACACCGTTACGGCCAGCGCGGCCGGTACGGCCGATGCGGTGCACGTAGTCTTCAGGGAACTTCGGCAGGTCGTAGTTGAACACGTGGGTGATGTTCGGCACGTCGATGCCGCGTGCTGCCACGTCGGTCGCTACCAGTACCTTCACGTTACCGCGGCGCAGGCCGTCCAGGGTGCGGTTACGCGCGCCCTGGTGCATGTCGCCGTGCAGCGCAGCGGCGGAGAAGCCGGCGATGTTCAGGCGGTCGGCGATGGTGTCGGCGTCACGTTTGGTGGCGGTGAAGACCACTGCCTGGTCCATGGTTTCGTCGCGCAGCAGGTGGTCCAGCAGGCGGTTCTTGTGCGACAGGTCGTCCACGAAGTGCACGCGCTGCATGATGTTCTCGTGCTTGGTGGTGGCGGTGTTGATCTGGATGATCTGCGGCTCTTTGGTGATGCGGCGGGCCATATTACCCACCACGCCGTCCAGGGTTGCCGAGAACAGCATGGTCTGGCGCGAATCAGGGGTAGCGGCAACGATCTTCTCGATGTCGTCGATGAAGCCCATGTCCAGCATGCGGTCAGCTTCGTCCAGCACCAGGATCTGCAGCTGGGAGAAGTCGATCTTGCCTTGCTCCATATGGTCGATCAGGCGGCCAGGGGTCGCCACCAGGATTTCCGGATTGCGCGACAGCAGTTGCATCTGCTTAGGGTAAGGCATGCCGCCCAGGATTGCGACCGACTTGATGTGGCGCAGCTGGGAGGTGTACTTGGTGGTGTTGGTGGTGACTTGCAGGGCCAGTTCACGGGTTGGGGTCAACACCAGCATTTTCGGGGTAGCAGGGCGGAAGCGCGGACGCTCGCCACGGGCGCGCGCCGACTGGGCTTCCTGTGCGGCGGTCTTGCCGGCGCCGGTGTAAGGCGCGCTGGCCAGAAGGTGCAGCGAAGGCAGCATGAAGGCCGCGGTCTTGCCGGAGCCGGTCTGCGAGGAAACCAGCAAGTCCTTGCCTTCAATCGCCGCAGGGATGGCCTGCTGCTGGACTGGAGTCGGCGCGGTGTAACCGGACTCGGTCAGTGCGTTGAGGATGGACGTGTGGAGACCAAGTGCTTCAAAAGTCATGTATATCTTTCGTAAATCAAGCGAAAAAAAGCAACGCTAACCAGAACGACGAAACGACTCTATTTTGTATAGAAATTTCGGCACAAAAGCTTTGCGCCGGGACGGTGTCATTTGACTACGACACGCAAGGCGGAGGGCTTTTTAGGCGGCATCCAATGTTTAGGGATGCGGCAGATAGGTTCGCGAAGCTGCTATTTGTGTTTTTATTACAGCTGCGTTATGTGTGTTGCAGCGCACAAGGGGTGAATTATACAGGCTTTTCGAAAGCCGTGTCGGGATTTTCTTGCGCTGGTGCGGGGCGCGGTTTGATACCCCGGCGCGCCAGGGATTCCCGCAGCAGGAACTCGATTTCCGCGTTCACGCTGCGCAAATCCTGGGCGGCCAGGCGCTGCAATTCCTCCCACAGGGCGGGATCGATACGCAGCGGGAAGGCTTTTTTGCCGGGGCTTGCCATATTGCTTAGTTGTACAGGGTGCCGGTGTTGACGATTGGCTGGGTTTCTTTGTCGGAGCACAGCACGACCAGCAGGTTGCTGACCATGGCGGCTTTGCGCTCGGTATCGAGCTCCACGATTTCGCGCTCGGCCAGGCTGTTCAGCGCGGCTTCAACCATGCTGACAGCGCCGTGCACGATGCGGGAGCGGGCGCTGACGATGGCTTCGGCCTGCTGGCGGCGCAGCATCACTTGCGCGATTTCCGGAGCGTAGGCGAGGTGGGTGAGCTTGGCGTCCACCGTTTCCACGCCCGCTGCGCCGAAACGCGCCTGCAGTTCCGCCCTGAGTGCCTGCGAGACTTCATCCAGGCCCGAACGCAGCGTCATCTCGCCCTGAGCCAGGTCTTCGCCCTCGTCATAAGCATAGCGCGAGGCCAGGTGGCGGATTGCGGCTTCCGCCTGCACCGCCACGTAGCGCTCGAAATCATCCACGTCGAAGATCGCCTGCGCCGTATCCTGCACGCGCCACACGATGGCGGCCGAAATCTCGACCGGGTTGCCGCGCTTGTCGTTCACCTTCAGGGTTGGCGCGTTCAGGTTGCGGGCACGCAGCGACAGGCGCTGCTTGCGGTACAGCGGGAAGGCCCAGCGCAGGCCCTCGTTGCGGTCGGTGCCGATGTATTGTCCGAACAAGGTCAGCAGGGCGCTTTCATTCGGCTGCAGCATGTACAGCCCCGGCGCCAGGAACACCGCCACCAGCGCACACGCAGCGGCCAGCAGCGGCTGGAAAGCACGCAGCATCAGGAAGGCCAGGATCGCCAGCGCGACCACCACGGTAAGGGCCAGATAGCCACTGTAAGACGAGAACGACTTTTCGTTGCGGGTCATGATCAATCCTATGAAGGTTACATCAAAGTGATATCACTTTAGTCTCACTTTTCCAAGTTGTCAATTTGATTCCGCGCAAAGGCTCGATGCTGGGCTGAAAAAACAGGGACGGAACAAGTTTTCCGCCCAGCGGAAAACTTGTTCCGTCCCTGTTTTTCTTCCCCAAATTGAGAAAGCCGCCCGGAGGCGGCTTTGGAGATGAGCGGACGAGGATTACTCGTAGTCGCTCGAATTCAGGCCCATCACGTGCGAGAAGCCGCCGTCGACATACATGATGTCGCCGGTGATGCCGGAGGACAGGTCGGACAGCAGGAACGCTGCGGCGTTACCCACTTCTTCAATGGTCACGTTGCGGCGCAGTGGGGCGTGGGCGGAGGCGAAGCCCAGCAGCTTGGAGAAGTCCTTGATGCCGGAGGCAGCCAGGGTCTTGATCGGGCCGGCAGAAATGCCGTTCGAACGGATGCCATGCTGGCCCAGGTTCTCTGCCAGGTAGCGCACGGAGGCTTCCAGCGATGCTTTGGCCAGGCCCATGGTGTTGTAGTAAGGGATCGCACGTACCGCGCCCAGGTAGGACAGGGTCAGCACGGAGGAGCCAGGCTTCAGCAGCGGCAGGGCGGCCTTCACCATGGCCGGGAAGCTGTAAGCGGAAATATCGTGGGCGACGCGGAAGTTTTCGCGGGTCAGGCCGTCCAGGAATTCGCCGGCGATCGCTTCACGCGGGGCGAAGCCGATGGCGTGCACGAAACCGTCCAGGCGGTCCCAGCTCTTGGCCAGGTCGGTGAACAGGTTGGTGATCTGTTCGTCGCTGGAGACGTCGCAGTCGAAGACCAGGTTGCTGCCGAATTCGGCGGCGAATTCAGTGATGCGGTCTTTGAAGCGCTCGCCAACGTAGGTGAAAGCCAGTTCGGCGCCTTCGCGGTGGGCAGCCTTAGCAATGCCGTAAGCGATGGATCGGTTGGACAGGACGCCAGTAATCAGGATTTTTTTGCCTTGCAAGAAAGCCATATCTACTCCAATGGGGTTATACCGCAAGAACGGGATTGTAAACGCGGCGGCGCCACCCCTGCAAGTTTGGCAAGGGGGTGGCGGGCCGGTAAAGCCGTTTTAGTTGCTGCGGCGGGACTTGGATTTGCCGGCTTCGTCACGCTTGACGCGTGGCTTGACCAGGCTGACTGCCGGCTTGGACTCGCTGCGGGAGGAGGAAGCCTGGCGGTAATTGCTGCGTTTCGGGCCTGCGCGCTCGGCGTCGTCCAGCGCCAGGGCGGCGTTTTCGATCACTTCGCTCGAGATGTCGCCGGCACTGGCGGAAACCTTCGGCACCAGGATGGTGGAGCCGGCTTTCAGCACCGATTTCTGCGGAATATTGTTGGCCTGGCGGATCGCATCCGGCGTGGTGCCGAACTTGCGTGCCAGGGAAGCAATGCTTTCACGGGCGCTGCTGATCTTGTGGGTGGTCCAGCTCGACAGGGCGTGGGTCCAGGAGGCCAGGTTGGCGGCGAATTTCTCCGCGTTCTCGGTCGGCAACAGGATCTTGGTCTGCTCGCCGCCGGTAATCACCGGCTTCTTGAATTGCGGGTTCAGGGCCTTGAATTCATCTACCGAGATCTCGGCCAGCTTGGCGGCCAGGTTCAGGTCGATATCGCGCGTTTTGTCGATCGCGGTGAAGTAGGGCTCGTTATTGATCGCTGGCAGGTGCACTGCGTACTGGGCCGGGTTGGCGACGATGTTCTTCACCGCCTGCAGCTTCGGGACGTAGTTGCGGGTTTCGGCCGGCATATGTTCGGCCAGGCTCTCGAAATCGGTCGGCTTGCCGGCGGCCTGGTTGCGCTTGATGGCTTTCTGCACATTGCCTTCGCCCCAGTTATAGGCGGCCAGAGCCAGGTGCCAGTCGCCGAACATGGTGTACAGGCGCTGCAGGTAGCTCAGGGCGGCGTCGGTCGAGGCCAGCACGGAGCGGCGGTCGTCCTTGAAGGCGTTCTGCTTCAGGTCGTAGTCGCGGCCGGTGCCCGGCACGAACTGCCACAGGCCGGCCGCGTTGGCGGTCGACAGGGCTTGCGGGTTGAAAGCGGATTCGATGAAGGGCAGCAGGGCCAGTTCGGTCGGCATATTGCGCTTTTCCAGCTCCTCCACCACATGGAACAGGTAGAGTGAGGCGCGGCCGACGGTGCGGTTGATGTAATCCTGGCGGTCGGCGTACCACTTGACGTGCTTGCTGACCAGGGCGTTATTTACATCGGGAATGGCATAGCCGGAGCGGATACGACCCCAGACATCGGTTTCTTTGTATTCTTCGACGGCGGGAACCTGAAGCACCACGGATTTCGCGGGCTCGGTCGCTGCCAGGGACGAGGCTGCCGGGACCGCAGCGCTCAGCGCCAGGGCGATCAGGACAGCTTGTTTGAGTCTATCTTGCATAGTGTTTCGCGGTTGCCTTACAGAAACAAAGGACGGACTATCTAAGGCGAGAGTCTAGGGGCGAAACCCGGTCGAGTCAAGGTAAAATTCGCTATGTGCCTGATTTTCTTGGATAATTATGTCGAACTGGCTATATAATTGATGCCTTGGACAACGAATTTGGATGTATAAATGAGCAACACTCCAGTGGATTATGAAGCCGTCATCGCGGACACCGAACAGTGGCTGGAAAAGGCGGTTATCGGCCTGAACCTGTGCCCGTTCGCCAAAGCGGTGCATGTGAAGAAGCAGGTGCGGTACGTGGTGTCGGAGGCTTCTTCGCCGGAAGAACTGCTGGAGGACCTGATCAAGGAGCTGGAGTTCCTGGCCGAGGAAGATGCGGAGGTGGTCGATACGACCTTGCTGATCCATCCGCTGGTGCTGCAGGATTTTGAGGATTACAACGAGTTCCTGGACGTGGCCGATGCCGCGCTGGAGGAGCTGAAGCTGGATGGCGAGCTGCAGGTGGCGAGCTTCCACCCGGATTACCAGTTTGCGGATACCGACAAGAACGATATCTCGAACTACACCAACCGTTCGCCTTACCCGACCCTGCACCTGCTGCGCGAGGCGTCGATCGATCGTGCGGTGGAGGCGTTCCCGGAGGCGTCCGATATCTTTGAAAAGAATATCGAAACCATGGAAAAACTCGGCCACGAGGGCTGGGATAAGCTGGGTTTGAAGGTGAAGTGATGGCGGAGCAGAAAGTGCCGGAGCGCCCGGATACGCCTTGCGTAGCGGTTTGCTCGACGACCTTTGATGAGATTTGCCGGGGCTGTGGCAGGACCTATATCGAGGTCGCGCATTGGGTGGCCATGAGCGCGGACGAGAAAGAGAAGGTGTGGCAGCGCATTCTGGCGCAGGGTTACCCGCGCCGGAATTCCTGACCCCGGTTTGCCGGGTTTATTCGGCCTTCCACGAGCCAATAAAGTCCTTCTTGCCAATCTCCAGCCCATTGTGGCGCAGGATGTTGTAAGCGGTGGTGGCGTGGAAGTAGAAGTGCGGCAAGGCATAATGCACCAGATACTCCTGCCCCACCCATTGCTTGGTCTTCTCACCGCTACCGGTGGTTACCGAGCGCGTCTCCGAACCCTCAATCGCCTCACGCGGCAGCGAATCCAGGAAGGTCAGGGTGCGCTGGATGCGCAGCTTGAGTTCACCAATGGTCTTTTCAGTATCTTCATAGGACGGCACATCCGCGCCAGCCAGGCGTGCGCCCGCGCCCTTGGCGAAGTCGGCCGCAATCTGGATCTGGCGGGTAAATGGCAGCATGTCCGGGAACAGGCGGAACTGCAGCAAGGCGTTCGGATCGAGCTTCTTTTCCTCAACATAGGCGTCGGCCTTGTCAAGAATGGACAGCAGGCTGCCCAGGATCTGGCGGAAGACCGGAATCGAGGCGGAATACATAGAAAACGACATAGGGTAACTCCTTCCTTTATAGAGTGGCGATCATACCAAGATACGTGCATAATTGCTGCTGGATAATCTTTTCCAACAGAACCCGCTGAATGGCTCGGAATTTATATAACAAACTTAGGTCCCGCCTGAGCGCACTGTATGGCTTGTCCATCTATGGTGCCCTGTTACTGGTGGTATTCGGCGGCCTGGTGATTCCGGCGATTATCGGTAGCTACTTGCTGATCGGCGTGCACGAGCAGAAGTCGGCGCAGACCGCCCTGAACGAATCCCTGCAGCGCAATGCCGACATTTTGGCGCTCGGCATGCAGGAATCCCTGTGGAATATGAATGCGGAATCGGCCCACTCGCTGGTCGAATCCGTGATGCGCGACCGCTCGGTGCTGCAGGTGCAGGTCACCGGCCAGGCTGATACCCAGTTCATGCACGTGGAAGCGCCCAAGCGCGCCATCGGCAATGTGGTGCGCGCCGAACGCGAAATCCTGGTGCGCGGAGAGAAGATCGGCAAGATCATGGTCGAAATGGACGATGCACGCTCGCAGCAGGAACTGCGCGAGAAGCAGCTGTCCTATGTCTTCGTGCTGGCGGCGCAGCTGACGGTGTCGCTGCTGCTGATCGTGCTGTTCCTGAACCAGCGCCTGTTGAAACCCCTGCGCAAGCTGATGCGCTTCTCCGACCGCCTGTCGCACGGCGATTTCGAAACCCGGATGGAATTGAGCGGCAGCGACGAACTGGGTCGCCTGGCCGGCCAGCTGGACCAGATGCGGGTCGCGATCAAACACCTGTTCGAAGACATCGCCCAGCGTGAGGAGCGCTTCCGCACCATCGTGACCCAGGTGCCGGGCGCGGTGTTCCGCTTCCGCCCCGATGGCCCGATCGATTTCGTGTCCGACGCCATTGAAGAAATCTCCGGCTACTCCGCCGCGCAGTTCATGCGCAGCACCACCCATGCATGGGCCAACCTGATTTGTCCTGAAGACCGCAAACGCCAGCGCCGCGTGGTGGTGCAGGCGATCCAGGACGGCAAACCGTACGAAATCGAATATCGCATCATCGACTCCACCGGCACCGAGCGCTGGGTGGCCGAGAACGGCCAGCCGCAGCCGGCCGAATCGGGCGGTTCGCCCTGGGTCGACGGCATCATTTCCGACATCAGCCAGCGTAAGCACAATGAGATGCGCATTGAAGGCCTGCTGGCGGAGCAGAGCGCTATTCTTGATAACGTGATGTTCGGCGTGATGTTCGTGCGCCACCGTACCATCGTGTCCGTCAACCGCCGCTGCGAGGACCTGTTCGGCTACGAGCCGGGCCAAATGATCGGCGCCTCCACCGCCATCGTATTCCCGACCACCTTCGATTTCGAATCGGCCGGCGCGCGCCAGTATCCGTCGCTGCAGAGTGGCGAGTACTTCAGCGAGGAGCGCCACTACCGCCGCAAGGACGGCTCGCTTTTCTGGTGCATGGTGTCCGGCTGCGCGATCGACCAGAACCGCCCGAACGAAGGCTCGATCTGGGTGTACGCGGACATCACCGCGCGTAAGGAAGCGGAAGAAAAACTGCGCCTGTCGGCCACCGTGCTGGAACACATTGCCGACGGCGTGATGGTGATCGATGATAAAGGCACCATCGTGGCCGTCAACCCGGCCTTCACCCAGATTACCGGCTACACCGAGGCCGAAGCATTGGGCCGCGACCGCAGCGTGACGCGTTCGGGCCGCCACGATGAGCAATTCCACGCCGAGCTGTGGAAGGAGCTGGTAGACCACGGCTACTGGCGCGGCGAAATCTGGAGCCAGCGCAAGAGCGGCGAGTTGTACCTGGAGTGGCTGACCCTGACCGCGGTGCGCGATTCGCGCGGCATCACAACCCACTATGTGGGCGTATTCAGCGACATCACCCTGGTCAAGGAATCGCAGGAAAAGCTGGACCACCTGGCCCACCACGATCCGCTCACGCAGCTGCCGAACCGCCTGCTGTTCCACGACCGCCTGCAGCACGCTATCCAGCGCTCCATGCGCAGCAACGAGCAGCTGGCGCTGCTGTTCATCGACCTTGACCGCTTCAAGAACGTCAACGACACGCTGGGCCACCATATCGGCGACGAGCTGCTGAAGCAGGTGGCGCACGCGCTGTCGGACAAGCTGCGCGAAGGCGACACGCTGGCGCGCCTGGGCGGCGACGAATTCATCGTGCTGCTGGAAGACGTGGAAGGCCAGTACGGCGCCGGCCAGGTGGCCGAGAAGCTGGTGGCCATGTTCGAACATCCATTCATGGTGGCCGGGCACGAGCTGTTCGTGACCTGTTCGGTCGGCATCTCGGTGTTCCCGACCGATGCCAGCGACCTGAATATGCTGATCCGTAACGCCGACGTAGCCATGTACCAGGCCAAGGCGCGCGGCCGCAACGGCTACCGCTTCTACCAGCCATCCATGACGGGCGAGGGCGTCGAACGCCTGCGCCTGGAAACCTATCTGCGCCGCTCGATCGAGAAGGAAGAAGTCTTCCTTAACTTCCAGCCGCAGGTCGAAATCGATACCGGCAAGCTGCTGGGCGTGGAAGCGCTGGTGCGCTGGAACCATCCGGAACTGGGCCTGGTGCCGCCGAACCGCTTCATCCCGCTGGCGGAAGACACGGGCTTCATCAACCAGCTGGGCCAGTGGGTGCTGATCGAGGCCTGCCGCCAGATGGTGCGCTGGCAGGAAGCCGGCCTGCACGTGCCAAAAATTGCCGTCAACCTGTCGGCTAAGCAGTTCGAGCGCGGCAGCATGGTCAACACCGTGGCCGACATCCTGCGCGAAACCGGCCTCGAGCCGCATCGCCTGCAGCTGGAAGTAACCGAGTCGGTGATCATGAATACCGGCGATGCGCTGGCCTTCATCAACGACCTGCACGCGGTCGGCGTGTCGCTGGCGATCGACGATTTCGGCACCGGCTATTCCTCGCTGGCCTACCTGAAGCAGATGCCGGTGCAGACGCTGAAGATCGACCGTTCCTTCATCAAGGATATCTCGACCGACGTCAACGACGAGGCCATCGCCATCGCTATCATCCAGCTGGGCCGCAGCATGAACCTGTCCGTCATCGCGGAAGGCGTGGAGACGGAGCAGCAGGCGGCCTTCCTGCTGCGCCATGGCTGCAACCAGGCGCAGGGCTACTATTACAGCCGGCCGGTAATGCCGGAGGACTTGCTGCAGCGCTGGCTGCCGTGATGGGACCACTATGCTGAAACCAAAACAATCCTCGCGCCGCCGCTTCATGTTGAGCGGCGTTGCCATCGCCGGCGCCATGCTGGTCGGCTGGGGTGTGATGCCGCCGCGCCAGCGCCTGCGCGGCAAGGAACAGCTGCCGCTGGAAAACGGCGCAGTCCCGCTCAACGGCTGGATCGCCATCGCTTCCGACGGCACCGTGCAGCTGGCGATGCCGCGCGCGGAAATGGGGCAGGGCGTGCACACCGCGCTGTCCATGCTGGTAGCGGAGGAGCTGGATGTCGGGCTGGACGCGATCAAATTGGTCCAGGCGCCGGCCGACAAGATTTACGCCAACCTGGCCGTGATGCGCGAAACACTCCCATTCCATCCCGACGATACCGGCCGCACGCGTGCCTTTGCCAGCTGGATGCTGGGCAAGGTGGCGCGCGAACTGGGCATCGTCATCACTGGCGGTTCGTCCAGCGTGAAAGACGCCTGGAGCGCGATGCGCGAGGCCGGTGCTACCGCGCGTGCGCTGCTGGTGGCGCAGGCTGCGCAAGACTGGAAAGTGCCGCCGGAGCAGGTGCGTACCGAGAATGGCCACCTGTACCACGATATCAGCAAGAAGTCGGTGGCATACGGCGCGCTTGCCGCCCGTGCCGCCCTGGGCCAGCCGGGCAAGGTCACGCTGAAAGACCCGCATGCCTTCCGCCTGATCGGCACCAGCGTGCCGCGCCTCGATTCGCGCATCAAATCCGAAGGCGCGGCCATGTACGGCATCGATGCCCGGCCCGAAGGCATGGTCTACGCGGCGGTGCGCATGTCGCCTGTGGTGGGCGGCAAGATCGCCGGCATTACCCCTGCCGAGGTGGTGAAGATGCCGGGCCTGCTGTCCGTGATCGATTTTTCCAACGCCATCGAGCCGTTCAACGGCGCCGGCGCCGGCGTGGCCGTGGTGGCGAGCAGCTTCTGGCAAGCCAAACAGGCCGCTGCTGCGCTGCCGGTGCGCTGGGATGGCGGCGCCAATGCCTCGCTGTCGAGCGAAGCGATTTACACCTCGCTGGCCAATGCCCTTGAGTCGGAAAATGGCGACAGCTACCACCAGCGCGGCGACATGGCGCAAGCCGCCAACGCCCTGCGCACCATCAAGTCGGTGTATCGCGTGCCGTACCTGGCGCATGCCTGCATGGAGCCGATCAACTGCACGGCCCAGGTCAAGGATGGCAAGGTGACCGTGTGGGTGGGAACCCAGGCGCCGACCTTTGCCCGCCGCGCGGCGGCGCGCGTGGGCGGCGTCAGCGAGTCGGACGTGATCCTGCACGAATACCTGCTGGGCGGTGGCTTTGGCCGCCGGCTGGAGGCGGATATGGTGGCGCAGGCGGTCGCCATTGCGCGCGAAACCAAGGGCGCTCCGGTGCAGGTGATCTGGACGCGCGAGGACGATACCACGCACGACGTCTACCGTCCGGCCGCGCTGGCGCGCATGACGGCGGGCCTGGATGCTGCGGGCAATATCATCGCCTGGGAAGCCAAGACGGCCGGCGGCGCGCTGACCCACCAGTTCACCAAGCGTAACCTCGGCCTGCCGGGCGCGGGCCCGGACCGTTCGACCGCCGAAGGCGTGTACGACATGCAGTACGAAATCCCGAACCAGCAGATCAACCATGTAGTGGTGGATGGCGCCGTGCCGCTGGGGAACTGGCGCTCGGTGGGACACTCGCAGAATGCCTTCTTCAAGGAGAGCTTCGTCGACGAGATGGCCAGTGCGGCGGGCAAGGATCCGGTGGAATTCCGCCGCACCATGCTGCTGAACCACCCTCGCCACCTGGCGGTACTGAATGCTGCTGTGGCCAAGGCCGGCAAGCCGGCGGAGGGGCGTGCGCACGGCGTGGCGCTGCACCAGTCGTTTGGTTCCATCGTGGCCCAGGTGGCGGAAGTGTCGGTGCAGGACAAGCAGATCCGCGTGCATCGCGTGGTGTGCGCCATCGACTGCGGTATCGCGGTCAATCCGAATATCATTGCGCAGCAGGTGGAATCGGCAGTTGTGTACGGACTGTCGGCGGCGCTGGGCGGCGAGATCACCATCAAGGAAGGCAAAGTCGTGCAGAGCAATTTCGCCGACTATCCAGTGCTGCGCATGAATGAGGTGCCGGCGGTGGAAACCGTGATCGTGCTGAGCGCCGAGCCGCCCGAAGGCGTTGGCGAGCCTGCTACGCCGGCGATTGCCCCGGCCGTGGCGAATGCGGTATTCGCGCTGACCGGCCAGCGCCTGCGCAGCCTGCCGCTACGCCTGGCCTAACAGCGCGCGCAGGTTGCACTCCTGCTGCCATTGGCGGCGTTCCGGGGTGGACGCCGCCTGGCGCGCCAGTTCTTCGTCGCTGAGCTCTGCCTGGGTTTCGATCAGGCGGTGCGCCACGTTCGGGTCGGGCAGCATGGTGCCGAAGAAGGCCACGTGTTCGTGGCGCTGGATCAGCAGGGTCGGGAAGTTCTCGACATCGAGGTCGCCCACCAGGTCGGCATGGTCTTCGATATCGACCCACAGGAAGTACTTGTCCGGATGGCGGCTGGCCAGTTCCTCGAATGCCGCGCGGTAGGACGCGCAGGTGCCGCACCAGGCGGCGCACAGGCAGGCCACGATCAGGTGGTCCTGCGCCAGCGCGGCGGCCACTTCGGCGCGGTTGTCGGCTTGTAGGGTAGTGCTGTGCATGGGGTGCTATTGTACATGGCCACAGGTTAAAATATCGGCCATGGCTACCATTCTTGCAATCGAAACATCCTCTGAATTGGCTTCCTGCGCCTTGCTGCGCGGGGAGCGCGTGTATTTCCGCGAATCGTCCGGCGTGCGCACCCATTCCCAGGCCGTACTGCCGATGATCCAGGAATTGCTGGAGGAGGCGGGTATTGTCCTGCGCGATTGCGAGGCGATCGCTTACGGCGCGGGGCCGGGCTCGTTCACCGGTGTGCGTACGGCCTGCGGTATCGCGCAGGGCCTGGGCTTTGGCGCCGGATTGCCGCTGCTGCCTATCGTGACCCTGGACGCCATGGCGCTGGCGCACCGCGCCCGCCACGGCGACGCCGCGCCGGCGCAGGTGCTGACCGTGCTCGATGCGCGCATGAACGAGGTCTATTGGGCGCAATACCGCTTTGACGACGCCGGCCAGCCGGTGGCCGTGCTGCCTGCCGCGCTTTCCGCGCCGGGCGACGTAGCGCCTGCGGGCGAGGTACGTTCCTGCGGCAATGGCTTCCCGGCCTATGCCGAGGCTTTCGCCGGCAAACCGTTTGCCGAAGGCGCCGACGCCGCCATCATGCCGCACGCCGTGCAGGTCGCGCAGCTGGGCCGGGCCGCTTTCGCCGCCGGCCATGCGGTGCCGGCTGCCCAGGCGCAGCCGCTCTACCTGCGCAATAAGGTCGCCTACACCAAGGCAGAACGTGAAGAGATGAAGGCGTCGCAGGCATGAAGCAGCAGGCATGGGATCTGGCGCGGCTTGTTTATGAGCCGATGCAGGAAAGTGACCTCGATGAGGTGGTGGCGGTGGAGGAGGCGGTGTACCCGCACCCCTGGAGCCGCGCCAATTTTTCCGATTCCCTGTCGCAGGGCTATCACGCCTGGGTGCTGCGCGCGCAGGACCGGGAGTTGATGGGGTATTTCCTGGTGATGGGGATCGTCGATGAGGCGCATCTGCTGAATGTCGCCGTGGCACGGCCCTGGCAGGGGCGCGGGCTTGGCCGCTTGCTGGTCAACCAGGCGGTCGCCCTGTCGCGCGGGCTCGGGATGGAGTCGGTCCTGCTGGAGGTGCGCCCATCCAACGGGCGCGCGCTGGAGATCTACCAGCGCTATGGTTTTTCTGAAATCGGGCGCCGCAAGGGGTACTACCCGGCTGCCAACTCAACCCGCGAGGACGCCATTGTGATGCGTTATGCCTTATGAGTGATCGCCGCTCCGCTGTGTTTTTGGAGGAGATGGGCGTTGGGCCGCAGTGGCGCTTGCGCAATCGTCCGGCCGCCGCCGCCGAAGAGGCGCTTAGCGATGCTGACTTCGCCGCAGCGGTCCACGCCGCCGTCGCCGAGCCCGCGCCGCTGACACCCGTCACC